>NZ_JAMXSI010000002.1:0-510255 GCF_024124705.1 Halomonas sp. Mc5H-6
TTACGCCTGACGACCATAGCAAGCGTGAACCACCTGATCCCTTGCCGAACTCAGCAGTGAAACCGCTTCGCGCCGATGGTAGTGTGGGGTCTCCCCATGCGAGAGTAGGTCATCGTCAGGCACCTATACCGCAGAAAACCCAGCCAACCGGCTGGGTTTTTTGTTTTAGGGGTCTCCCCATGGAGAGTAGCGGAGAGCCGCCCTCCGGAGCGTCGGCCGGGACATCGTCAGGCACCTATTAAGAAAAACCCCAGTTCCAAAAGGAGCTGGGGTTTTTCGCTTTTAAATACCATTTATTGGCATCATTTATGTATGGCATCTAATATGTAACGGCACTTGACTGTTTACTACCGTGATAGAAGGAGCATGGTGATGTATAAAGGATTCAAAACGATTGGTGTGGCACTTTTACTCGCATTTCTCGCCGTTGGTTTGACCGCCTGTGGCGATGATCAGGGCCCGGCAGAAGAAGCGGGTGAAAATATTGATGAAACCATGGAAGAAGCTGGCGATGAAATGGAAGAGGCCGGTGACGAAATGGAAGAAGCTGCTGAAGAGTAAGCGGCTGTAATGCAGTGACAAAAAAAGCCCCACGGTCGACCGTGGGGCTTTTTGCATGGTTAACGCTGGGTATTAACGCCATTCGACCCGGTCAAAGATACGAATCGCTTCGGGATTGTTTTCTCCCAGGATGCTGATATTGACGTCATCCTTTTTGAAGTTGCCCCATGATTCGAGGACAGGGTCACGCTTGACGTTATTCACGACGGGGAATTCATTGTTACCCGAAGCGAAGATTTCCTGAGCCGTATCGGATGCCAGGAACTCAAGGAATTCCACGGCGTTTTCGCGGTTGGGAGCGCCTTCGACGACACCGGCACCGCCAACATTGACGTGAGCGCCTCGGTCATCCTGATTGGGGAAAATGATGCCTACTTTGCGTGCAGCCTCGCGATCTGCTTCATCGTCCGACTTCAGCAGGCGCACGTAGTAATAGTGGTTGGCGACGGCGAGGTCGCATGCGCCGCTGGCGACACCAAGGATCTGGTCGGTATCACCGCCTTCTGGGTCACGTGCCATGTTATCGACAACGCCCTGAGCCCATTCTTCAGCGCCTTCCTCTCCGTGATGCTCGATCATTGAAGCGAGGAGGGACTGGTTGTAGATGTTATTGGACGAACGAATGCAGATGCTATACCCAAGGTCGTCGCTGGCAAGGTCTTCATAACGCGTGATGTCGCTGGGATCCACGTTCTCACGGTTGTAGTAGATCGCCCGTGCGCGCTGGCTAAACCCGAACCACATGCCTTCAGGGTGACGCATGGATTCGGGGAGACGTTCAGCGAGCACGTCGGACTCGATTCCCTGGAAAATACCCTCCTGTTCAGCGCGCCATAGTCTGCCAGCATCAACCGTCATCATGATATCGGCAGGGCTGGCGACGCCCTCGCGCTGGATGCGTTCGATCAGTTGATCGGAATCACCTTCCAGAATATTGACTTCAATACCGGTCTCTTCGGTAAATGCATCGTAAAGCCGCTCGTCAGAATCGTAATGACGAGCAGAGTAGACATTAAGCTCATCCGCCAGGGCGTGGCTTGCGAAGGCGGAGCTGGCAAGAGCAACCGCGATAGGGGCGGCGAAACGTGCAGTTTTCATTGGCGATAATCCTTACGTTGCTAATGATAATAAGTTGTATTATTAACTAGATTATTAGAGCTTTTTGCACCGTTAACGTCAAGGCGACTTACCGTTGAAGCGTGCATATAGAGTAAATAGAAAATAGAATGTTAATTACTTTCAAACGTATTGTAGGGTTGTCTGTTGCAGGCAATCGTGAATAGAGCGGTGGGGCAATGACAGCAACCATAAAGGCGGCGCAAAAAGCGCTTAATGAGACGGCGCTAACGATGCATCAGGTGCAGCACGCTTTTGGCCAGCATACCGTTGTAAAGGGTGTAGACCTAACCGTGGCACCGGGAGAAGTGGTGTGCCTGCTTGGTCCTTCCGGCTGTGGCAAGACCACCTTGCTGCGTATTGCAGCGGGTTTGGAAACGCTGCAAGAAGGCAGTGTCAGCTTGCAAGATGAACACATTGCCGCGCCAGGACTACGTCACGTGCCGCCAGAAAAGCGTAACGTGGGGCTGGCGTTTCAAGACTCGGCGCTATTCCCTCATCTGTCCGTGCTGGAAAACGTCACCTTTGGCCTGAAGCATTTGTCGGCAAGTGCCAGGCGTGAGCGTGCCGAGGAGTTGTTATCTCAGTTGGGGATGGCCAACTATGCGTCGACCTATCCCCATATGCTGTCAGGCGGGCAGCAGCAGCGTGTGGCCCTTGCCCGGGCGTTGGCGCCCGAGCCGAGGTTGATGCTATTGGATGAACCCTTTTCAAGCCTGGATGCGCGGCTGAGGGATCGGATACGCGACGATACACTGCACGTTTTAAAAAAGGTCGGGGCTGCGACCTTGCTGGTGACCCATGATCCGGAAGAAGCCATGTTCATGGCGGATCGTATTGCGCTGATGCGCGAGGGGCACATTGTGCAAACAGGCACGCCAAGAGAGCTCTACTGTTCACCCAAAGACCCGTTCGTGGTGACGTTTTTTGGTGAGGTCAATGAGATCGAGGGCGTGGTTGAAGAGGGGCATGTTACAACGCCTGTGGGGTGGGTGCCGGCTGAGGGCATCGCTGATGGGACGGCCGTACAAGTGATGATTCGCCCGGAAGCGTTGCGGATCATCGAGCGGGACCTGCCTGTCAATTCCCATGCACATAGCCATATCGTGATGGCCAAGTTACTCGGTCGTAGTAGCCTGCTGCACCTTTGTGCCCATGCAGACGACGGTCAGGAAGCCCACTTGCATGCCAGGGTGCCTGGGGTTTTTCTGCCCGCTGAAGGGCAACCGATTGATATTCACCTGGATTTGTCGCAGGTGTTCGTGTTTCCCCGCGCCGCTGAGGACCATTAACGCCATTCTGGACAGTTACGGCTATGTTCCAGGGCGTGAGCGACGCATGGCCATACTCAGCAGTATCACTGGCAGAATGCCGACCACAACGATCGCCAGTGATGAAGTAGAGGCTTCAGCCAGGCGTTCATCAGACGCCAGGTTGTGCGCTCTGACGGCAAGCGTATCGAAGTTGAACGGCCGCAGTATGACGGTTGCGGGAAGTTCTTTCATGACATCGACAAATACCAGAATGCCCGCCGCAAGCAAGCTGCTGCGCATCAATGGCGTGTGCACGTAGCGCAATGTACCGCCCGCCGTTTGGCCAAGGGTGCGAGAGGCAGCGTCCATGCTGGGGGTGACCTTGCCGAGACTGGCTTCTACGGCATTGAAGGAAACGGCTAAAAAGCGCACGACGTAGGCGTAGAGCAGGATGAAAGCCGAGCCGCTGAAGACCAGGCCAATGATCTGGCCGTTGTACGCCTGCAAGCCCGTATTGATCATGTTATCCAGCCAGGCGAAGGGAATTAGAATGCCCACGGCCACCACCGAACCAGGAATGGCATAGCCCATCGCCGAAATACGTGTCGTAAAGCGCGCAAGCGCTGTGTCATGCACCCGAACGCCATAGCTGAGCAGTACCGCCGTGCCGACAGCGATGATCGCCGCAAGCGCCGCCAGGCTTAGACTGTTCCAGGCAAAGCCGATAAAGCGTTCCCCCCACAGTGAATCTCCTTCCGTCAACGCCAAATCGAGAAGAATGCCGCTGGGCAGCAGAAAACCGACGATGATCGGAATGGCGCATGCCGCTGTGGCGGCCGCTGCCCGCCATCCGTGAAGCGCATATTCGGGCAATTGCTGATAACGGTTGGTGGTATGGAAGTAGCGTCGCTTGCCGCGAGACCAGCGCTCCAGTAATACCAGAACAACGACGAAGCTGAGCAGGCAGGCAGCTAGCTGAGCCGCCGCCACGGGCTCACCCATGCCGAACCAGGTGCGATAGATACCGGTGGTGAAGGTGTCGACACCAAAGAACTGCACTGCCCCAAACTCATTGAGGGTTTCCATCAGCACCAGCGATACGCCGCCCACCAGCGCCGGACGTGCCAACGGAACCGCAACGCTGAAAAAAAGACGCCAGGGGCCGCGACCCAGCGTACGGCCTACGTCGAGAACGCATACCGACTGTTCAAGAAAGGAGGCACGGGCTAGCAGGTAAACATAGGGGTAAAGCACCATGGTGATAAGGGTGGCGGCACCGCCTAGCGAGCGGACGTTAGGAAAAAAATAATCGCCGTGTTCCCAGCCGAAGATGTCACGCAGGGTGCTTTGCAATGGGCCAGCAAATTGTAAGAAGTCGGTATAGGCGTAGGCGATCACATAGGTGGGCACCGCCAGGGGCAGAAGTAATGCCCACTCGAATAATCGCTTGCCCGGAAAGCGGCACATGACGACCAGCCAGGCGCTTCCTGTGCCGATGATCAGGGCGCCAAGCCCCACCCAGACGACAAGCCAAAAAGTATTGTTCAGGTAGCGCGGCAGCACCGTGCTGGCAAGGTGCTGCCATACGCCATCGGTCGGCAGCGCAATATGCGCAAATACCACGATGACAGGCAGTGCCACTACCAATGCGACGCCGATGAGTGCTGCCGACCAGAGAGTCAGTTTTCGCTGAGGACTGGGCCGCTGTGCGGCTAACTCACCAGAAGTGGAGCGGGACACGTGAAGACTCCTAGCAAAAGCAAACGGGTATCGCAGCGACGACTCAAGGCGCACGCGGCGAGGAATAGTACCATCGGCCGCCGATGGCTGCAGCCACTTGGCGTTTGGTCAGGCGTTATCCAAAAAAAGCCCGGCTTCATGCCGGGCTGAATGACTTGAAGAATGATGAAGATCAGCCGACCAACACGCTGGGTAGACCGGTGATCAGAACGGGGAAGAATGCCATCAGTGCGCACGCGAACAGAATGAGCGCCACAAACGGAATAACCGCTTTGTAGAGGTCAACGATCTCAACGCCAGGCGGTGCCACCCCCTTCAGGTAAAACAAGGCATAGCCGAATGGGGGGGTAAGGAAGGATGTCTGGAGCACAACGGCGACCATCACCACGAACCACAGCACATCGATGCCCATCGTCTCGACAATCGGCAGCATAATGGGGAAGCTGAGCAGCACGATTCCCGTCCAGTCCAGGAACATCCCCAGGATGAATACCAGAAAGAGCATCAGCAGCAGAGCGCCGAACGTACCGCCTGGCATGGAGAGGACGACCTCGCTGATGACCTCCATACCGCCACCAATCGAAAATACCCCGGTAAACGCCGTGGCGCCGACCAGTACCAGCATTACCATGGTGGTGGTTTTGCCCGCTTCGATCATGGTGCTGTAGCAGGTGGAGAGCTTACGGTCGCCGAAAATCATGAACAGGATAAAGGCGATGAAAACCCCGATAGCGGACGCTTCGGTGGCCGTTGCAATACCGGTAAACAGTGCCCCCAATACGCCCAGAATCAATGACATCGGCGGCACCACGTACTTTGCCAGCATGACCAGGAGCTGCTGGGTGCTGACTTCGGCACGCTCCGCCGCGGGCACCTTCGGGCCGTAGGAGGGTTTCACATAGCAAATGATCAGCACGTAAAGCGCATACATGACGCCAAGTAACAAGCCGGGTACCAGCGCCCCGGCAAATAGCGCACCCACCGAGACGGGGGAGTAGCTCGCCATCAGGATCAACATGATGCTGGGCGGAATCAAGATCCCCAGGCAGCCGCTGGCCATGATGACACCTGCGCTCAGCTCTTTGTTATAGCCGTACTTGAGCATCGGTACCAGGGCAATCATGCCCATCACCGCAATGGACGCACCGACAATCCCTGTTGTGGCAGCGAGCAACACCGAGACCACGACCACCGTCAGCGCTAGCCCGCCGCGCAGGTTGGCGAGCAACAATCGCATGACATCGAACATTTTCTCGGTCACGCCCGAGTCGTTCAAAAACCGCGCCATCAGGATAAACAGGGGAATGGCCACGAGCACGTAGTTATCCATGGCGTTGCCATAGACGTTGTTGATAATAATGCCAAGGGTGTTGGCGCCAGGACCCAGAAAAGCACCAATAACGGCCACGCCCCCCAGCACAAACGCTAGTGGATGACCCATGAACAGGCCGACTAGCAGGCCGCCAAACATCACCAGAGTCAATAATTCTGCACTCATGCGTGGTTCTCCTCACGCAGTTGAATAATAGCGCGCAGCACGATGGCAATGGCCTGCAGCAAAATCAAAACGGCTGCCAGGACAATCACCCCTTTAACGGGATACACCGGAATGGAAACCATACCGTAGGTGGTCTCGCCGCGGCTGATGGAGCGTTCGAAAAAAAGCCAGCCGTAGGTCAGCATCAGCCAGATAAACGGGATGAAAAATACCGCATAGCCGACGATTTCCAGGGCCGCCTGTTTCCTGCGGGCTAGCAGACGCTTCAACACGTCGACTTCCACATGCGCGTGATGACGAAGTCCATAGGCGGCCATCAGCATAAAGTGAGCGCCGAAGAGCATTTTGGTCACGTCGAAGGCCCAATCGCTGGGGCGCCCAAGGAAAAAACGCATCGCGATGTCATACAACACAATCAGTGTGATAACCGCGATAAGGGGTGCAACAATTCGCCCAAAGAGCTCATTGAACCTGTCAATGGCTGTTGCGATCGCATGCATGAGTTATCTCCCGATTCCGGATTTTGGCACTAGACGTAAAAACCGCCCCGACGCTGACATCGGGGCGGTTATCGACGGTTAATTACATGCAGGCTTCGATTTCTTCGAGCGATGGCAGGTTGTCGATGGAACGGCTCATGTTGAATGGCACGGTGATGTCACGCCAGTTCGCGTAGTGCTCCATATAGCTGATCATGGAGTGGTAAACTTTTGCGTGCATCGGGTCTTCACATGCGCCGCGCAGAATCACTTCGTTGGTCGCGTCCTGGATGGTGGCAAGGTCTTCAGACGAGAGCGTGCTGATTTCGACGCCATCTTCCTGGAATTTCACGGTGGCCTCGGTGGACTGACGCTCTGACCATGCCAGCGACCAAGCCATCGTCGCGTCGGCAGCGATTTTCAGGGTTTCCTGGGTTTCCTCGGAAAGCTCATCCCAGGCATCCTTGTTGATCATTACGCCGAAGACACTCGCCGATTGGTGCCAGCCAGGGGTTGACCAGTAATCTGCCACTTCGGAGAAGCCAGCGTTATAGTCGACGCCCGGTGTAGAGAACTCACCCGCATCGATCACGCCGCGCTCGATCGCCTGGTAAACTTCACCACCGGCCAGCGTGACCTGTGAGCCACCCAGTTCTTCAAGGACACGGCCCTGATCGCGGCCTGACAGGCGCAGGCGCTTGCCTTCAAGATCGGCAATGCTTTCGATGGGCGTGTTGCCCATGAAACCGGATTCGTTATTGGTGATCCCGTAGGGCAGGTACACCATGTTGTAGTTGCCATATACTTCTTGATAGAGGTCCCAGCCACCCCACTGCTGAATCCAGTTGAGGTAATCAACGCCGTTGAACAGGCTGGTGGTCGTGGCGAGGGGCGAAAATGCCGGGCTACGGCCTGCCCAGTAGCCGGGCCAGTCGCCCGATGCCTGGATCGCGCCGGTTTCGGTGGCGTCAAATACCTCGGTGCCGGGCATCAGCGTGCCGCCAGCGCGGAAGTTGATCTGCAGCTCGTCGCCTGCCAACTGGTTGACCAACTCGACCCAATGCTGGTCAATTTTAATGAGGTCCAGGTTGTCTGGCCATGTCGTGGTCATGGTCCACTCTTGCTGGGCATGAGCGGTCGAGGAGATGGCTGCCAATGCAACACCGGCAGCGAGACTTGTAATGGCAAACTTGGCAGTTTTTTTCATGTTGGATCCTGTTGGTCGCCGTTAGATTTATTAGGAGATTTGGATGCAGTTCGTGCAGTTGGCATGCATTACGTTTACGTAAAGGAATGAATTACCCTGCATGCTTAAATTAGCACATTCAGGCCGTTGCAATGCAACATCCGTGCTGTGCCAAGTCGGGGGCTGACAAGCAGGGTGAAGATGTTTCTTATTTATATATAAATCATGTGGTTAGTTGGTTGCTGGGGCGTTCGGGCGACAACACCTAAGTGTGAAAAACGTTGAAAGGGTCTCGGTGATGCAACCAAAGTTGTAAGCTGCCTATCCCGTCGAGGAGATGTTATGTCGTCGTTATCAACCGGCGAAGCGGTAGTGTCACGGTCGATCACGCTACTGGTTCAACGGGCAAGACAGCTGGAGAGGCGGCGTTGGCGTCAGCTCGTCTGGCTGCAAGGCGGTGCCAGGCAATGTGAAGTGCTGGCGGTTGCGCTATGGCAAGCCCAGGCTTGGCATTCTCCACTATGGATAGGCAAGGGTGCCCCCGTTCAGCCCGCACTGAAAGCCAATCAGGCCACTCACCGGCTCGGTACCGAGCATCAACTGGTGGTGGTCAATGCCCATGACCACGCCGGTGGCTTCAATCCTGATGCGTTAGGTGCCATTGGCGGGACCCTGACAGCGGGGGGGCTATTGGTGTTGATCACGCCCGACGACTGGGGGCGGGAGCCCGACCCGGACTACGCGCGCATTGCCGACGCCCCCTGGCAGTGGAGCGACCTGACAGCGCGCTACCTGGCACGTCTGGCCGCTCAGTTGAAAGCGTCAGAGCGGATCATCTGCTGGGTACCCGGAGCGCTGCCTCGACTGGGGCGCCTCGTGGCAACGCCGCCGATAATGCAAAAGCCCGAGGATACCGATTGCGTTACCCTGGATCAGGCGGCTGCCGTCAGGGCCCTGGTCGGTCTCAAACGACGGCGACCGCTGGTCATCACCGCCGACCGAGGCCGGGGTAAAAGCGCCGCGCTGGGCATTGCCTGTGTTCGATTGCTACAGCAGCAGAGAACCTCGCGGGTGATTGTCACCGCGACACGCCTGGCCGCCGTGGAGGCTGTGTTTGAGCGTGTAGTGGCGCTATGTCCTGATGGCAACCGAGTCACCCCTGAGCGATTTACCTTCACCAACGGCGCTGAGCTTTTATTCGTTACGCCCGATGCGCTTGGCGAACACCTGGCATCAGGAACGCTGGGCGGCGACGGCAGCTACCTGATGGTCGATGAAGCCGCAGCGCTACCCCCGGCGCTGTTAGCGCAATGGCTGGCCGCCTTTCCAAGGCTTGCGTTTGCCACCACCGTGCATGGTTACGAGGGGTCCGGGCGCGGGTTTGCACTGCGTTTTCGTCACGTACTGGATGTGCAGACACCGGACTGGAAGGCGCTCACGCTCAATACGCCGGTTCGCTGGCAGGCGGCGGATCCGCTTGAGACAGCGCTCAATCAGCTACTGCTATTGAACGCGCCGTTGCCTACCGCTAAGGAAGCATTATCGCGACCCTCGGCTTCGTACGCAGTCCCCCGAGATGAACTGGCCCAGGACGAGGCGGCGCTGGCCCCATTATTTGGTCTGCTGGTGCAGTCTCACTATCGCACGACCCCCAGCGACTTGCGCCAGTTGTTGGATGGCCCCGGTATGCAACTGCGCGTTATCGGCCAGCAGCAACGGCCACAGGCAGTGCTGGTCACCCGTGAAGAAGGCGGCTTTGCAACGGACCTTGCTGATCAGGTGGCGCGCGGAGAACGCCGCCCCCAGGGGCATTTAATGGCTCAGTCACTGGCGGCGCATGCAGGCTGCCGGGATGCGCTGACAGCGCGTTGGCGGCGGGTGGTTCGTATTGCCTGCCACCCTGGCTGGCGTCGTCAGGGGTTGGGGGGCAGGCTGTTGGGTGACGATCGGCAACAAGCCGCCGATCAGGGCGTCATGCTGTATGGCGCGACCTTTGGCGCGGATGCGGGGCTGCTGCGTTTCTGGCGTGCCGAAGGGTTTAGAGCGGTGCGCCTGGGCGTTACCCGGGAACCTTCAAGCGGTGAGTTTGCCATCATGGTGGCCAGCGCCTTGAACCCGGCAGGTGAAAAAGTGCTGGATGCCCTTTCCGAACGATTTATCGCCCTGCTGCCCAACTTGTTGGCATTTGAACTGGCGCGTTTGCCTGCCGAGGTGGTGAGCCTGGTGATCAGCGAACTGCCCGAGCAGCCGTTGACCGCGGTTGAATGGCAGGACATCGACGATGTGGCGACAGCGCATCGGGCCCCTTCCCTTGCCCGGTCGTCCTTGCAGGCACTGGCCCGCGAAGCGAGTCGCTGGCCGCTGTCGGCCACGGGTCAATCAGCGCACCAGCAACTGGCTGCCTGGGCGTTCCAGAATCAGCCGCTTGCCGATGCGCCGAGCGTGTCTGTGCGAGCGCTACGCGAGGCGGTGCGAACCCTTTGGGCTCAGCAACCGCTTCCCCCCGCTGCCCGGGACCGTTAAAGTAAGCCGGTTATCCATGATAAAGAGTTTCCATGAACGAACATCTTGATGCGCTGACCCCCACACTCGTGTGGCAGCATTTTCGTACGCTGTGTAATACGCCTCGCCCATCCGGCCATGAGGCCCAGCTTGTTGAGTTGCTGGAAGCCTGGGCAGAGACACAAGGCATGACCCACGACCGTGATGCCTTTGGCAATTTGCGTCTGTGCAAGTCGGCTGCTCCGGGGTATGAACACGTTCCTGGGCTTATTCTGCAGGGCCATCTGGATATGGTGGCTCAAGCCAATGCCGGTCATGCGCATGACTTCCAGCGTGACCCGATCGCGACCTATGTCGCTGACGGCTGGCTGCATGCCGAAGGCACGACCCTGGGGGCTGATAATGGCCTGGGCGTGGCCGCGATTCTGGCGCTGCTTGAGGACCCAGAGCTAACCCATGGCCCTCTGGAGGCCTTGTTTACCCTTGAGGAAGAAACGTCAATGGGTGGTGCCCTGCATCTGGCCGAAAACTGGCTGGAAGGAGAGCGCCTGCTGAACCTCGACAGCGAGGATCACGGCGAGGTGTTTATTGGCTGTGCGGGCGGGGCTGATGTGGTCGTGAATGCCCAGCTGCCCAGCGCCGCACTCAGGGACGACGAGTGCCTGCTCAGGCTGTCGCTGACGGGATTGAAGGGGGGGCATTCGGGGTTGGATATCCATCAGCCGCTGGGTAACGCCAACCGCCTGTTGGTGCGCGTACTGCGCTCACTCGAGGATGTCGATGCCCGATTGCTGAGCTATCAGGGTGGCACATTGCGCAATGCGATCCCTCGCGAAGCCTTCGCCGATATCGCCCTGCCCGTTGATGAGCAGCAAGAGGCGCTGGCAATTGTCAAGGAGCTGACGCAGACGCTGCAGCGTGAGCTGGGTAGCGGCGATGAGGGTATGCGGCTGGTTGCCGAGCCCATCAGCCCAAGCGGAGATGTTGAGCCGCTGACACTGGATGCCAGCACCATGCTGGTGGCCGCGTTGCATGCCGCCCCCTGTGGCGTCGAACGGATGAGTGCCGATGTGCCCGGCGTGGTTGAAACGTCCAACAACCTGGGGGTGGTAAGCCTGGATAAAGGGCGTTTTCACCTTTGTGCACTGGTGCGCTCGCTGCACGACAGCGCCGTCGTGGCCATGGCGGACCGTTTTAAAGCGCTGTTTGGACTGATCGGGGCAAGGGTCAATGTCGAGCACGGCTACCCGGGCTGGGTGCCCAATCCCGACGGTGACCTGCTCAAGCGCTTTAACGCCTGCCACCAGTCGCTGTTAGGCAAACAGCCAGCGGTCAAGGTGATTCATGCGGGGCTCGAGTGCGGCATTCTGGGCAGTAAATATCCACACCTCGATATGTTGTCATTTGGCCCGACGATTCGCGGCGCGCACTCGCCGGATGAGCGCGTTGAACTGGCAACGGTGGACGAGTTCTGGGGCTTGTTGAGGGCGTTGGTGGAAGACCTGGCGCACAACCCCTGAACCCAAAACGGCACCTGATGGGTGCCGTTTTGATTCGGTGACTGGCTTCTTGAGCGCTTATTTACTGAGGTAGGCGTTCAGCATCCAGACGGTTTTTTCCTGCTCGCGGATGTAATCGCTTGCCTGCGAAGCGGTGCCTTCATCGTCGGCGTCTGACGCGATGGACAGCAGCTCACGCTGCAGTTCGATCAGCGCTTGATAGCCGCGCAGTACACCATTGACGCAGGCGGTGCCATCGTGGACGTCTTTGTCTTCCTCGATCCGCGAGAGCTTGATGTAGTCGCTATAGGCGTGGACCGGTTTGTGGCCCAATGTGAGGATGCGCTCGGCAACTTCATCCACTTTCGTCAGCAGGTCGGTGTAAAATTCTTCGAACTTTGCGTGCAGCTCAAAAAAATCGTTGCCCCTGACGTTCCAGTGATAGCCACGAACGTTCATGTAAAAAATCTGGTAGTTGGCGAGCAGGTGATTGAGCTTCTCTGCCAGTTGGGTGGCGCTGCCTTCGTGAAGACCGATGCTGTTGGTATCGGACATATCTTGGCTCCTTGGTGAGCGCCGCTGTGCGGCGACTGACGTTGATGATCAGGTTAATTGGGCGAGCGTGCGTTGCAAAGCAGGTTTTTTGCATTGCCGCCATAGCGCTAGCCCATTACCTATCAATGTGTAGCCATTAAGTCTGTAGGTATTAAGTGCTGACGAGGCCGTCGCTTTTCAAGGGCGGGCCGCGCGCCAGAGCCGAATCAGGTTTTCGCAGCGGGCTTCAAGCAGCTCAGCCGTGCGCGGTAATGCGTCGCTTAACGACATGGGGCCATCGGCAAGCGCAAAGGCGGCGGTCACGCCCTCCTGGAAACAGGCCTGCCAGCCATCGCCCAGACTGCCCGCTAATACAACCACCGGTACCTGTTGCCCCGCAGCTGCCCGCGCAACGCCGATGGGTGTCTTGCCGGAAAGGCTCTGGCCGTCCAGGCGCCCTTCACCGGTAATCACCAAGTCGGCCTGGGCGAGCAGGGTGTCAAACCCGGCCTGCTGCATGAGCATATCGATGCCGGGTTTCAGCGTGGCGCCCAGGAAGGCGTGCGCCGCAAAGCCCATGCCGCCCGCTGCCCCCGCGCCGGGCAGGTCGCGGTCATCCCGGCCCAGAACATTGGCCGCGATGTCGGCAAAGTGGCCAAGCGCCTGGTCAAGTTGCTGAACCTGAGCGGGGGTCGCCCCTTTTTGTGGTCCGAAAACGGCGCTGGCGCCGTGCTCGCCCAGCAGGGGGTTATCGACATCCACGGCGGCGTCAATGTCAAGTTTGCCAAGCCGAGGGTCCAACTCCTCTAATGACAGCGTCGCCAGGTCGGCAAGCGCTGCCCCGCCCGGAGGCAGCGCCTGCCCCTGGCTATCGAGCAAGCGGGCCCCCAGCGCCTGGAGCATGCCAGCACCGCCATCGTTGGTGGCGCTACCGCCCAATAAAAGCAGCGCTTTCTCTGCGCCGTGATCCAGGGCTGCGAGAAACAGTTGGCCTACGCCATAGGTAGACGTATAACGCGCATCGCGCTCCTGCTCGGTAAGGGGTTGCAGCCCACTGGCTTCTGCCAGTTCAATAAACGCGGTACGCTGCTCGGCAAGCCAGCCCCAATGGGCCTGGCGCGGGCGACCCAGGGCATCCAACACCGTTTTTTGGCGACGCTCGGCCCCGGTTGCCGCGATCAGGGCGTCGAGGCTGCCTTCACCGCCGTCAGCCAATGGGCAGATCAGCGGATGAAGGTCAGGGGCTGCCCGTGCGGCGCCCCGGGCCATGGCATGTGCCGCTTCTTCGGCGCTCAGTGCGTCTTTAAAACTATCTGGGCAAAACAGGATATGCATGGGCACCCTTTTCAATGATCATGGTCAGTAGAGTGAGCTTAGCGCGCCGTGTCGGTGCAAACCAGCGCCACCCGTCAACCCAGGGAGTGGTTATGAAGTGGATGCCTTTCAGTTTCATATGCCTGCTTGCCCTTGGGGGCTGCCAGGCGGTACCGTCATCGCTGCCCGACGCGGACCCTCCGCCTTCCCAGGCGTGCTACTTCCCAAGCACTGCATCTTCAACCTTGACCGACAGTGTCGATGTGCTGACTGAATGGGGGTTCAGCCTGGACGCAAGCGATACCCGGCTAGGCCTGTTAAGCGCCAGTCGAGAGCGTGAGCTACATGGCGCGTCGGACCTTTACGCCTCGCCGCATTTCAGCTCTCGAACGTCGCTGAGCGTGTTCGGTGGAATGGGTATTGGCGGCCGGTCGCACTTGGGGGTCGGCTTGGGCGGTGGGTTTGGTCAGTTGCCCATTGAAGTGGAGCGTGTATCGCTGTTGTGGGATAACCATCACGTGCGGGTGTCACGCGATATCCGCCGGTTTGACCAGTATGGTAGCTTGCGCACGGGGCGTAGCGCCAATACCGACGATTTTTGCGCGCGATTCCAGCGTGCCCTGGACGCGTATACGGCCACAGGAGACAGCCCGTCATGAGAGTGATTCACTGGGCCGCGGCTGGCTTGCTGCTGCTAATGCTCAGCGGCTGCGCGACGACACCGCCACCAGAGCCCCGCGAACTGGTCTATCCGGTACCGGCTGAAGACACCTTTCGTGCGGCAGTTAGCCTGATGATCGAGCAAGGTTATGTCGTGCGCCATGCCGATTTATCGCTTGGGCGTGCCGAAGGCGTGTTGGCACGTTGGCCTGGTTACCGGCTAGTGCTCGAGGTGAATGAGGTAGGCAGGGAAAGCCATGTGCGCATTTCGGCGTGGCGTGGCGGGCAGCCGTTACCGCCGAACCGTCTGGATCCATGGTTGGTGGCGCTCCAGAGCCGCCTGGAGGTGGCACCATGAGGTTTGTAACCCGTTGGCTGACGCCTGGATGGATGGGCTTTATGGGGGCGTTGAGCCTGTTGGTCAGTGCGAGCGCCATGGCGCATCCCCACGGATGGATCGATATCAGCGTCCGTGTGCTTATCGATGACCAGGGGCGGGTAACGGGGCTGCACCAAACCTGGCAAATGGATCCGTTCTATAGCTTGGTGGTGTTCGACGAACTGCAACGAGTTGATGGGGCGACGCTCGACGAAGGGCTGGATCAGTTGGGGGGCGAAATACGCAACAATCTCTCAAGCCAAGGCTACTTCACCGAAGTGCGGGTAGATGGTGAGCGTCTGCCGCTGAAGGAGGTGAGCGAATACACCGCCATGCGACGCGATAACCGACTGACGTTTATTTTTATCCTGCCGTTCGCATCCACGCCAGCATTAAGCGGCAGCAAGCTCACGTATCAGGTGTATGACCCGACGTATTACCTCGAGGTGGTGCATGAAGCAGAAGGTGACCAGCCAAGCGACAATGCCCTTGTGCTGCGTGACATGCCCCAATGCGAACTCACCATCTTGCCCGCGGATCCGGATCCCGAGAAGGTCATGGCGGCGTCGCTTCTGGATGCCGATGAAAGCGGCGAACCCGGGTTAGGGCGTTATTTCGCCGAAACGGGCCAGGTGGTGTGCCCATGATGTCTCGGCGTTTCTCCTGGGGGCTGCTATGCCTGTTGGCCTTGGGGGTGGGCGTCGTCGGCCTTGTCGTGTGGCAGGGCGGGTTAGCGTCAATGAGTTACACCCTGCTCGGCTGGCAGCGTGATCTTCACCGGGAACTTACCCTTGCGCTGACGGCGCTTTCAGAGCAGTCAGCGGCGGCCACCTGGGCAGCACTGCTGGGCGTAAGCTTCGGCTATGGCGTGTTTCATGCCGCCGGGCCAGGGCATGGGAAGGCGGTTCTGGCAACATTTTTGATGTCCCACGGCGGTGCCGTAGGGCGTGCCCTGGGGCTTTCGTTTGCCGCGGCGCTGCTTCAGGGACTAACGGCCGTCGGGTTGGTGGCCATCCTGGTCTACGGCCTCGGCTGGGTAACACGCCAGGCGATGGGCAGCGTTGCATGGGTGGAATACGCCAGTTTCCTTCTGGTGGCGGCGCTGGGCGTATGGCTTTGCTGGCGGGCTGTCGGCCAACTGCGCCGGGCTTATGCTGTGAGCGACCACGACCACGACCACGACCACGACCACGACCACGACCACGACCACGACCATGCATGCTGCGGGGGGCACGCTATTAGCCCTCAGCAGTCGCTGGATTGGCGCACCGCGCTATTGACCGTCGGTGCGATTGGCATGCGCCCGTGCAGCGGGGCGGTGCTGATGCTGGGCGCTGCAGGCCTGCTGGGCCAGTTTGCAGTGGGGGTGGCCGCTGTTGCCGCCATGTCGCTGGGTACGGGGCTGACAGTGTCGGTGCTTGCGTTGGCCAGTGTGGTGGCGCGGGGCTGGGCACAGCGGCGCCTGGTGCGTCAGGGGGCGACTCATCGACGTGCCCAGCGCGCAGCTGGCTGGGTCGCGCTCGCGGGCGGCATCGTGATCGTGACGCTGGGCGTTTCCCTCTGGGCGGCGGGCATCGCCCAGCCTGTGGGTGACCCGGTGTTGGGCGAGCCGCCGTCTCGGTCAGGCAATCCGCTCACCGGCGGTTAGCCCCCTAAGTCCAGCGTTTCAATCAGCGCCGTGAGGCGGGCCTGAATTGCCTGCTGCTCGCCGGGTGAATACGGCTCGGCACTACCGTGGCCCCAAACGGGCGCAGGCCAGGCGTCGTCGTCATGATGGCGAATCACCACATGCACATGCAGCTGGCTGACCACGTTACCCAGCGTAGCGATATTGAGTTTGTCGCCGTTAAAGGCAGCCTTCATTGCCTGGCCCAGCTGGCCGGCCTCCCGCCAGAGTTGTTGCTGATCGTCGGGCGTCAGTTCAAACACCTCGCTCAGCGCAGCATGCCTGGGCACCAGGACCACCCAGGTATAGCGCGCGTCGAGCATCAACAGGGCGCGGCAGAGCGGCAAGTCTGCCAGTGGCTGCGTATCGTTAGCCAGGCGTTCATCGAGTACAAAGGGCGTCATTACTTGGTTCCTTAATGGGGAGTGCATCCTGTGCGCGGCAAAGTAGGCGTAATCCTGAAAAGGCTGTTACCCTGAAAGTGCTTTTGGCTCATACGAATTGAGTTGAAGTATCCCGATAGTGAATGAATTTGTTAAGGAGAACACTCATGAAAAAACTACTGGCAATGAGCTTTATTCTTTTAATGTCGGCAGGCGTACTGGCGGGCTGCAATACTCTCAGTGGCGCAGGCCAGGATATAGAAGAGGGCGGTGAAGCCGTTCAGGACGCTGCAAGCTAAGCAAAGTGGTACCTGGCGGGCCGACGTTTAGCGTCGGCCCGCTGCGTTATAAACGCATTTTTATGTGACAGGAGTTTCAAGGATGACATGTCAACGTGGTTGGCAGCTTGTTGTTTTGATGTTTTTACCCCTATTCTTGGCAGCCTGTGCCCAGACGCCAGGCAAAGGAGACGATGTTCCGAGTGCGCCACCGCCCCCGAAGGTGGATAACGCTCAGTCTCCCGGTGATGAAGCAGCCTGCCGTCTGGATGACATTGAGTACGCCGTGGGAACGCCGCTTGGCGACACGTCAGGCGACGCGTTGGCGCGTCAAAGCGGTGCCGAACAAGTCCGCGTGTTGCGGCCAGGGGAGGTGGCCACTATGGAGCATCGCCCCGGGCGGCTGAATATCCACCTCGATGATAATGACGTCATCGAAGAGCTTAGGTGCGGTTAGTCGTAGCGGTCCTTCCAGCGCTGGCGGTTGACCTGTTCTTTGAGTAATTCCAGGACGTCGAACACCACCTGCTCGGTGACCCGGTCACTGCCTTCGTCCGGTGTCAGCCAGCTGTCAAAGCCGTTTTCCGCCGCGCCTTCAACGAGCCGTTGGAACTCGGGGGAGTGAATCGACAGGGCGACTTCATCCACCAGCCGTTGGGCAACGCCACTCAACGACGCTTCCATGGCGCTGGCTGCAGGCTCACCCATGGGCAGGCGTCGCAGCCGCTGGAGTTCGGGACTTTCACGCAGCGTACGGCTGACCAGGTCGCTGATTGCCGCCATGATGGCCTGTCGGTTGTGCTGGTAGGCGGTGCCCACCGACGTCTCGAGCCGCTGGGCAATTTCCTGGATGAGTTGCTGTTTGCGAGGCATGACGACTCGGTCTATGACCTGTTCGGTCAATGAGTCGCTTGAGCGTATCTGCTGCTGAACATTCCCCAGCAACCGCAGGGCGATACGGTCGGAGAGCTCTTCCAGCAAGATATCGTAATACTTGGCGAAGAACTGATAGATCCACCAACCCTTGACGTTGATCAGACGCAGACGGTGCAGCCGGTACAGCAGCGAGATAACCCGCAGAATGCGCAGCCAGCGCAACCCGCTCAGGGGGATGCAGCCCAGGACGTCGTACCAATGTACAAAGGGGTAAAAGAACCAGCGATGGTAGCGACGCTCGGCAATCGCCACGGCCCAGCCCAGCAGCACGTCGGCGATAAAAATGCCGACAAAGAACAGGTCGATGGTAATAAAACGGCTGTGAATGGTTGTCGCGTAGGCGCTGTGAAAACTCGGCGATACCGCCTCTATCGTCTGGTTGATCGGGGGGAGTAAAAATAGCGAATCGAACAACAGCAAACCGAGGTTGATGACCACGGCCGCCAGAATGAAAAAGTCCCAGCCGATATGCGCGTACTCAACGCCCTTTGGCAGGTGGGGGTAGCGCTCCCTGGCAGGCATGGTGAACTCCTTGGACTTAGTGGCGAGTACCGCGCAAGACAGGATCAGGTCGGCGTTTGTGATTGATGCTGCTGCTGGGCCAGCTGTTCCTGATCCTCGGCTTGTTTGCGCATTTTCTTGCGCAGGGCGGCTTTCTCAAAGCGTAGCTGCTGCAATGGCGTTTCCAAGGCAAGTGGCGGAACGCGAGCGGGTTTTCCGTTGGCGTCCACCGCCACCATGCTGAGATAGCAGCTATTGGTATGGCGAATCAGTTTTTTGCGGATATCTTCAGCCACCACCTTGATGCCAATTTCCATCGATGAGCGCCCTACGTGATTGACGCTGGCCAAAAAGGTCACCAGCTCGCCAACGTGAATGGGCTGCTTGAAAAGCACCTGGTCCACCGACAGGGTGACCACGTAATGGCCTGAGTAGCGACTGGCGCAGGCGTAGGCCACCTCGTCGAGCTTTTTGAGAATCGCACCGCCGTGAACTTTGCCGCTGAAATTCGCCATGTCAGGCGTCATCAAGACGGTCATGGACAATTCGTGCTGACCGGGCAGGGCGGTCATTGGGGTTTCCGACATCGGCTCTACTCGTCTCTTGATATCCATGTAAAGCGCCTGCCGATATGGCAGGCGCTGGGGCATTACCTGAGCTTAAAACCACACCAGGCCAACCGAGATGATGGCGCCGGTGATAAACAGCTGAACCAGGCAAAAGCCCATAATATCCTTGGCTTTCAAGCCTGCAATGGCCAGGACGGGCAAGGCCCAGAACGGCTGCAGCAGGTTGGTCCAGGCATCACCCCAGGCAACGGCCATGGCAATGCGTGAAATATCCGCCCCCAGTGCTTCCGCTGCGGGCAGCATGACCGGTGCCTGAACAGCCCACTGGCCACCGCCCGAAGGCACAAAGAGGTTGACGACCCCGGCGCTGATGAACGACCAGAATGGCAGCGACGTTTCCGTGGCAAACGAGATCAGCCACTCGGACATGCTCTGTGCCAGGCCTGACTCCACCATGATGGCCATAATGCCGGCATAGAAGGGGAACTGAATGACAATGCCAGCGCCACCTTTAATGGCTTCGTGCAGGCTGTTGAGCAGGTTGCGCGGTGTGCGGTGAAGGACAATCGCCAGAAACAGGAACAGGAAGTTCACCACGTTGAGGTTCAGACCGCCCCCACGCAGCAGGAAATGATCCGCCAGGAAAAGCAGGCCGGGAATACCGACCAGCCAGGCCAGGGACGTGCTGTTTTCCAGCTTTTCAGCCGGGCGGGTAATGCGGCCTTTGGCTTCGGGCTCATCGTCTAGCAGCTTGGTATCCACATAGACGCTGTCTTTTTCGTCCGGCAGCATCAGCCGGTTGACCAGCGGAATGGAGACGAACAGGCACGCCACAATGGCCAGGTTGAAGAACGCAAACACCGTTGAACCGGTGCCGATAACGCCGATATCATCCGCGGCGAAGTGGCCCTCGGTGGCAA
Organism: Halomonas sp. Mc5H-6; assembly: GCF_024124705.1. Lineage (NCBI taxonomy): Bacteria > Pseudomonadati > Pseudomonadota > Gammaproteobacteria > Oceanospirillales > Halomonadaceae > Halomonas > Halomonas sp. Mc5H-6. Next base: position 19,975 of record NZ_JAMXSI010000002.1, read on the forward strand.
TGGTAAGCGGAATTGACCCCGCCAGGCCCCCGTGCCAGACCACAAAGCCGGAGTAGGCGCTGGCGACCAGCAGGCGGTAATCGACGCGCACCAGGCGCGCCAGTTCCTTGGCAAACAGCGCACCAACCACCAAGCCGAAGCCCCAGTTAATCCAGCTTGCCGTCAGCGACACCAGGGTGACCAGAATAATCGCGCCGCCGGGGCTTTTTGCCGTACTGGCGAGGCGTTGCAGCAGCCGTTTGACCGGTGGCGAACTGGCCAGCATGAAGCCGGTGACCAGTACCAGCAACATCTGCATGGAGAAGGTCAATAACCCCCAGAAGCCATCGCCCCAGAAACGCAGGACAGCCAGTGGCGTCTGGCGCTCGATAGCGATCGCCGCGACAGCAGCAATCAGGGTCAGTAGCAGTACAAAGATATACGGGTCGGGAAGATAGCGATCGACCATCTTCACCGCCGGTTTGGATATCATTTTCAACATGGCAGGCTCACTTTTTCATTATTAGGAAGTGCACCGCTAATATACGGGGCAACGACAGTTTTTTCATCCCAAAAGGCAGGTTTGACAACTGCTTGATCAACGCCAGCGCGTAAGGCGGTAGTGGCGGTAATAGCCTATCAGGACAGCCGAGCGTACGCAGGTAAATGCCATGAAGGCGAGCCACAGGCCATGGTTGCCAAGCCCCTGGGTCAACCACCAGGTAGGCAAATATGCCGCCAGGCCGATAAAGATGCTGTTGCGCATGGCCGCGATGGAGGTGGTGCCGATAAACACGCCGTCCAGCAGGTAACTCCACACGGCGATCAGCGGCATCACGACCATCCAGGGCAAGTAAGCAGCGGCGGTGGCACGCACCTCTTCAAGACCGGTGAGCAGGGCAATCAATCCATTGCCGCCGAGGGCAAACACGAGCGCGGCACCGGCGGCGGTCCACCAGGAAAAGCGCGCCGCCGCCCGGACCGTATCGGCAAACGCTGACCAGTCGCCACGGCCAACAGCACGCCCTACCAGCGATTCCGCTGCATGGGCAAAGCCGTCAAGGGCATAGCTGGTGAGCATGATGAATTGCAGCAGTACGGCATTGGCGGCGAGGATGGTATCGCCCTGGCGCGCCCCCTGGGCAGTGAAAAACGCCATGGCAAACAGTAGCCCGAGCGTACGTATGAAAAGATTGCCGTTGACGTTAAACAACGCCGCATAGGCAGAAAGCACGCCCAGGCGGCTGCGTAGAAAAGTCCCTTCGAGCTTGCCTAGCTGTCGCAGGACAAGAAAGCCGCCAAACGCCAGGGCGGAATAGTCGGCGATCACGCTGGCCCACGCCACGCCGTCGCTGGTGAGGCCCAGGCCCATCACGAACCACACATCAAGCACGATATTCACGCTGTTGGTCAGCACCAGGATCATCAGCGTGACGCGGGCGTTCTGCTGGCCGAGAAACCAGCCCAGAATGGTGTAATTGGCCAACACCGCCGGGGCCGACCAGAGGCGTATTTCAGCGTAGCTTCTGGCAAGCGCAGTGGCGGCCTCGCTGCCATCGAGCAGCCACAGTCCGAAGGAGACAATCGGCGATGCAAAGACAATCAGCAGGCTGCCGATCACGATTGCCATGATCAGCGACTGACCGAGCAGGTTGCGCACGTCGCTGTCGCTTTCGCGGCCGACGGCCTGGGCCACCAGGCCGGTGGTGCCCATGCGCAGAAAGCCAAACCCCCAATACAAGAAGCTGAACAGAGTAGCGCCCAGGGTGACGGCAGCCAGGTAGCGGGAGTCAGGCAGGTGGCCGACCACGGCGGTATCCACCAGCCCGAGCAGCGGAACCGTGATGTTGGAGATGATGATGGGCCAGGCTAGCTGCCATATACGCACCTGATTCGCCTAGGCAGCCGTGATCAGCCGGTACTTGTGCATCAGCTGGTCGTGCGTTTCGGGGCGTTCCGGGTCAAGGGGGATGCAATCGACCGGGCAGACCTGCTGGCACTGGGGCTCATCGTAGTGGCCGACGCATTCGGTGCACAGGTTGGGATCGATCACATAGATTTCTTCGCCCGGCGAGATGGCGTCGTTGGGGCATTCGGGTTCACAGACGTCGCAGTTAATGCATTCGTCGGTAATCATCAGGGCCATGGGTATACCTCACGGATGGCGTTAACATCCAGGTAATGTTATTACCTGAGTGTTTTACTCAACAATAGCGTCGTCAGCTAGTGTAGTGCTTACGCAACGTCTCTGCGACCTTGGGATGGACCAGCGGTGAAACATCGCCGCCAAGCTTGGCTATTTCCCGCACCATCGTGGAGGAAATGTAGGAGTTTTCCACCGCCGGGGTGAGGAAGACACTCTCAAGTTCCGGGTTCTGGGCGCGGTTCATGTTGGCAAGTTGCAGCTCGTACTCAAAGTCGGAGACGGCACGCAGCCCGCGCAGGATAATCGTTGCCCCCTGTTCGTGCATCATGGAGGTGAGCAGATTGGAAAAACCGATCACCTCCACGTTGGGTAAGCCCGCACAGACCTCCTGCGCCAGCTCGATACGGGTGGCTAAATCCAGGTGGGGGTGTTTGCCGGGGCTGGCGGCGATCGCAATCACCACCTTGTCGAACATGCGGGCACCACGCTCGATCAAGTCGTAATGACCGTGAGTGATGGGGTCGAAGGTGCCCGGGTAGACGGCGATATTGACGCGCTGGTACGTCATGACGCTGGCTCCTCATCGTCCAGGCGGCCGAAAGGGTTATCGCTTTCCAGCGATACCGCCTGATCATAACCGGGAATATGGATGCGATCCGCCCGAATATCCAGCTCGGGACCCTCAAGTACCGCTTCGCCAAACTGATAGCGGGGCGCGTAATGACCTCGGTCGGCATGCTCCAGATACGCGGCGGCATTCTCGCGAACGCTTTCGCGGCGCGTTTTCCAGGCCTGGATGGCAGCGGCGCCGTGGCGCTGCGTTAACAGGCGTTCGGTCACAGCGGGTGACAGCACAACGCCGGTCGCGTTGTTACCGCCGAACCCCTTGGCGTTGATGAGGGCGGCATCGGCGTTAAACGACTGGGCAACTGACGAAAAGCGCAGGCGGTCGGCGTAGACGTCGTCGGCCACGGCGTCCAGGGTGGGGATGCCGGGCAGTAATTGGTGGGCAAAGCTGCCCAGCGCGCTGACTAGCTGGTCACCCGCGGCGCTGCCTTGAGAGTGACCGATAAAGGCTTTGACGGCCACTACCGGCCAGGCGTCGATGCCGTTGGCGCGGGCGATCTCATCGAAGACATGGGATTCGGTGATGCGGTTTTTAGGCGTGCTGGTGCCATGAGCGTGCAGGAAGCTGCGCGACTTCAAGGCGTTATCGCCCAGCATGTTACGGATCAACGACGCTGACTTGCCCAGCGTAATATAGTTGCCGATACCGGGCGCCGAAATGGACCGCTTGTAGCCGTCGGCGTTGACGAACACCTCCGGCACGGCACCCAGAATATCGGCACCCACTTCAAGGGCCAGGGCGTCGTCCATCAACAGCACAAACTGGCTGGCCTCGGCCATGGTAAAACCACAGTTGCGTGCAAAGGGGCGACAGGCACGTTGGTAATCTGCGTCGGTCAGCAACTCCAGCGCGTCGAGCGCCTTGAGGCTGGCATCATCGGCCAGTGCGCCCATGGCCCTGAAGCCTTCGATAATCTCTGGGGTAATCGGCGCATCGGCGGTGCCGACCATCACGACTCGGCGTCGCCCGGCGCGAATATCATCGATACCCAATCGCAGATTATAGAGAAAGCTCGCGCAGGCGCCCAGCGCGGCGCCGGTGCCGCCAACGCTGCCCAGCACGTAGGCGTTCAGGAAGTCGGCGGGCATCTGGCCATAGCCTAACGGCATCTGTTTGGAGGTGGCGCGCTGCCCGCTGACCAGGCTCTTGAGCAATCCTCCCCAGCCCTGTTCGTCTAGCTGGCCGATCGAGTTGCCCGCATAGACGGCAATATGGTCCGGATTCAACTGCTGGCGAAGGTGTTCCCAGGAAAGGCCGCTGGCGCCCAGGCAGTCGCTGGCGCCAAACACTGACATCGCCAGACCGCGAGGGTGATGTACGCTGCGGTAAAGGCTTGCGGGATCGAAGCCGGTCGGCAGTTGAGCGGCCGCGCGTACCTTGGGGGGCTGCGCATCGGGCAGCAGGGCGTTCATTTCGCCCGCAGGCACGCAGACGTCAACCGTGCGCAGATCGATATCCTGGATCTGCCAGCTGCTGGGTAGCTGCTCAGGCAACTGCCGACGGCGCAGCCGAAAGCGCAACGGCTCGGCGAGTTGCATGCTGACGTGGCGATTGGCGGGCAGCCCGGGCTCACTAAACCGCGGGTCTTCGTTGCGGCGAATTAGCGTGTGGTTGAGAACGTATTCGCGTAACGTATCCGCGGGCGCTTTGACGGACTGCCCTGTGTTGTCGTGCCACCCCTGGGGAGACGGCGAAGCCAAGCGCATCAATGCCGCCAGCCCCTCTATTGTCTGGCGTTGCTGGTCGGCAGGGAGCGCATCAAGCACGGTCCGGCGGAAGGCCTGATGGCCCGAGGTTCTGCCAGCGGGATTGATGCCGCCCATGCCGACAATCACCGGTAAGTGTGACAAGCCGGGTTCCTCGTGGTGCGGTGGTTTAAATAACAGTTATCGGCAATGCGTCACTGACAGTAAAACCTGTTGCTTATAAGCAAAGAGTCTTACCCGCCGCTTTGCACTTAATAAATATGACAAAATGCGTGTTACTGCCAATGATCATATCACCGTGCGAGCAGCGGCGTCATGCCGCAACCATGTCGGGCTGGTAGAATCGCCTTATTTACGCGATTTATTGCGCGCTGGCCCCCGGGGGGGGCATGACGCGATGGTCAACGGATCCTTTTTACATGAGAGTCAATATGCAGCAGCCTTCGCGGCCGGTGGTGACCAATCAGCCAGGCCCTCACCACGATTTGGCCCGCCGGGTCAGCCGTGGGCTCACACATCCACTGCGCAAGCCGATTGCGAGCCATACTCAGGCGGCATTCGCCTTGGTAGCGCAATGGTGTGAGCGCCAGACAGGCCCGCTGATACTCGATGCAGGTTGCGGCGTGGGGCTATCGACCCGGCGGCTGGCGGAGCAATTTCCTGATCACACGGTGATTGGTGTCGATCGCAGCGAGGATCGGCTCACCCGGGCCCATGGCGAGCTACCTGAGAATGCCCGGCTGGTGCGTGCCGATCTGGTCGACTTCTGGCGGCTGGCGCACCAGGCCGGGTGGGCGCCCGAGCGGCACTATCTGCTTTATCCGAACCCTTACCCCAAGGCGTCGCATTTGAAAATGCGCTGGCATGGACATCCGGTCTTCCCCACACTGTTGGCGCTGGGTGGCTTGCTGGAGGTTCGCTCAAACTGGTCGCTGTATATTGAGGAGTTCGCCATGGCGGTTTTCCAGGCGACCGGTCAGGGGGCCGAGGTCAGTGAATGGGGGCCCAGCGGCGACTATTTAACGCCGTTCGAGGCCAAGTACCATCAAAGCGGCCAGACGTTATGGCGTTTGCGTGTGGCATTGGAGTCGAGATGACATTTGTCTATTTGGTGCTGGCGATTATTGCCGAAGTGATTGCCACCAGCGCGTTAAAAGCGTCAATGGGGTTTACCCGTCCACTGCCAAGTCTTCTGGTGGTCGGTGGCTATGGGGTGGCATTCTACTTGCTGAGTCTGGTGCTGCGCAGCTTGCCTGTCGGCATCACCTACGCCATCTGGGCAGGGCTGGGTATCGTACTGGTCACGCTGGTTGGTGTGGTGATTTTCGGCGAAAAGCCGGATGTGCCCGGGATCGTCGGTATTGGCCTGATCGTCGCTGGTGTAGTGATGCTACAGGTGTTTTCGAAAATGAGTGTTCATTAAGGAGAGACGGATGTTGCGCGGTGGCTGGCAGCGTTTTAGTAGCAGTGATTGGGGATGGCGGTCAGCAGTGGGTGTGCTTAGCCTATTGATCAGCTGTCCTTTATGGGCCGACTTTGGCCGGGTGGGCCAGCTCCAGGAAAAGGGGTTTGCCGTCAGCGCCGAGGCGCGTTTGCTGAATGCCGATGCGGCACCGCTGGCAAGCATTGAGCCGATGAGCCAGCTTTCCCCGGCATCGGTTACCAAGGCGTATCTGGCCGCTGCTGCGTTGGAGCGCTTTGGCCCCCAGCATCGGTTTACCAGTCAACTGATCAGTTCCGGGCGCGTACAGGATGGCGTGTTACGCGGCGACCTGATTTTCGAAGGCGGCGGTGACCCCGGCCTCACCACTGAAGATATCTGGCGTTTGGTGCAACGGTTGCAGCAAGCAGGCGTGCGTCAGGTCGAGGGGGCCCTGGTTGTCAACCAGTGGCGCTTTGGCCCCGTGGACTGCATCACCACAGACCGTTGCGATGCGCTGACGCGCGTCGCCAATGCCTATAGTGCCCCGCTGTCGTCGGCAGGGGTGAATTTCGGTAGCTGGTGTGCCAACGTCGCACCGGCGTCGGCGCCCGGTAACCCAGCGCGTATATCGCTGTGCGACAGCCAGTCGTTGGGCGCCACGATTGACAATCGAGTGGTCACCAAGCCCGATAATAGCGGCACCGAGATCAGCGCCGAACGGATCACCAACGCTGACGGTGATGTCTTTCGGTTGAGCGGGCAGATATCGACCAATGCCCGGGCGCGGGATGTCTATCGTGGTGCCGGAGATGCCGCCGAGGTCACCGCCGAGGTACTGCTGGACATGCTCCGGCAGGCAGGGATCAGCGTACGCGATGGGTGGCGACTTACCTCGCTACGGCCGCCGGGTGATGCACAGCGCCTTGCCGCGGTGGATAGCAAGCCGTTGCAGGAGTTGCTACTGCGCATCATGAACTATTCGAATAATTACATGGCCGATGTGCTGGCCCTCAACCTGGTGGAGCCTCCCCAGGCACAACTTCGCGAAGCAGGGTTGGCATTGGAGCATTATGCCGAGAGCCTGCCGGGGCACGGGCCGCTGACGCTATACAGCGGTAGCGGGCTGACCACCGAAAACCGCACGTCGGCACATGGCATCAATGTGATGCTGACCGAGATGTTCCATGAAAGCGCGCTGTTTCCGAGTTTCATCGCGGCCTTTCAGTCACCCGCCAATGGCGTGATGCGTTTTATCCGGCGCGGTTCCGATACCTTTCAACACAACGTCATGTTAAAAACCGGTACGCTTAATCAGCCCTTCGCCGTGCGCGCCGCTGCGGGCTACTTTCGCACGGCACAGGGGCGCTGGGGGGTATTCAGCGTGCTGGTCAACGGCAATGCCAGTACACCTTACCTGAACTGGTCGCAGGTGCTGGATCCGCTGACCAAAGATCTTGAAGCCATGATACTCGCCAATTGATGACGTTATTTTTGAGGCAATTGCCATGAAACCAGGGCATACCGGTTTGACGCATTTAGCGCACTCTACGCGCTACTCATGGAAAGGGTTGAAAGCGGCGTTCCGCAACGAATCCGCGTTTCGTCAAGAGGTAACGATTACCGCCATTCTACTGCCGCTGGCCTGGTGGATAGGCGAGGGCCCGGTGAGCTGGCTGTTATTGATCGGCAGCTGCTTTTTCGTATTGGTCGTCGAGTTGCTTAATAGCGCCATTGAAAACGTCGTTGACCGTATCGGCACCGAACATCATGAGCTGTCCGGGCGGGCCAAGGACATTGGCTCGGCCGCCGTGATGCTGTCGTTGATACTCGCGGGGCTCACCTGGGGACTGTTAGGCTGGCAGAAGTTCATCGGCTAACGTATGAAGATTCCAGGGCAGCGAGGTCATTATGCAACTCAATGAAGCGTTTTTACCGTTCGATACCTTACCCAAAGCGCTTCAGCCGGTGACGAAGCAAGCATGGCAGCGGCTGTGTGAGGCGCTTTCCCAGGCGGATAATGTGGCCGATATGACCGACCAGCCACGGCCATCCGCTGAGTGGCAGTCGCTGTCTGCTGAACGTCGCCAGGCCCTTTTGCGCGTGCTTTCGATCTCGAGCTTTGCCCTCGATACGCTGATCCGTTATCCCGACTGGCTGGCGACGCTTGACAGTGGTGGAGAGCTGGATATCGCGCCCTCCCGCGAGGACCAGGCCCAGTTGTTAGCCAGCGCGCTGGAAAATGCCGACGACGAGGACGCCATGCACCGGGCCCTTCGCCGCTTCCGGCGTGCGCGTATGCTGGGTATCGTTTGGCGAGACCTCAACCGGCCGTCGGGCTACACCATGTGGGATACCGCCCACGCGGTCTCCCGACTGGCAGAAATGTGTCTTGAAGCGGCGCTTGGCTGGCTCGAACAGTTTTATGCCCCGCGCTGGGGGCTGCCAGCCCCCACGCGTGATGGCGAGCCGCAGCGGCTAATAGTGCTTGGCATGGGTAAGTTGGGGGCTGGCGAGCTGAACCTGTCCTCGGATATTGACCTGATCTTTGCGTTTGCTGAAAACGGCGAGACCCAGGGCGGTCGCAAGCCGCTTGAGCACCAGGAGTACTTCACCAAGTTGGGCCAGAAGCTCATCGCTGCGCTGGATGCCATGACCGCCGATGGCTTTGTCTTCCGTGTGGACATGCGCCTGCGCCCGCTGGGCGATGGCGGGCCCCTGGTGGGCAGTTTTGCGATGCTTTCCAGCTATTACCAGGATCAGGGCCGCGAGTGGGAGCGCTATGCAATGCTGAAAGCGCGTCCTGTCGCGGGGGATCTGGATGCGGGTGAGGCCTTGCTGGCCGGACTGCGCCCCTTTGTATACCGCAAGTATCTGGACTTCGGTGCCATTGAGTCCCTGCGCGAACTGAAAGCGATGATCAACCGCGAGGTGAAACGCAAAGGCATGCAGCAAAACATCAAGCTCGGGCCGGGCGGTATCCGTGAGGTCGAGTTTGTGGTGCAGGCGTTTCAACTGATTCGCGGTGGGCGTGACACCGAGCTTCAGGTGGCTTCCTTGCAGACGGCACTGACACGCTTGCCAGCGCTTGGACTGTTACCGCAGGAAGTGGTGGATGATCTGCTGCCTGATTACGCCTTCCTGCGCGATATCGAGCACGTCCTGCAGGCCCTGGAAGACCGCCAAACACAAACACTGCCTGGCGACGAAACGGATCGTGAACGGGTCGCGTTTGCCATGGGTCATGAGGACTGGCCAAGTCTCGTGCACCAGTTGGAGGAGGCTCGCGAACGCGTCCGTCAGCATTTCGACGCGGTGATTGCCGAGCCAGAAGACGAGGTGGAAAACGAAAGCGATGAGCAGACCCCGGGGCTCGGGCAGTGGCGGCTGCTGTGGCGCGGTGAGCTGGAGCAGGACGAAGCCCTGGAACGCCTTGAGGAAGCCGGGTTCCAGTCGCCTGACAAGACACTCAAGCGACTGTCCCGCCTGTATCATTCGCGTCAGGTGCAAAGCATGCAGCGGATTGGCTTTGAGCGGCTGGATGCGCTAATGCCCCTGCTGCTGGACGCCCTGGCCGACAATGACACGCCGGATACCGCGCTTTCGCGCGTTCAGCCCCTGATCGAAGCGGTCCTGCGGCGCACGGCATACCTGGCCTTGCTGCGTGAAAATCCCCATGCGCTGGAGCATCTTATGCGTTTATGCGCGGCGAGTCCCTGGATCGCCGAGCAGTTGGCGCGCTACCCCATTCTGCTGGATGAATTGCTGACCCCCGATACCCTCTATACGCCGGCCGATAAAGACCGGCTGGCGGATGAACTGCGCCAGACTCTGAACCGGCTTCCCGAGGATGACGAAGAAGCGCAACTCGAAGCGCTACGGGTCTTCAAGCATGCCCAGACGCTCCACGTGGCAGCCTCGGATATCGCAGGCACCCGGCACTTGATGAAAGTAAGCGATTACTTAACTTACATCGCCGAGGTGATCCTGGATGCCGTGCTGGCGATGGCCTGGAAGCATCTCGCCGCCAAGCATGGTGTACCCAGCGGCTGTGATTCCCGCGAGCCTGCGTTCTTGATTTTGGGTTACGGCAAGCTTGGTGGAATCGAGCTGGGCTATGGGTCCGACCTGGATCTGGTGTTTCTCCACGATAGCGATGGTCAGGGCGCCACCGATGGCCCGCGGCCCATCGATACGCCGGTATTTTTTACCCGCCTGGGCCAGCGGATTATTCATCTGCTCACGGCGGTGACGCCGGCGGGCAGCCTGTATGAGGTCGACATGCGGCTCAGGCCTTCGGGTAATTCCGGCCTGTTGGTCACCTCGCTTGCCGCCTTTGCCGATTATCAGCGCCAGCACGCCTGGACCTGGGAGCACCAGGCGCTGGTTCGCGCACGGGTGGTGGCCGGCAACGCATCGTTGGCAGACAAGTTTGATCAGCTGCGCGGTGATATTCTGGGGCGCCAGCGGGATACAGCCGCCTTGCGGGGAGAGGTGGTCAATATGCGTCAAAAAATGCGCGATCATCTTGCTACCAAAAGCGGGGGAGATACTTTCAATCTCAAGCACGACGCCGGTGGCATGGTGGATATCGAGTTCTTCTGTCAATACGCGGTGTTAGCGCTTGCTAACCAGACACCGTCACTCCTGACCTATAGCGATAACATCCGTATTTTAGAGGCTCTGGCAGAGAGTGGGCACTTACCCAGGGAGGAGGCGGAACAGCTTCGGGACGCTTATCTTGCGTACCGGAGCGCGACCCATCGGGCCGCGTTGACCGGTGACAAAGCGGTGGGGCTTGCCGCTGACTACGCCGAGCACCGTAATGTCGTCACGACATTGTGGCAGCGTTTTCTGGCGCCTTAATGCAGGGATACGAATGGCGATAACACGGCAGGTAAACAGCACAGAGGTGCGCGATGATCGGTAATATCCTCGGCACCTTGCTGCCCGTTTTTCTGATTGCCGGGGCGGGGGCTGCCTATGGGCGGTTTCGCACGCCGGATATTCGCAGTTTAAACACCCTGAACATGGAGCTGTTTGTCCCGCTTCTGGTGTTCGCGGTACTGGCCGACCGGCAGGCCCCATTGGCCGATTACGCCTGGCTGGCAGGTGCGGCCGTAGCGGTTGTGCTGGGCTCAGGGGTGTTGTTGTGGCCGGTTGCACGCTGGCTGGGTCTGGATATCAAAACCTTCCTGCCGCCGATGATGTTCAACAACTCCGGCAACATGGGCGTACCACTGCTGGTCCTGGCATTCGGTGAGGAAGCGCTTCCGGCGGCGGTCGTGGTCTTTATTGTCGAAATGCTGCTGCACTTTTCGGTGGGGCTTTACATGCTCAACCCGCGCACATCGCTTTGGCATTTGTTGCGCATGCCGATTGTGGCAGCCAGCCTGGCGGGTTTGGCCGTCAACGTGAGCGGGCTGCCATTACCCGAATGGTTGCTGGAGGCAATGAACATGTTGGGCGGGGTGTGTATCCCGTTGATGCTGTTTGCGCTCGGGGTGCGGCTACTGGATGTCGATTTCAGCGACTGGCGTACCGGCCTGCTCGGCGCCTTGCTGTGCCCGCTGTCGGGGCTTGTCATTGCGCTACCGCTGATTGTGATGCTGCCGCTGAATAGTCTTCAGGCGGCTGTTTTGCTGGTATTCGGTGCGCTACCGCCAGCCGTGCTGAATTACCTGGTCGCGGAGCAGTATCGACTGTCGCCGCACAAAGTGGCTTCAATCGTGTTGATTGGTAACTTGGGCAGCCTGGTCGTGATGCCGCTGACCCTGGCGGCTGCCTTTATCTGGCTTCATGCTCCCCAATAACGCCAGCTGCCGTGAAAAAGGGGCATTCAAGCTATCTGACATCGTCAGTTTTTCTTTTCCGTTTCACTTTTGATTTCGTACTGCCCTTCAAGCACATCCCGGTGACGAGTGCCTGAAGAAGGCTCAGAGTGATTGCCGCCAATGTCATGGGCCTGTTGGGCGCGCATCTGCTCCATGCGCTTTTTCATCTTGTGGCGGACAAACGGCATCATGGCCCAACCGGCCAGCAGGAAGAAAAACCCTAGCACGATGCCGACAATCATCAACATGCCAAATGCCAGCCAGGTGAAAAGCAGCTTTAAGCCACCCGCGACGCCATTGGGTTGAGTCCGTGTCGCCCGGGCACGCCATTGGTGGGCAGCCTGCCAGGCGGCATTACGTTGATCACGATTCATGTGGGGCATGCAAGCCTCCCTCGTTTGGTGACACTGATTTGAACACACTGGTCAAGGAGAGTTCAGTCTGCCTGGCTTGGCAATAACGTTAAAACTGCTTTCCATGCAGAGCGAGAGCGCAGGTGTTACGCTCCCCTGTACCTTAACGAGCGCCCTTCAGCAGGGGCTATACGGCAATCCCGGAGCAAGGTCGGCGTTCATCGCCTCGACGCTGATCATTTTCGGCCTGGTGGTGGCCGGCGCATTAAGCACTGAGGGTATCTCTCCCATGAAGGGTAACGACTGATGGTCAGGCAAACGCGGCACGGAGCCACTCGGCGAGCGTCCAAGGGGGCTGTCTTCGACCGCTGGTTAGACCGAGCCGTCTGTGTCGCCGTCACGATGGCGCTTGTCATCGGGCTTGCCGCCGTTATCGCGCATTGGTGGTTTTAAGCCGTCCGCGGGCGGGTTTCGATGCGGTTTCGGCCCAGATGCTTGGCGTGATAAAGGTGCTGATCGGCCTGGGCCAGTAGCGCCGCTGGGCTGATTGTCGTCTGGGTAGATGTGCTGGCGACCCCCATGCTGGCGGTCAAGTGGGTATGCGTACTCGAGTAGGCGTGAGGGATGGCCAGCGAAAGCACGGCCTGGCTTAAACGCTGGGCGACCTCAAGCGCGGTGTCTTCATCTTTATTGGGCAAGACGCAGACAAATTCCTCGCCGCCATAGCGTGCCAGCAGGTCGTGGGCCGGGTCGATGCAGTTATTCAGCACCTGTGCCACCGCACGAAGCGTGTCATCACCCATGGCGTGACCGTAATGGTCATTGAATTCTTTGAAGTTGTCGATATCGATAAAGATAATCGAGAATGGTTGGCCACGTTGCTTGGCGCGTTTCCACTGTTGCTGATAAAACAGGTCAAAATGCCTTCGGTTGGCAACGCCGGTCAGCCCATCAATATGCGACAGGTGGTGGAGCTGGTCGCGTTGGTCCAACCCTTGTTGAAAGGCCTGCAACAAGTGGTCGAGGCTGTCGACCAAATGCCCCAGCTCGTCATGACGATGGCCTCGCAACTGCGGTTTATCCCACTCGCCCGGGCGTTCGGGGTCGGCATGGGTGATAGCGTCGTGGACCTTGAGCAGGGGCCGGGTAATAAAATAGTGGAAAAAGGCAATAATCAACAGGCTGAGTATAAAGGCTTCCAGCACGCTGGACCCAACGACGGAGATACTTCGATCGAGAAATTGTTGGGTTAGGCGCTGCTCGTCAAGCCGAAGCTCGACCTCGCCTACCTCGGCTTCAGGTAAGTCGGCGGCCACGTAATAATTAAGCGGAATCCGATAATGCAGCATATCGCCAAACAGTCGTTGGCTTAGCCAACTCGTTTCAACTGCCTCGGTGGGAGCAAATGCGGCCAAGGGGCTGCCGAAATCGTCGCGGATGGCGACTTCGGCAATTTCGTTATCGCTGAATAACCCATAGGCAATCTGGTGGGCCAGATCAGGGTTTAACTGAAAAGCAGCTTCGGCGGCCGCTCCCTTGACGATAGCCAACTGCTGTTCGACACGCTGGGCGGCGCTCTGGCGCATCGACAGGGCGTGATTGAACAGCTCCACACTGCCTGCGATAACGCTGATCAAGATAGCCAGCAGCAAGGTGAGCAGCGCTTGCTTGGACGTCAGACTACCCGAGCGCAACGGTAGGGATGTTTTATTCATGGCGCGAAACTCCGCGTGTCTCGCCAAGGGTAGGAAGGTTATGCTGTAGCCGCTTGATCAGATCCTTGGACACGCTGGTATGACAGGCAAGGTACAGCGGCGCTCGATAAAACGTAAAGAGATGACTCAGCGCCACGTTTTTGGCGTTGGCCAGAAACTCGCCGGTTGCCTTGCCGGTGACGATGACATCGACAAGGCCCGCGTTCAAACGGGCCAGGTTTTCGCGTTCATTTGGAGCGCGCAGCACGTCAATCCCCTGCGCAGCGACATGATTACCCACCGCATCTTCGCGGAAGCTGCCCACGCGAAAGTCAGCCAGCTCTTGTATTGAGCTCGCCTTGATATCCTGGCCCGCCAGGCTGAACGCGGCCCACTCATTGATCGCCAGTGGCCCCGCCCAGCGAAAGAGAGCCTCGCGTTCGGCGGTGCGGGTGGTGGAGTAAACGCAGTTTTGCTCGCGCAGGCGTGCAGCGGTGTAGGCCCTGGCCCAGGGAAGTAGCCGAAACTCCGCGTCAATATCCGCCGCGCGCAAGGCCTCGCGCAGCAACTGGGTGGCGCTACCTATGATCTCTCCTTGCTCACTTGGGTAATTGAAGGGCGGGTAATCTTCGGTATTGATGATCAGCGGCGCCGCACTGAGTGGCTGGCTAAGGGCCAGCAATAAGGTTCCAAGGAAAGACCGCCAGCCTGACGAGATACGTTGTTTTAACGTCTTAGTCCGCATAACGGATGGCCTCGCTTTGTCCAGCACGAACGTCCTCCAGGGCCTTCTGCAGGCGATTAACCAGGCCTTGATCCGTGGCGGGGTTGATAGCAAAGTATAAATCCGATTCGCTTAACGTATGCACGGCCGTTAATCGACTGGCGTCAATGCTTTCCCGGGTGGCGATCCAGCGCGCTACCTCATCACTATAGGCCCATAAATCGACACGCCCACGACGTAACATGTGCAAGGCGCTACGGTTATCGATGGCTGGGCGAAGTAACTCGGCCGGGTAGTCGGCTTCTTGCAGCGCTTGAGCGCCAATATCTTCACGGATCACCGTGATGCTTAACCGTTTGTCAATCGCCTCTTCCAGCGAGCTGAGCCGAGCGACCTGATGATCCCAGGTCAACAACACGACCCGGTCGCGAGCAATGGGGCCGACCCATTTGAAGTGTGCTTCCCGGGCAGGGGTACGGGTGGTCGAAAATAACGCCGTATTGGGTTCGTTTTGTGCCAACTCGTAGCCGCGTACCCAAGGGTAGTAGATAATATCTTCACGCTTGAAAGGTGTGTCAGCCTGCTCGAATATTGACTCAAGCAGCGTGACCGCTCGACCTTCCAACTGACCGGTCTGTGGGTCCAGATAGTTATAGGGCGGGTACTCCTCGGTAACAAGGGTCAGCGACGTCAGGTCAGAAGGCGAACCGTCAGCCAATGCCAAGGGGGCAAGCAGGGTCGCTAGCCCTGCTAGCCACCGCCTGACGATCGGCTTTCGACGATAACTCCCTGCCCCCGCTTCCTTCATTTACTAACGTCCCTGTTATTAGATGATCAATCAAACTTAGAGCAAGCCGCCGCGACTGTCACCTCTATTCTTCCAACGATAGGCGTGTCGCTTGTACGCCAACCTGATACGCTTGGCATCTTGTTAGCAGGTGAGAGACATCATGGTGCACGCTCAACCTACCCAAGCGGCTTCAGACTTCGCTTCGCGTCGTGAAATTTTTGGCTGGGCGATGTTCGATTTTGCCAACCAAGCCTATACATTGCTGATTATCACCGTGGTGTTCGGCGAATTGTTTACCACTGTGATCGTCGGCGACCGCGGCGATAACTTTAGACTTGCCAATCTGCTGTGGAGTCTTGCCCTTGCCACCAGTTACCTGTTGGTGGTGGTTACCGCACCGCTATGCGGCGCGATCATGGATGAGCGGGCAGAGAAGAAACGCTTTCTGCTGTTCAGCTATCTGGCCACCGTTGCGACGACCGCCATGCTGTATTTTGTGGCGCCAGGCTACGTGGTCCTTGGACTCATCCTGATCATCATTTCGAATTATGCCTACTCGATGGGGGAGTCATTTATCGCGGCCTTTTTGCCTTCACTGGGTCCTCCTCAGTCGCTGGGTAAGATTTCCGGGTTTGGCTGGGCGCTGGGTTATATCGGCGGGCTCTTTGCGGCGGGTTTTACTCTGGTGGTGCTGGGTGAAGCAAGCGCCGACAACTTCGAGCGCATTCGCTGGGTAGGCCCCTTCGCTGCCGGGTTTTTCCTGGTGGCCGCCATACCGACTTTCTTATGGCTGAAAGAGCGGGCAACGCCGCAACCCCATCGCGGATCCTACTGGCATACGGCGCGTCGGCGCGTCACGGCTACCTTTCATGACCTGAAGTATTTCAGGGATCTGTCAGTGTTTCTGGTATCGCTGCTGTTTTCGATGGCAGGGGTGTACATCATCATCGCCTTTGCCTTTATTTACGGCGCCCAGGTGATTGGTTGGGAAGCAAGCGTGCGCAATATCATGTTCATTATTGTGCAAATTACGGCGGCCGCGGGGGCGTTAGGCTTTGGCTGGATTCAGGACCGGCTGGGTGCCAAGCGTACCTATCAGATCACCCTTGGGCTGTGGATCGCCGCCATTCTGGCGATCTGGCTGACCCCGGAGTTCACCGACTGGGTTAATCAGGCGACTGAGTGGCAATGGCAACCCCAGTATGTCTTCTTGTTCGTGGGGTGTTTAGCCGGGCTAAGCCTGGGTTCCAGTCAGTCGGCGAGCCGTGCCCTGGTCGGCTTATTCTCGCCAACGACCAAGTCAGCGGAATTCTTTGGCTTTTGGGGGTTGGCCAACAAGCTGGCTGGTGTCATCGGGATTGTACTGCTGGGAGGGCTGCAGGCGCTGGTTGGTCTTCAGGCATCCATCCTGCTGTGCGCGGTATTGTTTGGCGTGGCGATGCTGATTTGCGCCAGGGTCAACGAAGCGCGTGGACGCCAAGCAGCCCTGAACTGGCAGGCATCCCCTGGGTAGCTTGTGTCAGCTGTAGCTATATGCTTAGCTGCACAATCATGGATCCCGATACAAGGAGTTAATATGGGCATTGAAGTTGGTGGATTACTGGGGCTTATCTGGCTCGTCATCATCGTTTGGGCCATTATCAAGGTAGCGAAAAGTACCGCGGGTGGTCTGGCCAAGTTACTGTGGATACTGGTGTTGCTGTTTTTTCCACTGGTGGGTTTTATCGTTTGGTTGCTGCTGGGGCCGAAAGGATAGTACCGCGTTACTGATGACGGCGATATGAATAAGGCAGGCCCCGGGCCTGCCTTATTAGGTAACTGGCTATCGATTAATGGCGATCAGCTTTGTTCTTCACCGGGAGGCGCCTTGTAATGCCCGGGGATTTTAAGTTTCTCACCGTTAGGCAGATCGCGCACCTGGGTGGGTACGTAAACGCGTTTGATGACACTTTTGGGTTTGTCACTTCCCATGACCGTCTCCTCCTGTCAGGTTGTCGACAGCGTAGTCACTTACATTAGCTGTCGATGTGGCAAGAATCAAGCAGCGGCTTTTGGGTAAAATGGTCAAGAAACGTGCAGATTGTGTCGCCTGACAAGCGCTTGGCCACTTTTGAGGTATTCTGTTAATAAACATAAACAGCCTGCTTTTGCGTGGGGTAAGCAGGCGATAAGACACATAGCTTACATGGAGTTGACAACTAGGATGGTGGATCACTTAGAAGAACAGTTTCAGACGCTTGGAAGTCAAGAATCGCACAAGCCTGATTATCCCGAAAAGGATCATATCCTCATCATCGAAGATGATCAGCGCCTGGCTGAGCTGACCCGGGATTATCTGGAAGCCAACGGCTTTCAAGTCACCTTGGAGGCTGATGGGGCTAAGGGGGTGGATCGCATTCTGACACTGCAGCCGGATCTGGTGATTCTTGATTTAATGCTGCCCGGGGAAGATGGCCTGGCGATCTGTCGTCGCGTGCGGCCCAACTTTGCGGGGCCGATCATGATGTTGACGGCACGTACTGACGATCTGGATCAGGTGTTGGGGCTGGAAATGGGCGCAGACGACTATGTGCCCAAGCCTGTTCAGCCCAGAGTACTCTTGGCCCGCATGCGGGCGCTATTGCGACGTGCCGATGGGCCCGCCTCTGAAGGCGAGATACGCCTGCGTTTCGAGAACCTGGAAATCGATAATGCCACCCGTGAAGCCTGGCTGTCGGGGGAGCGCATCGATTTGACCAGCGCGGAGTTTGACCTCTTGTGGCTGTTGGCACGCAATGCCGGGCGTGTACTCACCCGTGAAGAGATTTTTAATGATCTGCGCGGGATCAAATACGATGGACAGGATCGCTCGATCGATGTGCGGGTGTCACGTATTCGCCCCAAGATTGGTGATGACCCCAACCAGCCCCATCGTATCAAGACGGTACGTAGCAAGGGTTACCTGTTTGTGAAAGACAGCTAAGAAGGACAGCCACATGCGGCGGGTTCTCAGCCACGGCTCGTTTTTACGCTTTTATCTGCTGCTGGGTGCCGCGCTGTTAATGGTGTTTTTAATTGCCCTGGGCGGGCGCGCCTTTATCGAGCAGGTCAGCCGTGAGGATTATCGCGAGGCATTAGCGGCGCTGCCGATGTCGTTAATGGCGGAGCAGCTCGCCGACGGTACGCCCCGCGAACGCCAGGCGAAGCTGGCGGGTTGGGCCGAGCAGCTCAATATGCAGCTGACCCTTGTGCCGCTGGAAGACGCATCCCTGAGCTATTTCGAGCGCGCCCGTCTGGAGCGGGGGAAAGTACTGGTGGCGACCTCCCCCTGGCGATTACAGCGCCGCCTGCCTGACCAACCCTGGCTGTTACAGGCCGACTTCCCTTACTGGAGCGAGCGACAGTGGCACACCACCATAGAGATGCTGGGTGCCTGGCTGTCGCCGCTTGATGGTAGCGAACGCCGTGAGCGGCTGGGTGCACTGGAGCAGGGTAGCTGGCCACTTTCGCTGACCGCCCGCCCGCCTGCTGCGTTGAGCGATGCGCAGCGTCGCCAGCTCGATCGCGGCGAGGTGGTCACGCGGTTACGCGGTGAGCAGCTGTCGATCAGTTTCGTCTATCAATTGCCCGATGGTTCCCAATGGCTTGAAGCCGGCCCTACCGCCGGGAGCTCTGACCTGCCACTCGATCTTCAACTGCCGTTATTGATGGCCCTGATGGTCGTGCTGGCGCTGATTATCTATCTGGTGATGCGCAGTATCGAGTCGCGCATGGCACGTCTTGAGCTGGCGGCGACAAGGATTGCCAGCGGCCGCCTGGAAACCCGCGTCAAGGTCGAAAGCGGCGACTTTCTGGGGCGCCTGGGCATGGCGTTCAACGGCATGGCCAATCAGGTGCAGTCGCTGTTGCGCGGCCAGCAGGAGATGATTCGCGCCGTGTCCCACGAGCTGCGAACGCCGGTAGCCCGTATCCGGTTTGCCGTGCAAATGGTCGAGGACATGACCGACCAGCCCGCGATACGGCGCCAGCTTCAGGGTATCGATACCGATATTGCCGAGCTGGATGAGCTGATCGATGAAATTCTCACCTATGCCCGGCTGGGGGGGGAGACGGTCAACGGCGCCGAGCTGGAAACCTCGCTGGTGGAATGCCGGGCGATGGCCGAGCGGGTGATCGACGCGCTTTCGCCGCTCCATGAAGGCTTGTCGATAACCCTGGCGCCGGGGCCTGACATCGAGCTGCTGGCGGAGCCCCGCTATCTTCAGCGCGCCTTGCAGAACCTGGTCAGTAATGCCTGTCGCCATGGTCAGTCCAGGGTGGTGATTGGGCTTTGGGATGAACCCCACCTGGTACGTATTGATGTGGAGGACGATGGGCCGGGGATTCCAGCCGATGCGCGGGCCGACGTGTTCAAACCTTTCGCCCGCCTGGACGATAGCCGTGCGCGCAGTTCGGGAGGCTACGGGCTGGGGCTGTCGATTGTGCAAAAAGTCATGGCAGGCCACGGCGGTAGCGTCACCGTGGATACCAGTCCTTCCCTGGGGGGCGCGCGGTTTACGCTACTGATTCCGCGTCGCGAGTCGCCGGTTTGATGCCGTTGAGGACGGCAAACGACGTTTCCTGTGCGGTGCGTAAGAAATCCTGCATCCAGGGCGCCTCAAGCGTTTCCTCGCGGACGGCGGCATACAGCGTACTCCACACGCCCTGCTCGCCAAGCTTGACGGCACTTACATAGTCGCGTTCTAGGTACTCCGAGAGCGCCCAGTTAGGCAGTGCGCAGACCCCACGGCCGCTGGCGACAAGCTGCATCATCATGATCGTTAGCTCGGCGGTGCGGATTTCCCGGGGGCGCACATTGGCGGGTGTCAGAAATTGGCTAAAGACGTCAAGCCGTGACTGCTCGACCGGGTAGGTGATCAGGGTTTCATCGGCAAGTGCCTCGGGCGTCACGAAGCCCTGGCTGGCAAGCGGATGCTGCCGGGCAACCGCAAGCAATCCTTCGTAGCGGAACAGCGGCGCGTAGTGAACCCCCTCGATGGGCTGCGGATCCGCCGTGATCACCAAGTCGAGCTGTTCGCGCGCCAGCGCGGGCAGCGGGTCAAAATGGTGGCCGCTGGGGATATCGATCTCGACCTCGGGCCAGTGATCGCGGAAGTAGTCCACCGTGGGCATCAGCCACTGGAAGCAGCTATGGCACTCAATGGCCATGTGCAGCCTGCCCATTTCGGTCCCCACCATGCGGGCCAGGTCGCGCTCTGCCTTGCGGACTTCGGGCAGAATCTGGTCGGCGAGGGCCAATAGACGCAGTCCGGCGCGGGTGAACTCAACCGGCCGGGTCTTGCGCATGAACAGCGGGCTATCCACTCGGCTCTCAAGGTCCTTCAACTGATGGGACAGCGCAGACTGGGTGAGGTGGATCCGCTCGGCGGCTTCTACCAGAGACCCTGTCTCACGCAGCGCCAGCAGGGTGCGCAAGTGGCGTAATTCAATCATGGTGAAATTTATTCATTCTCAGTATTAGAAACTTTAGTTTGATTCACTTTTTGTGGATACCCAGACTAAGTGAAATCATTCACGTTGCAAGGTTTCATCATGACAGTTTCTCATATCCTCGGCTATCCCCGAATTGGTGCTCAGCGCGAGCTTAAAAAAGCCACCGAAGCCTACTGGCAGGGCGAGTGTTCCCGCGAAGCACTTGAACAGACCGGCCGCGACTTGCGTTTGCGCCATTGGCAAGCGCAGCAGGCGGCGGGACTCGATCTGGTCAGCGTGGGGGATTTCGCGTTTTACGACCAGGTGCTCAATGTATCGGTACTGTTAGGCGCGGTGCCCGAGCGCTTCAAGGCGGCACAGGAAATCGCGGCGGGTGACATTGACCTGGACACCACCTTTCGCATGGCGCGGGGGCGGGCGCCCAGCGGCGAACCGGCGGCTGCCTGTGAAATGACCAAGTACTTTGATACCAACTACCATTATCTGGTCCCGGAGCTGCACGAAGGGCAACGCTTTACCCTCGCCTCCAACCGACTATTCGACGAAGTCGACGAGGCACTGACCGCGGGATTTACCCCCAAGGTGACCCTGACCGGACCGCTCACCTGGCTTTGGCTGGGTAAATCCCCAAGCGGCGAGCTGGACAGGTTGACGCTGCTGGACAGCGTTCTGGACGTTTACTGCGAAGTGCTGGCACGCCTTGCCACTCAGGGTGTCGAGTGGGTTCAACTGGATGAACCGGCGCTGGTGCAGGACTTGCCCCTTGCCTGGCAGCAGGCCTTTGAGCGCGCCTATCACCGCTTGCAGTCCGCTCCCGTGGAGCTGATGGTGGCCAGTTACTTTGGTGGTCTGGGTGACAACCTGTCGGTGGCGACCCGGCTGCCGGTGGATGGGCTGCACATTGACGCCGTCTGCGCGCCTCAGCAGGTAGACAGCGTGATTGATCGACTGAGCCCTCACCAGGTGCTATCGGTGGGGGTTGTCGATGGCCGCAATATCTGGCGCGCTGACCTGGCGGCGCTGAGAGAGCGCCTGCTGCCGCTCAAGGTTCGCCTGGGTAAGCGGCTCTGGCTGGCGCCAAGCTGCTCACTGCTGCACGTGCCGGTGGATCTGGCCCAGGAAACAGACCTTGATGAGGCCTTGGTCAGCTGGCTGGCCTTTGCCCGCCAAAAGCTCGACGAGGTGGTTTGCCTGGCCCGGCTGATCGATAATCGCGCCACCGACCTTGATGAGCAGCGCTTGAAGGCAGCAACGCAAGCGTTGGATGAGCGGCGCGAATCAGGACGCATTCATCGGCCAGCCGTCGGTGCCCGGGTTGCTGCCATCACGGCCGAAGACAGTCAGCGTCACGCCCCCTATGCCGAGCGTGCCGTGGCCCAGCGGCGGGCCCTGAACCTGCCCCTGTTGCCGACCACGACGATTGGCTCCTTCCCGCAAACCCCCGCTATCCGAGCGGCGCGTCGCGCCTTTAAAGCGGGTGAGATAAGCCAGCCTGACTACGAGGCGCGCATGCGCTCGGACATTGCCTACGCGGTCGAGCGTCAGGAAGCCTTGGGTCTGGATGTGCTGGTTCACGGTGAGGCCGAGCGCAATGACATGGTGGAGTACTTTGGTGAACAGCTGGACGGCTTTGCCTTTACCCGTTTTGGCTGGGTGCAAAGCTATGGCTCGCGGTGCGTCAAGCCGCCGATCATTTTTGGTGACGTGACCCGTCCGGACGCCATGACCGTGCCCTGGAGCACGTATGCGCAAACGCTCACCGACAAGCCCATGAAAGGCATGCTGACCGGCCCGGTAACCATCCTGCAATGGTCCTTTGTGCGCGATGATCAGCCGCGGGACGCCACTTGTCGGCAGATTGCGCTGGCGCTGCGTGACGAAGTGCAGGATCTGGAGCGCGCCGGTATCCGGATCATTCAAATCGACGAGCCCGCCCTGCGCGAAGGCTTGCCGCTACGCCAGCAGGAATGGCAGGACTACCTGGACTGGGCAGTGACGTGTTTCCGGTTGACTGCCTCAGTCGTCGACGATAGCACGCAGATTCACACCCATATGTGCTATTCGGAGTTCAACGACATCATTGGCGCCATTGCGGCGCTGGATGCCGACGTGATCACCATCGAAACGTCACGCTCGAACATGGAATTGCTGGACGCCTTTCAGGACTTTGCCTACCCCAATGAAATGGGGCCAGGTGTTTATGATATCCACACGCCGAATATTCCCGACGTGGCGTGGATGGTCGATTTGCTCGAAAAGGCGCTGGAAAAGATTCCCGCCGAGCGGCTGTGGGTCAACCCGGACTGCGGCCTGAAAACCCGCACCTGGGCCGAGGTGGAACCGGCCCTGGCCAATATGGTCGAGGCAGCCCAGCAGATACGTCAGCGCTATACGTAAGCGGACCGTTAACCCCGGCCTGGTGCCGGGGTTTTTGCACTGGGCTAGCTTTTGCTGGCGTAGGCGTAGAGCAGGGTTTCCTGGGCGCTGATGGCATCCCCGCTGCCAGGGTCTTGCAGGTGGTAGCTGCCGTCGCTTTGCAGCAGCCAGCTTTGGCAGTTGTCGACCAGGTAGGTTTCCAGGTCCTTGCGCACCCGCGTGGCCAGCTTTTTATCCAGCAGCGGAAAGCAGGTTTCCACCCGGTGGAACATGTTGCGCGACATGAAGTCGGCACTCGAACACCAGGTCTCCGGCTTGCCGTCGTTGTGGAAATGGAAAACCCGCGTGTGTTCCAGAAAACGGCCAATGATCGAGCGGACACGGATATTGTCCGACACCCCTGGCAGGCCGGGTTTAAGACAGCACATGCCACGGATGATCAGGTCGCATTCCACACCCGCCTGGGAGGCGCGATAAAGCGCCTTGATCAGTTTCGGCTCGGTGAGCGAATTGCACTTGATAATGATATGGGCCCGCTTGCCCTTGCGGGCGACCTGGGTTTCACGGTCGATCATTTCCATGAGCCGCTCGTGCAGGGTAAACGGCGCGTGGAGCAGCGTGTCGATCTTGCGCGCGCGCCCCATCCCCGACAGCTGCTGAAACACCCGGTGCACGTCGGCGCAAAGCGCCTTGTTGGCGGTCAACAGGCTGTAGTCGGTGTACAGCTTGGCGGTCTTCGAATGGTAGTTACCGGTACCCAGATGCGCGTAGTGGCGGAGCTCGCCCTGCTCGCGGCGCACGATGTGCAGCATCTTGGCATGCGTCTTGTAAGCCATGATGCCGTAAATCACGATGGCACCGGCTTCCTGAAGGCGCGATGCCAACTGCAGGTTATCGGCCTCGTCGAAGCGAGCGCGCAGCTCGATCACCACGGTGACTTCCTTGCCCTGGCTGGCCGCGTCCACCAGTGCGCTGACAATCGGCGAATCGGCGCCGGTACGGTAGAGCGTCTGTTTGATGGCCAGCACATTCGGGTCGCGGGCTGCTTCGCTGAGCAGGTCCTCGATGGGCGAAAACGACTGGAAAGGGTGGTGCAGTAGCACGTCCTGCTTGGCGATGGCATCAAACAGGCTGCCGCCTTTCAGGGCTTTGGGGATCCCGGGCGTGTATGGCCGGTAGAGCAGCTCCGGACGGTCAACATCGCCAAGTACGGCCATCATCCGGGTCAGATTGACCGGGCCTTGCACGCGGTAAAGGTCGTCAGCTTCAAGGCTGAACTGGCGCAGCAGGAAGTTGGTCAGGTCGTCCGGGCAGTTATCGGCCACTTCCAGACGTACGCCACTGCCATAGCGGCGAGCCAAGAGCTCGCCACGCAGCGCGGAGGCCAGGTCGGAGACCTCTTCCGGGTCGACGCTCATGTCGGCGTTGCGTGTCAGGCGGAACTGGTAGCAACCGCGCACCTTCATGCCGGGAAACAGTTCTTCGGCATGGGCATGAATCATCGACGACAGGAACACATACTCGGTATAGCCCTCGCTACACAGATGCTTGGGAAGTGCCATGAGGCGTGGCAGCGAGCGGGGCGCGGGGAGAATCGCCATCCCCCCGGCGCGTCCAAAGGCATCCTTGCCCTCCAGCTCGACGATAAAGTTGAGGCTTTTGTTCACCAGCCGCGGAAAGGGATGCGAGGGGTCCAGCCCGATGGGGCTGATGACCGGCATGATGTCGTTGTTGAACAGCTCTTGGACCCAGTCTTTTTGCGCCTTGGTCCATTGGTCGCGGCGACGGAATCTTAGCCCCTGCGCTTCTAGAGCAGGCAACAACGTATCGTTGAGAATCTGATACTGACGGACGATTTGCGCATGGGCAATGTCGGAAATTTCGGCCAGCACCGCTCTTGGCAGCCGCCCGTCGGCACCCGTTGTATCGTCACCCAAGGCAATCTGGTGCTTAAGTCCGGCCACACGAATTTCAAAGAACTCATCCATGTTGGATGAAAAAATCAGCAAGAACATCAATCGGTTGAGCAGCGGGTGTGCTTCATCCAGCGCCTGCTCCAGCACACGGATATTGAACTGCAGGTGGGAGAGCTCTCGATTGAAGTAAAGCTGGGGGTCGTCCAGATCGGTCTCAGGCAGCGCTTCGCGGGCCTGAACGCCCGTGGGCGTGCGGTTGACGCGAAGCGTGGACATCTCGCTGTCGCTACCGTCATGGTCATGGCGCGGATAGGGCGAGTTATCGGTGACCTGGTCGTCCATGGTAGCTGCCTCCGGCGTTAGTCGTCTCTGAGCATATCACTGCCTGATACGCATCTGTTAACGCAGTATGGCGGAGGAAGATGACAAAGACGTGTCACGGCATTGTCATCTAGGCCATGTCGGCCTCAGCCACCCAGGATCAACGCGTATTCGTCAGCAGTCGTGCGGCGTCAAGGGCAAAATAGCTCAGAATACCGTCAGCCCCGGCGCGCTTGAAACACATCAGGGACTCCAGAATGACCGTGTCAGCATCCAGCCAGCCATTGTCGAAAGCGGCGCGATGCATCGCGTATTCGCCGCTTACCTGGTAGGCGTAGGTGGGGACGCGTAATTCGCTTTTGACACGTCTGACAACGTCCAGATAGGGCATTCCCGGTTTGACCATGACCATATCGGCGCCCTCGGCAAGGTCCATCGCTACCTCATGAAGCGCCTCGTCGCTGTTGGCCGGGTCCATCTGGTAAGTCCGCTTGTCGGCCTTGCCCAGGTTGGCGGAGGAGCCCACAGCGTCGCGGAAAGGGCCGTAGTAGTGCGAGGCATACTTGGCACTGTAGGCCATGATGCGCACGTTGTGCAGATGCTCCTGTTCAAGCACCTGGCGGATAGCGCTGATACGCCCATCCATCATGTCGGAGGGGGCAACGACATCGGCACCGGCTTCGGCATGGGAGAGCGCTTGTTTGAGCAGGGTGTCGACGGTGCGGTCGTTAAGCACGTAGCCGTTTTCGTCGATAATGCCGTCCTGACCGTGGATGGTGTAAGGGTCCAGGGCGACGTCGGTGATGATACCCAGTTCCGGGAGCGCCTCTTTGAGTGCGCGCACGCTGCGCTGTACCAGGCCATTGGCGTTGTACGCCTCTTCGGCGAACTCGGTTTTCTGTTCGCCGCCGACGACCGGGAACAGCGCAATCGCGGGAATGCCCAGGGCGTGCGCCTCGCGTGCCTGCTCGATCAAGAGGTCAATGGATAGCCGCTCGACGCCTGGCATGGAGGCGATGGCCTCGCGCTGCTGGCTGCCTTCAAGAACGAAGACCGGTAGAATAAGATCGCCGGTCGTCAGCGTTGATTCGCGCATTAAACGGCGGGAGAAATCGTCGCGACGCATGCGTCGCAGACGCGTCGCGGGAAAGTGACGAGGGGTAGGTGTACTCAACGGTATTCTCCACAAAAACTCGAAAATGAGGCTATCTGCCGCCCTTGACCGAGTATATCAGCCCTGACCTGCATCGAAAGCCGTCTTGTGGTGCGATTAAAGACTGACTAAAGTGGCGCAAACGCTGCTGAACGAGCAGGCCCTGCACAAGGAGAAAAGCATGACCAAACAGGTAGCCGTGATTCTTGCTGGCTGCGGTGTATACGACGGGTCGGAAATTTACGAAACCACCCTGACGCTACTGCGCTTGGACCAGTTGGGGATAGGATATCGCTGTTTTGCCCCGGATATCGAGCAGCACCATGTGGTCAATCACCACACCCAGGAGGCCAGCACCGACGAACGCCGCAACGTGCTGGTGGAGTCCGCTCGCTTGGCGCGCGGTGATGTGAGTCCGCTGACCGAGCTGGCCGCCGACGAGTTTGACGCCGTGATTGTGCCCGGCGGCTTCGGGGTGGCCAAGAACCTGTCTGATTTTGCCAGTGCTGGCGACAGTATGGAGGTATTGGAATCTTTCAAGGAGGTGCTGTCAGGCTTTCGCGACGATGCCAAGCCGATCGGCCTGATCTGTATTGCACCGGTGTTGGCGACGCGTTTACTGGGCGATGGCATTGCCGTGACGGTGGGAAATGACCCTGGCGTATCCGGTGCCATCAGTGCCATGGGCGGCCTGCACCGCAGCTGTAGCGTCGAAGATATCGTGGTCGACCTGGAGCACCGTGTGGTCACCACGCCTGCCTACATGCTGGCAACGCGGATCAGCGAAGCCGCCACCGGTATCTTCAAGCTGGTCGATCGGATTGATGACATGATGGGCTGATCCGTTGGGGCCATGCCCTGCCGGATCGCTTTATAGACTGACCCGCCGCTGCCTTCAGGCAGCGGCGGGTTATTTTATTCCTCGCCTGGCTCCTCAGCGGCTTTTTCCGCACGCCGCTTGCGGACCAGACGGCCAAACAGCAGGCCAACCTCGTAAAGCAGGTACATGGGGATGGCCAGCAGGCTTTGCGAGATAACGTCGGGTGGCGTGAGCACCATGCCAATCACGAAACAGCCCAGGATAATATACGGGCGTTTTTGGGAGAGGCTTTCGACCGTGGTGGCGCCGGATAGAATCAGCAAAAAGGTGGCGACCGGAATTTCAAACGCCACGCCAAAGGCAAAGAACAGCTTCAGCACGAAGTTCAGGTACTGATTGATATCCGTCATGACCGTGATGTTTTCCGGCCCTGTCTGGGTGAAAAACGCAAACAGCAACGGAAACACGACGTAATAGGCAAACGCCGCCCCGGCATAGAACAGCAGAATGCTGGAGACCAGGATCGGAATTGCCAGGGCTTTCTCGTTATCGTAAAGCCCTGGTGCGATAAACGACCAGGCCTGATGCAGCACGAACGGCACCGCAATGAATAGCGCGGTCACCAACGTCAGTTTGAACGGCGCAAGAAAGGGGGAGGCCACTTCGGTCGCGATCATTTGCGACCCCGGGGGCAGCAGTGCCATCAGCGGTTCTGCCACGAAAAGATAGATGTCGTTCGAGAACGCATAAAGCCCGAGAAAGATCACCAGAATCGCAATAACGGCCCGCATCAGTCGCGAGCGTAGCTCGATCAGGTGCTCGATTAACGGCGCTTGTTTCTGATCATTGTTGGGCTCCTGCGAATCACCAGAGGTACTCATGGGTGCTTGCTGTCCTTGGTAGATGACTCGGCGTCGGCCGACGCGGGTGCTTTCTCACGGACGGTTTCCAGCGCTTCATCCAGATGCGAGGCGGCACTGGCGGCACGCTTTTCCGTCGCTTCCGATGTATCGCTGGAGGGGGGCGTTGACTTTTCGGGGTCGTCCGCTATCCGTTCTACGTCATGCTTGGCTTTACGAAGGCTGTCATCGAGCTTTTTCTGCTGGTCGGAGAGCGTTTTACGCAGATCTTCCGCTTCGAGCTGGGCGCTGATTTCGCGCTGCATGCCCGAGACGGTGCGCTTGATCTTGCCGACCCACAGGCCTACCGTGCGCGCCGCGCGCGGCAGGCGTTCCGGACCCAGTACCAGTAGCCCGACAACGCCAATGACCAGAATTTCAAAAAAGCCAAAATCGAACATGGCTTATTTGCGCTCGTCGTGATTATCAGCTGCCTGCTTGTCTTTCTCTTCGGCCTGAACGTCGTAAGTGTTACCGGCCTCATCGTGACGAACTTTCGCCTGGGGCTGGTCGTCTTCCTTCTTGTCGGCATCCTTATCGTCCTCATGGACGGCTTTCTTGAAGCCTTTTACCGCACCGCCCAGGTCGGTACCGACGTTGCGTAGCTTTTTCGTGCCGAAAACCAGGATGATGATGCCTAGTACAATCAGCAACTGCCAAATACTGATACCACCTAACATATGCGTGTCCTCGTGATGGGGCTGTGTTGTAAAGCCTGAAAGCTATTGTGGGCGTGCCGCTTTTTCGTCGTGGCCGGAAATGCCGAAACGGCGCGCCAATTCGTTGAGTACATCCTGATGATCCAGGTCCAGATGCGACAGCATCACCAGGCTATGAAACCATAGGTCGGCGGTTTCGGCGACCAGTGCCTGTCGTTCGTCAAAGCTGCCATGTTCGGCGTCTTTGGCGGCGAGCAGTGTTTCGGTGGCTTCCTCGCCGAGTTTTTCGAGTATCTTGTTCAATCCCTTGTAATGCAAGGAGGCAACATACGAATCGTCCGGTGACGCGTGCCGACGTTGGCGTAATACGTCGGCGAGCGCATCAAGCACAGGTGCATTATTGGGGGTGGAAGGCGTCGTGTCCATGGGGATCCTCGGGTTCTTGAACTATTGCCATACCAGCAGCAGTAGACCGATGGCGGCGGCCACCAGCACCGGCCATTGCTGACTGCCTGCCCATTGGCTCAGGGGCTGCCAGGCCAGCGCCAGGCCCAACAGCACCAGGCCAATACGCAGGCGATGCTGGCGTTTGCCCTGGCGAGCCATTTGCTGTCGCATGTCGCTGATGGCAGAGGTCTGCTGGTGACGCTGGCGGTGCTCGTGCTCCATGCGGCTGAGCGCCTGATGCGCCAGTACCGGTAGCTCGGGTAACTGGTGCGACAGTTCAGGTGCCTGACGTTTCAGCGAGCGCCATAGGCCGCCGACACCTGCCCGTTCTTTCATCCACTGCTCGAGATAGGGCTTGGCCGTGCTCCACAGGTCCAGATCAGGGTAAAGCTGCCGACCCAGGCCCTCGATATTGAGCAGGGTTTTCTGCAGCAGTACCAGTTGGGGCTGTACTTCCATATTAAAGCGCCGCGCGGTCTGGAACAGCCCCAGCAAGACCTGGCCGAAGGATATATCTTTCAACGGTTTTTCCAGGATCGGTTCGCACACCGTGCGAATCGCCGCTGCAAACTCATTGGCGCGGGTGTTTTCGCCCACCCAGCCGGACTCGATGTGCAGCGCGGCGACTTCGTAATAGTCCTGATGGAAAAACGCCAGCAGGTTGCGGGCCAGGTAATCCTGGTCCTCCCGGGTAAGGCTGCCGACAATGCCGCAGTCAATGGCGATATATTGCGGATCTTCCGGGTTATCGCAGTTGACGAAGATATTGCCGGGGTGCATGTCGGCATGGAAGAAATTGTCGCGAAATACCTGGGTAAAGAAGATTTCCACGCCGCGTTCGGCGAGTTTCTTAAGGTTGGTGCCGTTGGCCTTGAGGGTGTCCAGGTCGGCAACGGGCACACCGCGAATACGTTCCTGAACCATGACGTGGCGGCGGGTGAACGGCCAGTAGATGGTCGGCACGAACAGCAGCGGGGAGTCTTTGAAGTTGCGCTTGAGCTGCGAGGTGTTGGCGGCTTCCTTGTACAGGTCAAGCTCGTCGAACAGCGTGGACTCGTAGTCTCTGATGACTTCCACCGGGCGCAGGCGGCGCGCTTCGGGTACCTTGGCGAGCAACTTGGCCACCTGGTACATCAGCGCCATGTCCTGACGCATGATGCGGTCGATGCCGGGACGAATGATCTTGACCACCACGTCTTCGCCGCTATGCAGCTGGGCGACATGAACCTGCGCAATGGAAGCCGAGGCCAGAGGCGCCGGGTCGAAGAACGCAAAGGCATCGCTGAGCGACATGTCGAGTTCTTTTTCCACCCGGGTCACGGCGTGCTCACCCGGAAAGGGCGGCACCTGGTCCTGCAAGCGCTTGAGTTCGTCGGCGATGTCTTCGGGCAACAGGTCGCGCCGGGTGGAAAGCATCTGGCCGAATTTGATAAAAATCGGCCCCAGCGTTTCCAGCGCAAGGCGAAGGCGCTCGCCACGGGAACGCTGGCCGATGGGCAGTAGGCGTAGCGGCGAGAACCACAGCAGGAAGCGCAGCCACCAGGGCAGGCGATCAAGCGGCAGGAGCGTATCCAGACGGTAGCGGGCGATTACCCAGCTGATGCGAAACAGCCGCAAACTCATTGGCGCGCTCCTGCTCGCAGCCGTCGGTCGAGGCGCTTAAAGCGGGCCTCCAGGCGGTCAGTCGCCACCTCGAGGGCAGTCAACTGGTCGCGTAATACATCACGCTGCTGTCGGCCGGGCAGCAGGCGGGCTTCTTCAAACACGTACTCGGCGACGTCCTGCACCAGCTCGTCCCTGGTACGCAGACCCCAGTCAGCCGCACGCCGCACGCCCTCGGCCAGCGAGTGGGCAGGCGTATCCCCAAGCCAGCGTGCCAGTTCGTTTTCCCAGTCGAGATCCAGGTCGAGGAGCAGCGTGCGCGTCGCTTCCAGTAAATGCACCTGGCCGCGTATCGCCAGCTTGCCTTCAAACATCAGCTGCTCGACCGACGTGCCGCCAAGCCAGGCTGACAGGGTTTCGGGGGTCAGTTCCACGACGGCATCAGCGTGGCGTTCATCCAGATCGTCGGCGCGCAGCAGGTCGATCCCGGCGTCGTGATAATGAAGCACCAGGGCGAGCTGGGGCTGCTCGAAACGCACCAGCAGGCGACTCCCCGAAAGTCTGGCAAGCCTCGCGGGTGACGCCGGGTCACGGGCAAGCAGGGCGTTCAGCGTGCGTTCACATCCGGCCAGCAGCAGGGTCGGGGTTAGCAGCATGCTGACCTCTCGGTGGTTGGTGTCATAGCTTTATGCCGCGGTGCAGTGCCACGATGCCGCCGGTTAAATTGGTGTACTCCACCCGCTCCAGGCCGGCGTCTTCCATCATGCTTTTCAGCGTTTCCTGGTCGGGGTGCATACGAATCGATTCCGCCAGATAGCGGTAGCTTTCGCCGTCGCCTGCCACCCATTCGCCCATTTTCGGCAACAGGCGGAAAGAATATTCGTCGTAGGCCTTGGTCAGCAGCGGGTTGTTGGGTTTGGAGAACTCCAGCACCAGCAGGCGGCCGCCGGGTTTGAGGACCCGTGCCATGGAACGCAGCGCGGCGTCCTTGTCGGTGACATTACGCAAGCCAAACGCGATGGTGATGCAGTCAAAGCTGTTGTCGGGAAACGGCAGGCATTCGGCATTGGCCTGCACATACTCGACGTTGCTGCCCACGCCGTTGTCCATCAGCTTGTCGCGACCCACATTGAGCATGGAGGCGTTGATATCGGCGAGCACGACTTTGCCCCGCGGGCCGACCAGGCGGGAAAATTTAAGTGTCAGATCACCGGTGCCGCCTGCAATATCGAGCACCTGGTGGCCCGGCCGAACGCCGGCGCGCTCGATGGTGAGGCGTTTCCAGACACGATGAATGCCCATCGACATCAGGTCGTTCATGACGTCGTAGCGTGCGGCGACCGAGTGGAAAACGTCGGCTACCCGAGAGGCTTTTTCGTCGAGAGGCACTTCCTGATAACCAAAATCGGTCGTGCGTTTATCCGTGGGGCTCATGGGGCTCTGGCTCCAGCGTTCGAGGCGATGAGCGTCGACCCAGCGGTCGCCGCATTGATAAGGTTGACGACATTGTAGCCTTGTCCGCCCCGGCTTGTCTGCGTTTGCTCTGGGGCGTTACGTCACAGCTGTTTGAACTGGATACTGGCAGGCTCGCGGGAGGCCCCGGCCTCCTCCAGCCGTTGCAGGTAGTTTTCCCAGTAGGTCGTTTGATGCTGGGCCAGATCATAGAGGTAGTTCCAGCTGAACAGGCCGCTGTCGTGGCCGTCGTCAAAGTGCAGTTTGAGCGCGTAGTTGCCTGCCGGGGTGATGTTTTGCAGCCCTACATCCTTTTTGCCGACCTGCAGCACGGCGGTATCGCCGCCATGGCCGCGTACCTCGGCAGAAGGCGAGTAAACCCGCAGCAGTTCTACCGGCAGGCGATAGCTTTCGCCATTGGCGTAGCCGAGCTCAAGCTCGCGGGTCGACTTGTGATAGTGAACGCGGGTGGGCGTGGGAGCAGTCATGATACACCTCAAAAGCGGCTGGGTGTCGGCGGCCAGGGATGGCGCGCCAAGGCTCGGCATCCCTGCCGAGCC
Source organism: Halomonas sp. Mc5H-6 (assembly GCF_024124705.1). Lineage (NCBI taxonomy): Bacteria > Pseudomonadati > Pseudomonadota > Gammaproteobacteria > Oceanospirillales > Halomonadaceae > Halomonas > Halomonas sp. Mc5H-6. The sequence goes on from NZ_JAMXSI010000002.1 coordinate 52,926, forward strand.
AACAGGTTACAGAATATAGCGCGACAGGTCTTCGTCGACGGCTAGCTCACCTAGCTGGGCATTCACGTAATCGGCATCGATCACCAGCGGGCTTTCCATGTCGCCGCCCTTGAACGAGGCCTCTTCCAGCAGGCGCTCCATGACGGTATGCAGGCGACGCGCGCCGATGTTCTCGGTACCTTCGTTGACCTGCCAGGAAATTTCGGCGATGCGCTCGATACCGTCCTGGGTGAACTCGATGTCCAGCCCTTCGGTGGCCAGCAGGGCCGTGTATTGCCTGGTCAGCGACGCCGACGGTTCGGTCAGGATGCGCTTGAAGTCGCCGGGGGTCAGCGCATCCAGTTCGACGCGGATGGGCAGGCGGCCCTGCAGCTCCGGGATCAGATCCGACGGCCGCGACAGATGGAAGGCACCGGAGGCGATAAACAGGATGTGGTCGGTCTTGACCATGCCGTACTTGGTCGAGACGGTCGACCCTTCGATAAGCGGCAGCAAGTCGCGCTGCACACCCTCGCGAGAGACTTCGCCGCCGCTCGACTGGCCGCTGCCCTTGGCGACCTTGTCGATTTCATCCAGGAAAACGATACCGTGCTGCTCGACCGCTTCCACGGCGCGGGCCTTGATCTCTTCCTCGTTGACCAGCTTGCTGGCCTCTTCGTCGCGCAACAGGCCGAAGGCTTCCTTGACCTTGACACGGCGTGTTTCGCGCTTCTGCTGGCCCATGTTGGAAAACAGGCTCTGCAGCTGGCTGGTCATCTCTTCCATGCCGGGGGGCGTCATGATGTCGATACCCTGACCCTGGGCGGAAATCTCGATATCGATTTCCTTGTCGTCCAGTTCGCCTTCACGCAGCTTCTTGCGGAACGTCTGGCGGGTGCCGTTATCCTCGCGCGGCTTGTCTTCCTGGCCGCGGGGCGGCGGCAGTAGCGCATCGAGAATGCGGTCTTCGGCGGCATCCTCGGCCCGGTGGGCGACTTCTTCCTTGGCGTGTTCGCGGACCATCTTGATGGCCGCTTCGATCAGGTCGCGAATGATGGATTCAACGTCGCGACCCACGTAGCCCACCTCGGTGAACTTGGTGGCCTCGACCTTGATGAACGGTGCACGCGCCAGTTTGGCCAGGCGGCGGGCAATCTCGGTTTTACCCACGCCGGTGGGGCCGATCATCAGGATGTTCTTGGGCGTGACCTCCGGGCGCAGCTCATCGTCAAGCTGCATGCGGCGCCAGCGGTTGCGCAGGGCAATGGCGACGGCGCGTTTGGCATCCTGTTGGCCAATAATATATTGATCCAGGGCGTGGACGATTTCGCGGGGTGTCATCTGGGTCATAAAAGGGGCCTCAACGTTCGTTGGTGTTCAGCTCTTCAAGCGTGATGTGGTGATTGGTGAACACGCAGATGTCACCGGCGATAGCGAGAGATTTTTCGGTGATCTCCCTGGCGCCCAGTTCGGTATTTTCGAGTAGCGCCCGAGCACTGGCTTGCGCATAGTTGCCGCCGGAGCCAATGGCGATGATGCCGCGCTCGGGCTCGACGACGTCACCGTTGCCGGTAATGATCAGCGAAGCACTGTGGTCGGCCACGGCCAACAGGGCTTCAAGGCGGCGCAGGGCGCGGTCGGTGCGCCAGTCCTTGGCAAGCTCGACGGCGGCCTTGGTGAGGTGCCCCTGGTATTTTTCAAGCTGGGCTTCAAAGCGTTCAAACAGGGTGAAAGCATCGGCGGTGCCGCCCGCAAAGCCCGCCAGTACCTTGCCACGGTAGAGGCGGCGTACCTTGCTGGCATTGCCTTTCATCACGGTATTGCCCAGCGATACCTGGCCGTCACCCGCCAGGGCGACTTGGTTTCCGCGACGCACGGATACGATGGTGGTCATGGAGGTAACTCCTTGGGGGGAGGCTTGCTCCCGATGACGATCGGGTCGATGTTCGACCCTCGTTAAGCAGTTCTCAACAAAGTGCGGGCGGTCGATAAAAAATCAACCGCCCGCACGTCATTGGGGAGTGAGTTTGTCAATTCTGCAGTTGAATCAGCAGTGGCTCGATGCCTTGGGTGGCCATTAAATCCTGGGCGCGATTGAGTTCGCGGGTATCTTCGTAGGGACCGACCTGCACGCGATGCCAGGTGTTGCCATCGGCCTGGATCTCGCTGATCTGTGCCAGCAGGCTCAGATTACGCAGCCGTTGTCGCAGTTGTTCGGCATCGCTTAACTCGCGAAACGACGCTGCTTGCAGCACATAGCGGGCACCGTCTTCACTGGCCGTTTGCTGCGCGGTGGTGACCTGTTCTTCCGGGCGCATATTGGCCGCGATCACCTGGGCGATGGGATCGTCGACGCTATCGCTATCGCCGGTGTCGCCTTCGGCTTCAGCGGCAGGCGGTGTCTCAACGCTGGAAGGCGGGGCCACACCGGGGGCAATCACCTCCGTTTCAGGCAGCAGGGTGTAGAACTCGAAGGTCGGCATGGAGGGCTCTGTCGAGTCTTCGGTTTCCCTTGCGGCCTCACGTGCTTCCCGCTCCTCGGCGCTTGATTCTGGCGCCGTCTGAACGGCGTCATCCGGCGTGTCCTGCCAGGGGGCGGTGCCATGCTGGTGTTGAGCCAGGAAGAAACCGGCCGCCATGCCCGCCAGCCCCCACAGCCAGCCGGGCAAGCGGAACCCACCACTTGAGCGGCGGGGCGATTTGCGCTGGCTCGTGGCGCCGCGGCGGGTGGGCTTTTTACGCGGGCTTGCCATGGCCTACATCTCCTCGGGGGCGCTGACCCCCATTAAATCCAGCCCATTGCGCAGCACCTGGCGGGTGGCAAGGCCCAGCGCCAGGCGCGTATTGCGCAGGGTGTCGTCCTCGACCATGACCTTGACGGCGTTGTAGCAGGTATGGAAATCACCCGCGAGGTCAAGCAGGTATTGGGCGACCTGCTGGGGTTCGCGATTGTGGGTGGCGTTTTCGATGACTTCCGGGTAGCGGGCCAGGCGGTTGAGTACGGCGCGCTCCTGGTCGCTGTCCAGCAGGGCCAGGTTGGCCATGGCAAGGTCGTGATCGAAAGGCTGTCCTGCCGCTTCGGCCTTGCGCAGCATGCTGCACACCCGGGCGTGGGCATACTGAATATAGTAGACCGGGTTGTCGTTGGACTGGGAGCGCGCCAGATCGATATCAAAGGTCAGTTGCGAGTCGGCCCGGCGGGCGGCCAGGAAGAAACGCGTCGCGTCCCGGCCCACTTCGTCGATCAGGTCGCGGACGGTGACGTAGCTGCCCGCGCGCTTGGAGAGTTTTACCTCGACGCCGGAGCGGGTCACCATCACCATCTGGTGCAACACATAGTCCGGCCAACCTTTGGGGATGCCGACATTCAGCGCCTGCAGCCCGGCACGTACCCGGGTGATGGTCGAGTGGTGGTCGGCCCCTTGCTCGTTGATCACCGTCGTGAAGCCGCGCTGCCACTTGTCGAGGTGGTAGGCCACGTCGGGAAGGAAGTAGGTATAGCCGCCTTCCCGCTTGCGCATTACGCGGTCCTTGTCATCGCCGAAGTCGGTGGTGCGCAGCCACATGGCGCCGTCTTCTTCATAGGTATGGCCTGCGGCAATGAGTTTCTCGACCGTGGCGTCCACCTTGCCGTCGTCATACAGCGAAGATTCCAGAAAGTAGACGTCAAACTCGACGCCGAAGGCTTTCAGGTCGAGGTCCTGCTCCCGGCGCAGCCAGGCCACGGCAAAGGCTTGAATCGCATCAAGGTCATCGGCGTTGGCATTGGCGGTGACCTCGCGATCATCGGCGCTCACCGTTTTGCCCGTCATGAAATCCCTGGCGACATCCATGATGTATTCGCCGCGATAGCCGTCTTCCGGCCAGCTGTCATCCTCGGGGCCAAGCCCTTTGGCGCGCGCCTGTACCGAGCGCGCCAGGTTGTCGATTTGCGCGCCCGCATCGTTGTAGTAGAACTCGCGGGTCACGTCATAGCCGCTGGCATCGAGCAGGCGACACAGGCAGTCGCCGATCGCAGCGCCACGGCCATGGCCGACGTGCAATGGTCCGGTGGGGTTGGCGGAGACAAACTCGACCTGTACTTTCTCCCCCCTGCCAATCAGGCTGCGGCCAAAGGCATCGCCGCTGTCGAGTACCTGGGCGACAATTTGCGCGGCGGCGTCCGAGGCAGCAAAGAAGTTGATGAACCCGGGACCAGCAATTTCGGTTTTCTGGATGGCGTCGCTTGGCGGCAGGGCCGCGACCAGGGCGTCGGCCAGTTCGCGGGGCTTCATGCCGGCCGGTTTGGCCAGCATCAGCGCCAGGTTAGTGGCGTAATCACCGTGGGCCTTGTCCTTGGTGGGGTCCACCTTGATGGTGGGCGCTAGATCAGCGGGCAGCACGCCTTGGTGTTTGAGCGCGGAAACCGCGCCGTCGAGCAGTGAACTAATCGTGTCTTTCATTTAAGTATCCGGGTGTTAATCAGTGGCGGCGTGGGCATGCACGCATCGCTATTCAGCGGCAAGGTGGCCCATTATCGGCAATTGAGCCGCAGTTTCAAAGCGATGTGTCGGCTGGTGCCTAGGATAGGCTTTGCGGATCAATGTCGATCGACCAGCGGACCCGGCGTGCGTCGCGGTTGGCTTCCAGCCATTGGGTCAACCAACTGGCGGCGGCGTGCAGTTGGCTGCGCTTGTCTGCGGTCAGCATGACCTGCAGGTGGTAACGGTTCTGGCGGCGCTCCATGGGGGCGGGGACCGGCCCCAGGCAGCGGGCTTGTGCGTCGCTGCTGGACAGCCATTGGCGCAGGGCCTGGGCGGCCTGCCGGGCCAGGCCCTGCGCGGCCTCTTCCTTGGGGCTTTCAATGCGTAGCAGCGCCATGAAGCAGAATGGCGGCAGCTGCGCGAGGCGGCGCTCTTCCAGCAGGTTGCGCGCCAGTGTGCCATAGCCGTGTTCGGCAAGCTGGCCCAGGTGTGGGTCGTCGGGATGCAGGGTCTGCACCAGCACGCGCCCTGGGTGGGCCGCCCGACCAGCGCGACCGGCGACCTGCTCGAGCAGTTGGGCGCTGTGTTCCAGAGCCCGGAAATCCGCCGCGTAGAGCCCGCCGTCGGCATTGACCACCACCACCAGCGTCACATGGGGGAGATGGTGGCCCTTGGCGAGCATTTGGGTGCCTACCAGCAGGCAGGGTTCGCCGCGCTGGATCTCCTTCAGCATCTGCTCGAAACTGTCCTTTTTACGCGTGCTGTCGCGGTCGATGCGCTGCACCTTGGTCTTGGGGAACAGGCTTTGCAGAGTCTCTTCGGTACGTTCCGTGCCGCTGCCCAGAGCGCGTAAATCACCACTGCCGCATTCCGGGCAAGCGTCCGGAAGGGCGCGGCGGCTGTCGCAGTGGTGGCAGGCAAGCAGCGGCGGCTGGCGGTGCAGGGTCATACGGGCGTCACACTGGCCGCATTCGGCAAGCCAGCCGCAGCTGTGGCAGGCCATTGTCGGCGCAAAGCCTCGTCGGTTGATGAAGATAAGCACCTGTTTGCCAGCGGCCAGGGTGTTTTTGATGGCGGTGAGGGAGGCCGGCAATAGCCCTCCCTGGCGCCGCTGGTGGCGCATGTCCACCAGCTCGAGTTTGGCGGGCGGGTGACGGCTGGGCCGCTGGGTTAGACGCAAATGCCGGTAAGTCCCCGTCAACGCCTGCTGCAGACTTTCCAGGGACGGTGTGGCGCTGCCCAGCAACAAGGGGATTTTATGGCGGTGGGCACGGGCGACGGCCAGGTCCCGGGCGTGATAGCGCAAACCGTCCTGCTGCTTATAGGAGCCGTCGTGCTCTTCGTCGACGATGATCGCACCAGGGTTGGCGAGGGGGGTGAAAATCGCCGAGCGGGTGCCGATGATGATCAGCGCCCGCCCACTGGCGGCGGCTTCCCAGACGTCCAGGCGCTCGGGGTCGGTAAGCCCTGAGTGCAAGGCCACGACGGGTACGCGAAAGCGGCTTTTGAAGCGCGCCAGCGTCTGCGGCGTCAGGCCGATTTCGGGTACCAGCACCAGCGACTGCTTGCCCTTGGCCGCCACCGCCTCGATCAGTTGCAGATAAACTTCGGTCTTGCCGCTGCCGGTAACGCCCTCCAGCAAGCAAGGGTGGTAATCATCGAGTTTTTCATGCAGGGCGGCCAGCGCCGTCGCCTGCTCCCGGTTAAGTGGCAACGCAGGGCTTGCCAGCAGGCTGCCGCAGGGAGGCCTGGGGGCAGTGAGAGTAATGTCCTGTGCCTCGGCCAGGCCCTTTTTTTCCAGCGCGAGTAACTGGTCGCGGCTAAACCCATGCGCATTGACCGCGCGCCCCGGTAACCCGTGGGGATGCTGTTGCAGCAGCGCGTGTAACGCCGCCTGCTTCGGGGCGCGGCTCAAGCGGTCATCGTGCGGCGTACCCGACGCCCGCCAGAGTGTTTGCGTGCGTCCGGCCATCGGATGGCCCTGGCGTAGCCGTGCCGGCATGGCCATGGCCAGGGTGTCGCCCAGGCTATGCTGGTAGTAACGCGCTGTGAACTGGCAAAGCCATAGCCAATCGGCGGGCAGCGGGGCGTCGTCCAATGTTTCGCTGACGCTGCGCAACTGGTCGTGCGGCAGGTCGCTGTGGTCCGCCAGTTCAGCGATCACACCGACCACATCGCGATGGCCGAACGGAACGCGGACGCGCAGACCGACCTGCCAGCCACCGGGCGGTGGCTGGCGGCTGGGCAAGTAGTCGAACAGGCGTCGCAACGGCGACGGCAGGGCGATTTTGAGCACCTGGGCGGAAACAGCGTCGGACAATTGGCCTCCGGCATTAGTTTTGCTAGAATACGCGGCCGCTCTGACTTTAAACGAAGGAGCGATTAACCGGTTAGTCGTTTTTTAAACCCGTATGCGGTGCCTGGCACGAGATCAGGTGGCGGCATACCGCTGATGAGGCTCAAGATGAAACAAGGTATCCATCCGAATTACAACACGGTCACCGCCAACTGTTCCTGCGGTGCTAGCTTCCAGGTGGGGTCCACGTCGGGTCAGGATTTCTCTCTGGACGTGTGCTCCAACTGCCACCCTTTCTACACCGGTAAGCAGAAACAGGCGACCACCGGTGGCCGTGTAGAGCGCTTCAACAAGCGTTTTGGCGCTGCAATCAAGCGCGGCTGATCTTACGATCCGCCATATCGAAAGCCCCAGGGCTTGCGAAAACCCACGCCAAGGCGTGGGTTTTTTTATGGGTGACGAGAGCGTTGGCAATAACGAGCAGCCCAATGCCGGGTTAAAATGGAAAAAATTTCCATAAATGCTGCATTGCATTAATGGAAACAACCCTTACCGTTGAAGCGTTTACGCATAAATTTCATTAAAAATGTTTTAAATGTTACGAAATGAAGGTAAAAGTCGATTAAACGACCGTTTTTATGCCGGGTTTACCGCTTGCTTGAGCGGGCCGGGGTTTTTCTATATTCTGGCACCACTTATCTCCTTTCTATGTAACTGGACCCTTGACCATGACCGATGCAAACAAGCAGGCCGCTTTGGATTATCACGCGAAGCCGATTCCCGGCAAGCTGTCGGTGGAGTTGACCAAACCCACCGCGACGGCACGGGATTTAGCGCTGGCGTATAGTCCTGGGGTGGCCGAGCCGGTCAGGGAGATTGCCCGCGAAGCCGAAAATGCCTATCGCTACACTGGTAAAGGAAACCTGGTCGCGGTCATTTCCGACGGCAGCGCGATTCTCGGGCTGGGCAACCTGGGGCCGTTGGCCAGCAAGCCGGTAATGGAAGGCAAGGGCGTGCTGTTCAAGTGTTTCGCCGGTATCAACTCGGTGGATATAGAAGTGGATGCGGAAAGCCCTCAGGCATTTATCGACACCGTGGCGCGCATTGCCGATACCTGGGGCGGGATCAATCTCGAAGACATCAAGGCGCCTGAATGTTTTGAGATCGAAAAGGCGCTGATCGAGCGCTGCAGTATCCCCGTGTTTCACGACGACCAGCACGGCACGGCGATTGTCACCGCCGCGGGCATGCTGAACGCGCTGGACATTGCCGGTAAAACGATCGGCAACGTCAAGATTGTCTGCATGGGTGCAGGCGCGGCAGCCATTGCCTGCATGCGGCTACTGGTATCCTGTGGGGCGAGCAAGGAAAACCTGATCATGCTCGACCGTCGCGGGGTTATCCACAGCGATCGCGAAGGCATCAATGAATACAAGGCCGAGTTTGCCCGGGACACGGACATGCGCACCCTGGATGACGCCATCGACGGTGCCGATGTGTTTATCGGTTTGTCAGGCCCTGGCTTGTTGTCGGCTGAGCAGGTGAAGACAATGGCGCCGGATCCGGTGATTTTCGCCTGCACTAACCCGGACCCCGAAATTCATCCCGATGTCGCCCGGGAGGCGCGCCCGGATGTGATCATGGCGACCGGTCGCTCCGACTTCCCCAACCAGGTGAATAACGTTCTGGGCTTCCCGTTCATCTTTCGCGGCGCGCTTGACGTGCGCGCGACGCGCATCAACGAAGCCATGAAGCTGGCGGCGGTGCACGCACTCAAGGACCTGGCCCGCGAGCCGGTTCCCCAGGAGGTGCTGGATGCCTACGAGCGTGCCGACATGCAGTTTGGCCGCGAGTACATCATTCCCACGCCCGTCGATGTAAGGCTGCTGGCGCGGGTTTCCTCGGCGGTGGCCCAGGCGGCGGTGGATTCAGGCGTGGCACGCAAGCCGTATCCGGCGCACTATCCGCTGCAGTCGATTAATGACGTTTACGGCGAATAGGCCCCCGATAGCCCATTGCCACCATCCGCTATTGTTACTGCCAACGCCCGCTATCCGCGGGCGTTGGGCGTTCAGTCGGCGGTTGAATAGCGTGTCAGGCCTTCCTGGGCAGTAGAGGCGACCAGGCGGCCGTCCCGCTGGTAGATATGCCCCCGGGCAAGGCCACGGGCGCCACCCGCCCACGGCGAATCGATAACGTACAGCAACCAATCGTCCAGGCGGGTATCGTCATGCAGCCAGAGGGCATGGTCCAGGCTTGCAATGCGCAGCTGCGGGTCGGTATAGCGGATGCCGTGGGGTGTCAGACTGGTAGTCAGCAAATTAAAGTCGGACGCGTAGGAGAGCAGGTGCCGGTGGAGGGCCGCGTCATCGGGTAGACTGCCAGCCAGACGAAACCACAGGCACTGACCGGCAGGCTCTGACTGATCCGGGTTCCCCTTGAGGTGCAAAAACTCGATCGGGTGGCCAGGGAAGCGAGAATGTGTGACATCACCGCTCTCTATCAACGCCTCGGGTGTCGGCACCTCAGGCATCGCGCGCTGATGACTGAAGCTTGTTTCGTGACTCTGAAACGAGGCGCTGCAGAAAAAAATCGGGCGACCCTTCTGAATCGCTGTCACGCGTCGAGTGGTAAAGCTGCCGCCGTCGCGAATGGTGTCCACCTGATAGACCACCGGCCGGTGGGGGTCCCCGGGGCGGAGAAAATAGCCGTGCTGGGAATGCGGGCGGCGCTCGATGGGCACGGTGCGGCTGGCGGCGGCGAGCGCCTGCCCCAGTACTTGCCCGCCGTAGAGTTGGGGGAAGCCCAGGTCCTGGCTCTGGCCACGAAAAAGGGTGTCTTCAAGGACTTCTAGCTCAAGCAAATTGACCAGCGTATTCAGCGCGTCTGCCATTCTGGGTATCCTGTAGTCTCTCATTCAGCGGCGCTCAAGGGCGCCGTTCATACGATCGTTTTGTTACCTTAACGGAGTTTGCTGTGATTCGCAGCGATGAATTTTACATGCACCGGGCGCTGGACCAGGCGCATCTGGCGGCTGACATGGGCGAAGTGCCGGTGGGAGCCGTAGTGGTTGACGATGGCGGCAGGATTATCGGTGAAGCTGGCAATGCCCCGGTATCCAGCTGCGACCCAAGCGGTCATGCAGAGATTCGCGCCCTTCGGGCGGCGGCTCAGCAGCTAGGTAACTACCGTTTGTCCGGCTGTACGTTATTCGTGACGCTGGAGCCTTGCATGATGTGTGTCGGGGCGATGATCCATGCCCGCCTGCGCCGCCTGGTCTACGCGGCTGCCGAGCCGCGCACCGGTATGGTCGAGTCTAAAGCCAATCTGCTGGCGCAGCCGTGGTTCAATCATGCCATTGACGTCGAGGGCGGGGTGCTGGCGGGGCAGTCAAGCAGGTGCTTAAAAGCTTTTTTTGCCGCCAGGCGGGACGAAGCAGGCCGCTAGCCTAGTCGCCAATGCTGCCGGTGGCGACCTGGTTGCGGCCTTCCCGCTTGGCACGATAAAGGGCCTTGTCGGCGGTTTGCATCATGCGCGTCATGTCGAACGGTTGAGGGTCGGTTACGCTCACGACCCCGGCGCTCAGGGTGATCGGCTCGCCATCGGCATGGGGCAAGCCGGCATCGATGACCTGCAGCCGCAGCGTATCGGCCAGCTTTCGGGCGGCCTCCATGTCCAGGCCGGGCAGCAAGGCGACAAACTCCTCGCCGCCATAACGCGCAAAAATACCGCCATGCTGTTCCATCAGGGCCTCTCCCATTAACGCCATGCGTGCCAGGTAGTCGTCGCCTACCAAGTGGCCCAACTGGTCGTTGACGCGCTTGAAATGATCGATATCAAATAGCGCCAGGCTGAGTGGCCGCTTTGACCGGTGTGCGCTGACGTGGTCGAGAAAGTGGCGCCGGTTGGGGATGCCGGTTAGCTCGTCGTGGCTGGCCAGCCATTCAATCTCGCGCTGTAACTGACTGCGAGTGCGTATTTCCTGCTGCAACGAGGTATTGCTTTGCAGCATGGCGCGATGTTGGTAACCCAGGCGCTTGAAGCTATAGATGACCAGGTACACGAGATAGGCAAAGGTCAGGCCCAGCACCAGGCTGATGGTAGGTAGCCTTGGTAGTTGGCTAAGGAGGTGGTCACGGCGGGGCTGGTCGGAAAGCGTCAGTGTTCTATCGCCTAGCTTGACGCGATGATGGTAGGTCCAGGGGCCAGGGCGGGAGGCATCGCCATGCTGAGCGAGCACTTGGCCATCGGCGTGCCATTGCATCAGGCCTTCTGTGTCGGGTAACTGTTCAAACAGGCTTTTCGCCAGCAATGGAAAGCTGATTGCCATCGCGGTTGCGCCTATATGAGCCTGTTGCGCGTTCATGACCGGCAGGTAGTAAATCATGCCGCGTTCGCCCTGCAGTAGTTCGATTATTTCCGTGCTGCCTTCTCGAACGCCGCGCAGCGCGGGTTCGAGCGCGGAGCGCCCCGCTGGTTGAACATCAAAAAGGCGAAGCCCCAAGAGGCTTAAATTAGCAGGTGTGGCGGGGTATACCTGGCGGATACCACTGTCAGGCGTAATAAAAGCGATGTTGATTAAATAGTTGAAATCACGCTGGTAGCCCCTGGCTTGATGCGCCCACTGGCGGTAGCTTGGCGGTTCTGACTGGAGTTCCCAGGTGCGGGCAAAGCGGCGCATGGCGTCAAGGTGGTCGGTGATCTCTCGGTTGAGCTGGGTCGTCACGGATTGAACGCGTGTTTCAGCCTGCTTGTAAAGCGTGCGCTCGGCCTCAAGGTGTAGCCGTTGCCAAAGCAGAAGTGATAGCCCGACCAAGCCAAGGGCCAGCCATAAGGCGGTGGACAAATAGCGTTTGCTGCACCAATAGGGATACACATAAATAACGTGAGCCGTCAGCAGCGCCATATGGATGAGAAGCGCTGGCCATGCCGTGGCGTAATGCAGCAGGGGGGTAAGCTCGGGGTGCAGCGCCGATTCCATGGCTTGTAAACTGGTCAGCAAGGCGGCGGCCCCCATCAGCAGGGGAGCCCCCAGTCGTGCCCGCAAATGCAGCATGAGCGCCAGTGCGTTGAGTTGGAGCGCCACCGTGGTGAGTAACGGGGCCCTGAGGGTTTCGATGGTCGCACCCGGCAAAACCTGCTCGGCCAGCAATTGCCATGTGGAAGTGGCAACCCACGCTTCTGGTAGCAGGTAGCTCAGTATGCCAGGGGTGAGTAATCCCAGCGTGCCTGCGGCGAGCAGACACATGACCGGCCAGGCACCGCGCATGACGGCCAACTGGGCAAGTGCCAGCAACCACAATGCCAGCGCGGTCATTCCCGGCGTCACCCACAGCAGCGTTGTCGCCCCCATCAAGACGGCGATAGCAAGCGTCAGCGCAAAGCGGCTGCGAAACGTTGGAGGCATTACGGTCTCGACTTAATCAAGCGGCGGTATCAACTCGAACATTAACAGGGGGTCTGCGTTGACAGGCGTTTGCTCTAGCTGGAAGAACTGCTGGCGACTGCGTTCAACGTACTCGATCATTTCGTAGTAGCGCCGAATGTTGCGTACATAAATGACGGGTTCTCCGCCACGGGCGTAACCGTGGCGCGTCTTGCTGTGCCATTCGCGCTGTTGCAACAAGGGCAGCGCCTCGCGCACATCCGCCCAGCTGTCCGGGTCACCGTCGCGCATTTCGGCGATTTTACGGGCATCGTAAAGATGTCCCAGGCCAACGTTATAGGCCGCCATTGCCATAAACAGGCGGTCGTCTCCGGTGATGTCGTCGGGCAGGCGGTCCATGATGCTGCGCAGGTAGCGTGAGCCGCCGTCGATGCTTTGCGCTGGGTCGCGGCGGTTCTCAATGTCCATTTCCTTGGCGGTAGGGCGGGTCAGCATCATCAGGCCGCGTACGCCGGTGGGCGAGACAGCCTCGGGGTCCCAGTGGGACTCCTGGTAGCCGATGGCGGCAAGCAGTTTCCAGTCGAAACCGGTATTCTCGGCGGCCTGCTTGAAGTCCTCGGTGAAGCGGGGAAGGCGGGCATCCAGATGGGTGAGGAAGGTGCGTGTACCGACATACTCGAGGTAATCGTCATGGCCGAAATAGCGTGCCACAAGTTGGTCGAGAGCCCCTGTCTGTTGAAGGTCTTCAAGAAAGCGGTTTGCTGCCTTAAGCAACCCAAGCCCCCGGCCACTGGGAACCGCCCAGGCCATCGATACTGGATCGCCCAGCGGGAAGCCGTGCTCGACATTTTTAAAAAACAGACGGTTAATGCGGAACTGATGTTCAAAAATCACGGCCGCGTCGAAACGCCCATCTTCGATTTGGGCCAGTAGCTCGGCGACCTCCAGCTCGTGGGACTCGCGCCAGGTTAATTCGGGGTAGTCTTCCTGCAGCTCGCGTAATGCCTTACTTGTGCCTGCGCCGCTCAGTGTGCCCAGTGACAGGCCGACGAGGTCGCTGGGTTCAGTGATGCCGTTGAGTCCGCGACGGTAGACCACCAGTGGCTGCATGTTGATGATCGGCCGGGTGTAGTGAATGCCAGGCGTATCGGTGAGCAGGGGGAGCGCCGCTGCCCCCAGGTCGCCTTTCTCACGCACCGCGGGTAGCACGCTCTCGGGGTGGTGGCTGGCATCGATGTTAAGGCTGACCCCCAGGCGATCGGCAAACCGCCGCATGAGCTCATACTCGAAGCCAGTTGGCCCGTGTCGGCCTTCATAATAGGTGGTCGGCGTATTGCGCGTATGCAGGGTGATGAAGTCGCGCTGGCGTATCTGCTCCAGGTGCTCGCCTGCTGGCACAAATGAAAAGGTTGGCATCATCACCAGCAGCGCAATGGCCGTTAGTGCATAGTAATAGCTTGAGCGAGCGAGAAAATGTCGGCAAATCAGCGTCAGCATAGTGTCTTGTCGGCGCGGGATAAGCTGCCACGATACCCAGCCATCGGCAGACTGTCACCTTGTTGATTTCGTGTGGCCGACGCTTTCCAGTATCATAGACGTTGATTAGTGTCATAAAAGAAGGCCGCACGGCGGCCCGGTGATTTCCCTGCTCGAATTCTCCCTGCTCTAGAGGCTTCTGGATATGCTCGAACTGCGAGGCGCGCCCGCCCTTTCTGCCTTCCGTCATGCTCGGCTATTAGCGGTGCTGCGTGAACGTGTTCCCGAGGTCGAGGCGCTATCCGCCGACTACGTTCACTTTATCGACCATCACGCGCCGGTGGAGGCAGACGCTCATCAGCGGCTGGTGCAGCTGTTGGATTACGGCCATGAAGCAGCGGTTGAACCACCCAAGGGCGCACAGCGTTTTTTGGTGGTGCCGCGCATTGGCACTCAGTCCCCCTGGTCCTCCAAGGCCACCGATATCGCGCATAACTGTGGTTTGCACCAGGTCAGCCGCATAGAGCGTGGCGTCGATTACCGGATAAGCATGACCGCCATGCCGGATGAAGCGGGGCTCAAGGCGCTGACCGCCCTCCTGCATGACCGTATGACCGAAACCGTGCTCACCGATGCCTCGGATGCCGCCAAGCTGTTTGCCCACCACGACCCGGCGCCGCTGGGCAGCGTGGACATCATGACCGGCGGCCGTGAAGCCCTGGCCACCGCCAACCGTGAGCTGGGGCTGGCGCTTGCCGATGACGAGATCGACTATCTTGTCGAAGCCTTCAATGAACTGGAGCGCAACCCAAGCGATGTCGAGCTGATGATGTTCGCCCAGGCGAACTCCGAGCACTGCCGCCATAAAATCTTCAATGCCGACTGGCTGATTGACGGCGAGCCGCAAAGCCACTCGCTGTTCAAGATGATCAAGAACACCTTTGCCACCTCGCCGGACAACGTGCTGTCGGCCTACAGCGACAACGCGGCGGTGATCAAGGGCAGCCAGGCCGGGCGCTTTTTTGCGACACCGTTGACCGCTGCCGACGACGAGCGTGCCCTGTACGGCACCCATCAGGAACCTATCCACATCCTGATGAAGGTGGAAACCCATAACCATCCGACGGCGATTGCGCCGTTCCCCGGGGCGGCGACTGGCTCGGGCGGTGAAATTCGCGACGAAGGGGCGACCGGGATCGGCGGCAAGCCCAAGGCGGGGTTGTCCGGCTTTACCGTTTCCAACCTGCGTATCCCCGAGTTCGTCCAGCCCTGGGAAGCCTTCGACTATGGCAAACCCGAGCGCATGCAGTCAGCGCTATCGATCATGCTGGATGGCCCGATCGGCGGTGCGGCCTTCAACAACGAATTTGGCCGACCCAACCTGACGGGCTATTTCCGTACCTACGAGCAGGACGTGCTCAGCGAAGACGGCATCGAGCGGCGTGGTTTCCACAAGCCGATCATGATCGCTGGCGGCTACGGCAATATTCGCGCCCAGCACGTCCAGAAAGGTGACATCCCTGTCGGCGGTAAGCTCATCGTCATGGGCGGCCCGGCGATGCTGATCGGCCTGGGTGGCGGGGCTGCCTCCAGCATGGCCTCCGGGGTGTCGAGCGCCGACTTGGACTTTGCCTCCGTGCAGCGGGAAAACCCGGAAATCGAGCGCCGTGCCCAAGAGGTGCTCGATCGCTGCTGGGCGCTGGGCGACCATAACCCTATCCGTTTTGTTCACGATGTCGGTGCTGGCGGGCTTTCCAATGCGCTGCCAGAGCTGGTCAAGGATGGCGGGCGAGGCGGGCTGTTTGACCTGCGTGCGGTGCCCAATGCCGAGCCGGGCATGAGCCCGCTGGAAATCTGGTGCAATGAAGCCCAGGAACGCTATGTGCTGGCGGTGGCGGCCGACGACCTGGCGACGTTCGAGGCGCTGTGCGCCCGCGAGCGCTGCCCTTTCGCGGTGGTGGGCGAAGCGCTCGAGCAGCACCATCTTGAAGTGCGCGACGGCCATTTCGAGACCCGGCCGGTTGACCTGCCGATGAGCGTGCTGTTCGGCAAGCCGCCTAAGATGCTGCGTGAGTTTAACCGCCAGTCGCCGACGCTATCGGGCGTGATGCTCGACAATCTGGATCTGCGCGAAGCGCTGGACCGCGTCCTGCGCCTGCCCACTGTGGCCTCGAAAAGCTTCCTGATTACCATTGGTGACCGCTCTATCACTGGGCAGGTGGCCCGGGACCAAATGGTCGGCCCCTGGCAGGTGCCGGTCGCGGATGTCGCCGTGACCACCGCCAGTTTCGATACCCATGCGGGCGAGGCGATGGCCATGGGCGAACGCCCGCCGGTGGCCCTGATTGATCCAGCGGCCAGCGCCCGTCTGGCGGTGGCCGAGGCGATCACCAATCTGGCCGCGGCACCCATTGCCAAGCTGGGCGACGTCAAGCTTTCGGCCAACTGGATGAGCGCCGCCGACTACCCTGGCGAGAACCAGGCGCTTTACGACGCCGTGCACGCGGTCGGCATGGAACTCTGCCCGGCGCTGGGCATTGCCATTCCGGTGGGCAAGGACTCCATGTCGATGCGCACCGCCTGGCAGGCCGAAAATCCCCAGGGGGAGATGGAAGAGAAGTCCATTACCTCGCCGCTGTCGCTGGTGGTCACCGGCTTCGCACCCGTGACCGACGCCCTGGCGACCCTGACGCCGCAGATCAATCTGGAGCAGGACGAATCCGATCTGATACTGATCGATCTGGGCAACGGTCAGAATCGGATAGGCGGCTCGGCGCTGGCGCAGGTATACGGTCAGGTCGGCAATGAGTGCCCGGATGTGGATGACGCCGAAGACATCAAGGCGTTCTTCGAGGTTATTCAAGGCCTCAACCGCGATGGCAAGCTGCTGGCCTACCATGACCGCAGCGACGGCGGTTTGCTGGTGACGCTGCTGGAGATGGCCTTTGCCGCCCATTCCGGGCTTGAAATCAAGCTCGACTGGCTGGTCGACGAGCCGGTAGAAGCGTTTGGCGCGCTGTTTTCCGAAGAGCTGGGGGCGGTGATCCAGGTCAATCGCCAGGACACCGAAGAGGTGCTGACCCAGTTCGCCGTGGCCGGTATTGAAACCTGTGGCGTGATTGCCCGCCCGCGCTACGACGACCAGGTGCGCGTGACGCTGTTCGAAGAGCCGCTGCTCGAAACCACACGCCAGCTCACACAGCGCACCTGGTCTGAAACCAGCTATCGAATGCAGGCGCTGCGTGATAATCCTGAGTGCGCCAAGAATGAATTCGATAACCTGCTCGACGTTCGTGACCCCGGTCTCAGCGCTTCGCCGAGCTTTGATGTCAACGACGACATCAGCGCGCCATTTATCAACACCGCGAAACCCGCCATGGCCGTGCTACGCGAGCAAGGCGTCAATGGCCAGGTGGAAATGGCCTGGGCGTTCGACAAGGCCGGTTTTGACGCTGTCGACGTCCATATGAGCGATATCCTGGAAGGGCGGGTGTCGCTTGACGATTTCAAAGGCCTCGTCGCCTGCGGCGGTTTCTCCTACGGTGATGTCTTGGGCGCCGGCGGCGGCTGGGCGAAGTCGGTGCTGTTCAACGAGCGTGCCCGTGAGCAGTTTGCGGCGTTCTTCAAGCGTGACGACAGTTTCTCGCTGGGGGTGTGCAACGGCTGTCAGATGCTATCGCAGCTTCAGACATTGATCCCCGGCGCGGAAGACTGGCCCACCTTTGTGCGCAACGAGTCCGAGCAGTTCGAGGCGCGCCTCTCCATGGTCCGGGTGGAAAAAAGTCCCTCCATTCTGCTGGCCGGTATGGAAGGCTCGCAGCTGCCCATTGCCGTGGCCCATGGTGAAGGTCAGGCGGCGTTCCGCGACAGTGCTCATCTGCGCCGTATGCAGTCGAGCAGCCAGGTCGCCCTGCGCTACATCGATAATTATGGTCAGGCAACGACCCGCTACCCGGCGAACCCGAATGGGTCACCGTCAGGAATTACCGGGCTGACCACCCCCGACGGGCGCGTCACCATCATGATGCCGCACCCTGAGCGCGTGGCGCGGGCGGTGACCAACTCCTGGCGCCCCAGTGAATGGACAGAGGATGGCGCCTGGCTGCGCCTGTTCCGTAATGCTCGAGCGTGGTTAGGCTAAGTCCTGACGTCCGAGTGCCAGGTGATGGATGACATACCTTCAAAAGGCGGCTTCAGGGCCGCCTTTCGCTGCTGATGCGATGACACCCAAGCTGCGCCCCTATCAAAGCCAGGCGGTTGGCCGCGTGGTTGAGCATTTCCGTGCTTCCCACGCCCCGGCGGTGGTGGTATTGCCCACGGGTAGCGGTAAATCATTGGTGATTGCCGAGCTTGCCCGCCTGGCCCGAGGGCGAGTGCTGGTGCTGGCACACGTGCGTGAACTGGTCGAGCAGAACCACGCCAAGTATCAGGCCTACGGCCTGGAGGCCGATATATTCAGCGCCGGGTTGAAGCGTAAAGAGGCCGAGCGACAGGTGGTCTTTGGTTCGGTGCAGTCGGTGGTGCGCAATCTGGACCGGTTTGCCGACGGTCGCTTCACCCTGCTGGTGGTTGATGAGTGCCACCGCATTTCCCTCGATGAAGACGCCAGCTATCGTCAGGTAATCGACCACCTGCAGCAGCAAAACCCACAGCTTAAAATACTCGGCCTTACGGCAACGCCTTATCGCCTGGGGCAGGGGTTCATCTATCACCGCCATTATCACGGCATGGTGAAAGGCAATGATGATTGCTTCTTTCGTGACTGCGTGTTCGAGCAGCCGCTCAGGTTGATGGTCAAGCAAGGCTATCTGGCCGAGCCCAAGCGCCGCGATATGGCGGTCGAAGGGTATGATTTTTCCCGCTTGATACCGGCGGCGACGGGGGCTTACTCGGAGGCGGCGTTGAATCAGGTGGTGGCGGGTAATCGGGCCACGCCGGGTATTATCCGCCAGGTCGTCGAGTTGGCGGAGGGGCGCCAGGGTGTGATGATCTTTGCCGCAACCGTCGCCCATGCGGAAGAGGTCATGGGCTATCTGCCGACGGGGCAGGCGGCGCTGATTACCGGTGCCACCGTATCCCAGGACCGCACGGCGATTATCGACGCCTTCAAAGCCCAAAGGCTTAAATACCTGGTCAACGTGGCCGTGCTGACCACTGGCTTTGATGCTCCCCACGTGGATTTGATTGCGATACTGCGGCCGACCGAGTCGGTCAGCCTGTATCAGCAGATGGTGGGTCGGGGGCTGCGCCTGGCGCCTGGCAAGCAGGACTGCCTGGTGCTCGACTATGCAGGCAACCCCTGGGACCTCTACGCGCCGGAAGTGGGTGAACCCAGGCCGGATAGCGATAGCGAGCCGGTGCAGGTGGCGTGCCCTGAGTGTGGCCATGCCAACCTGTACTGGGGCAAGCGCGACGGTGAGCTGGTGATCGAGCATTTTGGCCGCCGCTGCCAGGGGCTTGTCGAAGATGAAAACGGCACGCGTCGCCAATGCGCGTTTCGCTTTCGCTTCAAGGTCTGCGATGAATGCGGCGCCGAGAACGATATCGCCGCCCGCCGTTGTCACGGCTGCCAAACGCTGCTGGTCGACGCGGATAGCAAGCTCAAGGATGCCCTGAAGCTGAAAGACGCCAGGGTGCTAAGGGTCAGTGGCATGTTACTGGAAGCTACCACCAACGGGCGCGGGCTGCCGCGGCTAAAGGTTACCTATTATGATGAAGACGGCGCGAGCCTGGCGGAATGGTTTGCCCTGGAGACGTCGGCGCAACGGCGTGCTTTCTACGTCGCGTTTTTGCGCGAACATTTGCGCGCGCCGGGGATGCCCTGGCAACCTGCCACACCTCAGGCGGTTGTCAGCGAACAGCACCGCCTGCGCCATCCCGACTTCGTGGTCGGGCGCAAGGTAGGGCGCCACTGGCAGCTTCGCGATAAGCTGTTTGATTATCAGGGCCGCTACCGCAAAGCCAGCGATGCAGGTTAAGGTGGCGGGGTCACTTTATTAAGTAATGCCGATATTGGAATATTGATCCATTAGCAGATACATACAGCCTCAAAAATCGCCTATCTAACTGAGGAACCGACCCGCGTGAGCGAGACGCCAAGCGCTAAACAGGCCCCCTCAAGCACGGACACCTCGGACACAGCGCCGGTGGCCGAAGCGCTGGGGCGGCTATTCAACGAGCCGATCACTCAATTGCCGGAGGATTTATATATCCCTCCGGAGGCGCTGCGCGTCTTTTTGGAAGCCTTTGAAGGGCCGCTTGACCTATTGCTTTATCTGATTCGCCGCCAGAACCTGGATATTCTGACCATCAACGTGGCCACCATTACGCATCAGTACATTGAATACGTGGAACTGATGAAGGCCATGGAAATCGAGCTGGCCGGCGAGTACCTTCTGATGGCGGCGATGCTGGCCGAGATCAAGTCGCGTACCTTGCTGCCCCGGCCGCCCAAAGCGGAAGGCGAGGAGGAAGAGGATCCGCGGGCAGAATTGATCCGTCGCCTGCAAGAGTACGAACGCCTCAAGGAAGCCGCCGAGTCACTGGATACGCTGCCGCGCGTTGGCCGCGACTGGTTCAGCGTGCAGGCAGGTTTGCCGCCGCTGGAGGCGCGGGTCATTCATCCGCCGGTCGAGCTGGATGAACTGCTGGGCGCACTGGCCGATATTCTCAAGCGCGCCGAGCTTGCCCAGGCGCACCATATTAGCCGTGAGGTACTCTCCACCCGTGAACGGATGCTCGCCATCATGGAGCAGCTCGGTGGGGAGGGCGGCGAGCCGCACTACGTGCCCTTTGCCGCGCTGTTTACCCTGGAAGAGGGGCGGGCAGGCGTTGTGGTGACGTTCATGGCGATTCTGGAGCTCGCCAAGGAAGCCATGATTGATATCGTGCAAAATGCCCCGCTCTCGCCAATCCATGTGCGTGCGCGCCCCGCAGCCATTAGCGACGGCCATGACGCCGAAGACGCCTTTGCAATTGATGACGCTGGCGAACATTCTGATGAAGAAAGCGCGTTTGAAGCACCTGCCGACAGGGAAGCACCATGAGTGAGATTGATTCGCCGCTGGAGGAGATACTCGAAGCCGCGTTACTGGCGGCGGGGGAACCTCTCTCGCTGGAGCGCATGGAAACGCTGTTTCTGGATGGCGAGTGCCCGTCTCGGAACGAGCTTCGCGAGGTGCTGGCCCGGTTGGGCGAGCGCCATGAACACGGCGCCCTGGAGCTTATCGAAACCGCATCGGGGTATCAGTTGCGTATTCGCCCGCGGCTGTCCCAGTGGGTATCGCGGCTATGGGATGAGCGCCCCCAGCGTTACTCCCGGGCGCTGCTCGAAACCCTGGCATTGATTGCCTACCGGCAGCCGGTGACCCGCAGTGACATCGAAGACGTCCGCGGGGTCAGCGTGAGCAGCTCGATCATGCGTACGCTGATGGAGCGCGGCTGGATACGCGTGGTTGGCCATCGCGATGTGCCGGGAAGACCGGCGGTCTACGCGACCTCGCGCAGCTTTCTGGATGATTTCGGCTTGAAAACCCTGGATGCGCTGCCGCCGATGCACGAGCTGGTCAGCGGGGAAGGTGATGGCCAAGACACGGCTGAGGTGCCTGACACGAACGACGGGCAAACGCTGTTGCCGGAGCCGCCGTCTTCTGACACGCAGGAAGCACTGGACGACGCGTCCGAAACCGTGCAGGATGCGCCACCCGAAACGGCCGATAGTGCCGAGACGCACGCCGAGACGGCGTTAACCCAGCCGCTGAGCTTTGCCGACCTAGAGGCACGCCTGGCGGCACGTGCGCAGCGATCCGATGACCAGGATGCGCGCACGCAGACCCATGATGAGAGGTCAGACGACCATGAGTCAGAGTAATACCCCCCCTACCAGCGAAAAGCTGCAAAAAGTTCTCGCCCGCGCCGGTCTTGGTTCGCGGCGTGAAATGGAAACTGTGATTGCCGACGGCCGCGTCAAGGTCAACAATCAGGTCGCCAAGCTGGGCGACCGAGTTGAAGCGCGCGACAAGGTCAGCCTTGACGACCGGCTGGTGACGCTGAGAGCGGAAGACGAAACACCGCGCCGGGTGATCATGTACAACAAGCCGGAAGGCGAGTTGTGTACCCGCAAGGATCCCGAAGGCCGTCGCACCGTGTTCGATCGCCTGCCGCGCTTGAAAGGCGAGCGCTGGATTGCCATCGGTCGCCTGGATATCAACACCAGTGGGCTTTTGCTCTTCACCACTGACGGCGAGCTGGCCAACCGCTTGATGCACCCCTCGACGCAGGTCGAGCGTGAATATGCGGTGCGCGTGATGGGTGAAGTGAAGCGTGAGCATATCATGGCCATGGTAGACGGCGTGATGCTGGAAGATGGTCCCGCCCGGTTCACCGATGTTCAGGAATTCGGCGGTGAGGGGATCAACACCTGGTTCCATGTGGTCATTCTGGAAGGCCGAAACCGCGAGGTTCGTCGACTCTGGGAGTCCCAGGAACTGACGGTAAGTCGTTTGAAACGGGTTCGTTACGGCAATATCTTCCTCGATAAGCGCGCCAAGGCGGGGGAGTGGGTCGAGCTGTCCCAGGATGAAGTGGATGACCTGGCGGCACTGGCTCAGCTTGAAACCCGCAAGGTCCCCGAACTGACCCCGGATGAAAAGAACCGTTGGAGCCGGGATAAAAACAAGCGTCGCCCGGTGCAGGCAATGCGCAAGCCCAAGCGCCGCTGAGGGGCATTTGTAACAAGAGGCAAATTAAGGCAAAAGTTCAAAAAAGGCTTGCGGATAGCGTAGGCGATCCGTAAGATATGCATCCGTTCGGGCGGGTCGTTAGCTCAGTTGGTAGAGCAGTTGACTTTTAATCAATTGGTCGCAGGTTCGAATCCTGCACGACCCACCAGCCGAACTTTATTTAGATTTGTCGCCGCCGCGTGAGCAGCGGGTCGTTAGCTCAGTTGGTAGAGCAGTTGACTTTTAATCAATTGGTCGCAGGTTCGAATCCTGCACGACCCACCAGATTCAGCACCCCTGACAGTTCGCTGTCAGGGGTGTTTTGCTATGTGTACACCGTCGATGCCTGACAATTGGACTTGCCGTCAGCAACCATTTCCCGCCAAAATAGTCTCAAGATTGTAGAGACTGGCACAAAGCCAACGCGAAAGACGCAGCGGTTTTTGCCAATGAGAGCGGCGCGTGCGGAGTGCATACGCCGTGACTGATGTTTAACAGGGGGATTCCCTGTTCGTCACAGTGGTAGACACGATGACTATTATGACTACTCAAGCTGAGCTTGATGCTCCGCTCCCCAGCCCTTACTGCCCGACCCGCATACCCGCTGAAGATCAGGCGCGGGTGGCGGAAATCAAGCAGTTGCTTAAACAGCACAACGCCGTACTGGTAGCGCACTACTATACCGATGACGCCATTCAGCAACTGGCGGAAGAAACCGGTGGTTGCGTGGCCGACTCGCTGGAAATGGCGCGCTTCGGTGCCCGCCACGATGCCACCACCCTGGTGGTGGCCGGGGTGCGCTTCATGGGCGAAACCGCCAAGATTCTGTCGCCTGAAAAACGCGTGCTGATGCCCACCCTGGAGGCTACCTGTTCGCTGGATATCGGTTGCCCAGCCGACGAATTCAGCGCTTTCTGCGACGCCCACCCTGACCGCACCGTGGTCGTTTATGCCAATACGTCGGCTGCCGTCAAGGCGCGTGCCGATTGGGTGGTCACCTCATCCATCGCTGTCGAGGTGATCGAGCACCTTCAGGCCAAAGGCGAGAAAATTCTCTGGGCGCCCGATAAACATCTGGGTGGTTATATCCAGAAAAAAACCGGTGCCGATATGCTGATGTGGGACGGCGCCTGTATCGTCCACGAAGAATTCAAGGCGAAAGGCGTTGAGGATCTCAAGCGGCTGTACCCGGATGCCGCCGTGCTGGTTCACCCGGAGTCACCTGAGCCAGTGGTTCGGCTGGCCGATGTGGCGGGGTCGACATCGCAGCTGATCAACGCGGCCAAAACCCTGCCCAACGAGCAACTGATTGTGGCAACCGATCGCGGCATCTTCTTCAAGATGCAGCAAGCGGTACCCGAGAAGACGCTGTTCGAGGCCCCGACGGCGGGCAACGGCGCAACCTGTCGCAGCTGCGCGCACTGCCCGTGGATGGCCATGAACGCCCTCGACAACCTGGCAGGTGCGCTACGCGAGGGCAGCGGCGAGATTCAGGTCGGCAGTGAATTGCGCCAGCAGGCGCTCAAGCCGCTGGAGCGTATGCTCAACTTCAATACCTAGCGCCGTGACATACAGAGGCCGACTTGTCAGTCGGCCTCTGCGTATTTATCAACGTGCTCAGCCTCAACCGGTTGTGCCCGGAACTCCTCCCCTAGAACTCCTCCAGAGCCTCGCGGTAGTCCATGAAATCCTCGCGCCGCTGTTCGATGCGTGCCAGCGTGCGCTGATCGTTTTCGCGCTCAGCAGCGTCTTCGGCTATATCCAGTTGGCGAATACCGCTATCAATGCGCCCGGTAAGCTGAAGATATTCCGCCCGAGCCAGGTGACCCAGCCCATTGCGCCCGCTTCGCCCGGCAGCTTCTGACAGCAGGTTGAAGCCCTGCGGGTTTTCGGGATGTTGCGCGGTGACATCGCGCAGGATGTTGTAGGCCGCATTGGGGTCTCGCTGAAGTTGCGCCTCGGCCAGGATGAGCTGGGCTGGCAAGTAGTCAGGCATGAAACGCAGCAATCGCTGGCTGCGCTGGATGGCGTCATCGTAACGCTGTGCTTGAAGGGCAAGCTCTGCCGCCGACGCCGGTAACATGGCAAGGTCTGGCTGTTCATCACGCAGTCGATCAAGCGCCTGGAGCGCGGCATCCACCTGGCCCGACCGGGCATCGGCCAGGGCGGCTGCATAGCGCTGTGCCGCTTCGTTGGCGTCTTCCTGAGCCAGGCGAGAAACGGCTTGCTGGGGCGACTGTGAATGGATCTGCAGTAATGCACGGCCGCGGATCATGTCGTAGAGCGTATCGTTAGAGTAGCTTGAAGCAACGTCCATCTGAGCGGCCCGCGACTGCGCATCGCTCAAGCGGGATTCGGATACCGGGTGGGTCAGCAGGAATTCCGGTGGCGTGCCGCCCTGAAGGCTGGCCATACGTTGCAAGGTGCGGAACATGCGGGCCATGGCGTTCGGGTCGTAGCCGGCATCGGCCATGGCTTGAAGCCCCACGCGGTCCGCTTCCTGCTCGTAGCGGCGCGAGTAGGTGAGCTGGTCTTGAATGAGGGCTGCCTGAGATCCCATGGCGGTGGCGATGCCCGCATTGCCTCCACCGCCGGCCGCGATCAGTAATCCGGCCAGCATGCCGGCCATGGCCGGTAGCTGTGTCTGTTCAGCGCGCTCGCTGCTGCGAGCATAGTGGCGCTGCGACAAGTGGCCAAGTTCGTGGGCAATGACCGAGGCAAAGGGCCCTTCGTCTTCGGCAAAGGCGAACAGGCCAGCGTGAATCCCGACCACGCCACCCGGGACGGCAAAGGCATTCAGAGTTCGGTGGTCGACCATGACGGTGGTCACGTCCAGGTCGCCCAGTTGGCTATGCGGGGCCAGACGATCAACCAGACTGTTCAGGTAATCATGGGCAATCGGGTCCTGCCATTGGGGGGCGTGGGCGCGGAACTGGCGCAGCCAGGCGCGGCCCAGCCGGTGCTCTTCGTCGCTGGTCGACGAATAGCTGCTGCCCAGACTGGGTAACGTCTGCTCGTCGCTGACGGCTGGCAAGGGAATCAACAACGTCGTACCGCAGGCGAACGCTAAGGCGCGCGTCCAGCCTGCTGAGGCGTTAAAAAAGCGCGGCATGGCATCCTCATCGGTGATGGAAAGCGCTGGGTCACTGCCTGTGACATTGATTCAGGCGGTGAAGTGCCGTTAAATCAATGCGCAGTCAATACTGCATAGTCTATGCAACAATGACCGATACGTGCAGGGTCTTTTTTGAGGGGAGAAAAATGGTAGAGCAAACAACGCGTTTACAGCCTGATAGCGTGCTCGACGCCTGCGGGCTTCATTGCCCGCTACCACTGCTCAAGGCCAAGCAGGCCCTGGCAGGCCTTGCCCCGGGGCAGTTGCTGGAAGTTCGCGCCACGGATGCAGGCTCGTGGCGGGATATCGAAGCCTTTGCCGAGCAGAGCGCCCATCATCTGGAAGCCCGCGAGCAGTGTGGGGAAATCTATCATTATTGGCTTCGCAAGGCAGAAGGCGAGCGCTCATGAGCCTGCGTACGATCTTGAAAAGCTGGGTCGAGCGGTACTTTTCAGACGAAGAAGCCTTGATCCTGCTGGTAGTGCTCATCGCTGGCTTTGCCGCGGTGATCTGGTTTGGCCGTATGCTGGCGCCTTTTTTTACCGCCTTGGTCATTGCCTTCTTGCTCCAGGGCGTGGTGGGCGCATTGACGCGGCGTGGCATCCCGCATCTGCTCTCGGTGATCGTGGTGTTCCTCGGCTTTGTCGGCGTGTTATTGGCCCTGGCGTTTATTTTGCTACCGCTGATATGGGATCAGTTGATTGGCCTTGTCCAGGAAACGCCGCGCATGTTTGCAAGCGGGCAAAACTGGCTGGATGAGCTGCAGTCGCGCTATCCCAACCTGATTACCCCGGATCAAATGCAAAACTGGATTGGCGTCGCCAGCCGCGAAATAAGCCAGCTGGGGCAGCGCGCCCTGACGCTATCGCTGGCATCCCTGGGTAATCTGATGTCGCTGATTATCTATCTGGTGCTGGTGCCCATCTTGGTCTTTTTCATGCTCAAGGATCGAGAGGCGCTGGTTGGCTTTACATTGTCATTGCTGCCGCAAAAGCGTGCCTTGATGGCGCGTATCTGGCGTGAAATGGACGACCAGATTGCCAATTATATTCGCGGCAAGTTTATCGAGATCATTATTGTCGGCACCGTCTCCTTCATTACGTTTTCGTTCTTTAATCTGCCTTATACGGCGCTGCTGGCAGTATTGGTCGGCTTTTCGGTGCTGGTGCCGTATATCGGTGCGGCCGTGGTCACCTTGCCGGTCGCTGCGGTAGCCGGATTTCACTTCGGGTTAAGCGAGTCGTTCGTCTACGTGCTGGTGGCTTACGGAGTTATTCAGGCGTTGGATGGCAACGTACTCGCCCCGGTATTGTTCTCGGAGACGAACAATATCCACCCGGTGTCGGTAATTGTGGCGGTGTTGTTCTTCGGCGGCATATGGGGGTTCTGGGGTGTGTTTTTTGCCATTCCGCTCGCCACGCTGCTAAAAGCATTGGTGCATGCCTGGCCGCGGGGGATGAAAGGGCGCGATGAGCGCCAACATGCGCTCGCCAGAGAAGAGTCACTGTAAGTCAGAGTGGCCTTGCGGGCCTGGTGACCTCCCCAGCCGCCAGTCGGGTGGGGAGGGAGAGGTTTAGGACGCGTTAAGCGCCTGAGCCGCCGCAAGTACTTCGTCAACGTGCCCGGGGACTTTGACGCCCCGCCAGGCCTGGGCAAGCTTGCCTTCGGTGTCAATTAGAAAGGTGCTGCGTTCGATGCCCAGGTGCTCTTTGCCATATAGCTTTTTAAGCTTGATGACATCAAACAGTCTGCAGACCGTCTCGTCCTTGTCTGACACCAGCGTAAAGTTGAAATCCTGCTTGGCTTTGAAATTCTCCTGGGCGCGGATGCCGTCCCGGGAAACACCCACAATCACCGTGTTCGCGGCGTCGAAATCGGCCTTGCGGTCGCGAAAATCGCCGCCCTCGGTGGTGCATCCCGGCGTGCTGGCCTTGGGATAGAAGTACACCACCACCTGCTGGCCGCGCAGCTCGGATAACGTCAGGGTGCTGTCACCCGTTGCCGGTGCCGAAAAATCGGGGACGGTCTGGCCTATGTCGAGTGGCATAAAAGGTTCCTCTGGTAGCGTGGTTTCAAAAGGCGATTACACGCAAGCTTGCGCCGCATGTCAAAGAAGAAAGCATCGCAGGGGTAAAACTCGCCGCGCTTTCCGCTGTACAGGGTCGAGCGGCCTGAGTACCATTTGTCCTTTGTGGATTCCTGTTGAGATGATGGCACGCTGCGTAAAGCACTAACTCGGCTCCTTATCTCGTGATATTCAGACGCTCGATTTAACCACTTGCAGGTGAGGAAAAAAGGATGATCACAGGCAGCATCGTCGCCCTGGCGACGCCGATGAAAGTCAATGGCGACATCGACTGGGAGGCGCTTCGTCGTCTGGTGAACTTCCATCTCGACAATGGCACCGACGGGATCGTGGCCGCAGGCACCACCGGTGAGCCCACGACCATGTCGTTTGCCGAACACTTCGACGTGATACGCAGTGTGGTCGAGGAAGTGGACGGGCGAATTCCGGTCATTGCCGGTACGGGGGGTAATGCGACCTCTGAAGCCGTCGAGTTGGCACGTTATGCCAGTGAAGTTGGCGCTGACTACTGTCTGTCGGTATGTCCTTACTATAACAAGCCTACCCAGGAAGGCTTGTATCAGCACTTCAAAGCGGTGGCGGAAGGCAGTAAATTGCCGGTCATTCTTTACAATGTGCCGGGGCGCACCTGCTCAGATCTTTATAATGAGACGGTGGTCAGGTTGGCCGACATTGACAACATCATCGGCTTGAAGGATGCCACGGGTAATCTGGAGCGTGCGGAAGATCTTATCGCTCGCCTCAAGGGCAGTGACTTCATGCTTTACTCGGGTGACGATGCCACCGCCTGTGATTTCATGCTGATGGGCGGGCATGGTGATATTTCGGTGACCGCGAACGTAGCGCCCAAAGCCATGCATGAGCTTTGCGCCGCTGCGGTAGCCGGGGACGCGGATAAGGCGCATCAGATCAACACACGCCTGATGCCCCTGCATACCAATCTGGGGATCGAGTCGAACCCTATTCCGGTAAAGTGGGCGTTAAACCGAATGGGTTACGCTGACGCCGGTATTCGCCTGCCGCTGACATGGCTGTCCGACAAGTATCACGCCACTGTCAGTGAAGCTCTGCAGCTTGCGGGGGTTGTCGAGGAATAAACCGCAAAGAATTTTGCTACTTGGCGAACCTGGTATGCATGGCGTCAGGTAAACGATCTGTTGACTGTTTAAGGTGGCTTGATGAGCTCTGTGCTTGGAAAACACGCGCTGAAATGGATTCCGCTGGCCCTGGCAGGTGCTGTGACGCTTGCCGGTTGTGCCCGGGATGAAGGTTTTTATGATGATCGCAATTTGGATTATGCCGATGTAGAACCTGCGTCGCCGTTGGTATTGCCCGAGACCCGCGACAATCAGCGTTACCGCGATGCGCTACCGGTGCCGGAAGCAGCCAGCCAGCCTAGGCGTGATGGAGTGGCCGAAGTGCGTCCTCCTCAACCTCTTACGGTTGGGCAAAGTACGGAAGTTGATTACGTTGAAGGCCGTGAGATTGGCGACCAGCGATGGTTAGTCGTTGCCGCTGATCCGGGGAGCGTCTGGACCCAGCTTGAAAGCTTTGCAAGTCAGCGCGGCCTGGACGTCCAGGAAAGTCGTGCCAGTGACGGTGTCCTGGTTACCACCCAGGCTGAGTTCCGTTTGCAAAGCGGGCTCCGCGAGGGAAGCAGTGAAGTCCGCTGCGAGCGTGGCGGCCAAAGCATGGCAAGCTGCCTTGATGCGCTACAAACCTATCTGAGCGCCAATGCTGCCGCTTCTCAAACCGCCTCGGCTACGGCATCGTCCTGGAGCGCGCAGCGTCTGGAAAACAATGACCCCCTTTCGCTTCGCCAGGGCGGCGATGGATGGGAAGTGGCGATACCTTACGCGGCAGATCCCGTATGGGCTGAAATCCATCACTATCTGGCGCAAGACTTCGATCAAGCTGACGAGCGTGAGTTGCTGGCCGCCGAGCCTGATAACCATGCCTTCCTTGTAAGCTATCTGTCCCGTGAACAGCGCGACCGGAGTTTGTTGCAGGTGGTGTTATTCACCGATACAAACGAGCAGGCACGAGAAGTGCGCCTGGTCGTTGAACCTCGCGGCGACCAGAGCGTGCTGCGCGCCAGGGCAACCGGTGAACCACCATTGAGCGAAAACGCCGAGCGCGAACTGCTCGAGCGGGTAGCCAGCTATTTACGTTAATTCAATGACCTTTGTCTCTTTGCGGAGCTCCCATGGAAAAGCGCCAAGAACTCTATGCCGGTAAGGCAAAATCTGTCTACACCACCGATGATCCGGACCTGCTGGTACTTGAGTTTCGTGATGACACCAGCGCCTTTGACGGCAAGAAGAAAGAGTCGCTGGCACGTAAGGGGATGGTGAATAACCTCTTCAACGCCTTCATCATGGAGCGGCTGGAAGACGCCGGTATTCCGACGCATTTCGAGAAGCAACTTTCTGACACAGAAAGTCTGGTCAAGAAGATGCAGATGATCCCCGTGGAGTGCGTGGTGCGCAATATCGCTGCGGGTGGCCTGGTCAAGCGCCTCGGCGTTGAGGAAGGTATCGCGTTGAACCCGCCGACGTTCGAGCTGTTCCTGAAGAACGACGAAAAGGGCGATCCGATGATCAACGAGTCCCTGGCGGAAACCTTTGGCTGGGCGACGCCTGAGCAACTCGCCAAGATGAAAACGCTCACCTTCAAGGTCAATCATGTGCTCAAGCAGCTGTTCGCCGAGGGTGACATGCTGCTGGTGGACTATAAGCTCGAGTTTGGCGTATTTAACGGCCAGGTAGTGCTGGGTGATGAGTTTTCCCCTGACGGATGCCGGTTATGGGACGCCAATACTCGCGAGAAGCTCGACAAGGACCGTTTTCGCCAGGGCCTTGGCGGCGTGATTGAAGCCTACGAGGAAGTCGGCCGCCGCCTGGGAGTTACCTTTCCCCGCTAACGTTCAGCCTAACGTGTCGATAGCCACCACCTCCAGCGTGGTGGCTTCGCCGTTCTGGCGTGGACAAAACTTGACGTCCACATCCCGCAGCCGTACGCCGTAAACCCGCTCGGAGGGTTGGCGGTGCCGGTAGGCCGGGCGTGGGTCCTGGCCAATGACCTGCTCGATCAGCGCCCTTAGCGAATCGCGGTCAGCACGCTTTGCCAGCTGATCCAGTGCTGTGGCGCTGAACTGAACCGTCAACTGCTCGGGTGGGGCGGGGGCAAAGCCTGCTTGAGCCTGAGGGTGGGCTTCAGCCCAGGGAAGGTAGGGTTTAATATCCACCACGGGCGTGCCGTTGACCAGATCGCAGCCTGACAGTATCAGGCGCACGCCCTTGTGGGTATCGATACGACGGAGTTCGACCAGCGACAGGCCGAGCCGGTTGGGGCGATGCGTGCTGCGGCTGGCAAATACGCCCACTTTGCGGTTGCCGCCTAACCGTGGTGGCCTGACGAGAGGCGACCAGCGTTCAGGACTTTGGTGGAACACAAAACTGATCCACACATGGCTGAAGGCGTCGAGCCCGCGCACGGCCAACGGGTCGTCGTAGGGCGGGTGAAGAATCAACTCTGCGTTGGCGTCAGGCGCGAGGCCGGGCTGGCGGGGAACGCCAAACTTATCGGCATAGTCGCTCGCCACATGGCCGATGGGTGTCAGCGAAAAGGATTCGCTGAGTGGGGCATGATGCATCACACTGCCTTATCAAAGGGAAAAACAGAGGGCCGAGTATAAAACAGCCGTGTCGTCAGTACAGTGGTGCTGAGCATGCCTTGAAAAAGAAAGCGATACGCTCACAGGGTGAAACATGACAGATGAACAGACTGCACAGCCCTCGACGGCCCGCGTCACCTACCGCTTGGCACGCGCCCGAGACGCCGCTGATCAGGCGGAGGTGTTCTACCATGCCGTGATGCAAGGGGCCGCGACGCGATACACCTTGGCCCAGCGGCGTGCGTGGGCGAACGCCTTGCCCCGCGAGGCCAGCGCCTGGTCAGCGCGCCAGGCGCTTTACACGACGCTTGTTGCCAGCTGTGACGGGCGCTGCGTGGGGTTTATCGAGCTGGATGTGCCCGCCGGTCGGGTCGTGACCCTCTACGTATGGCCATCGCTCAGCGGGCGCGGAATCGGCACCACGCTGTTGATTCATGCCGAGCGATGGCTGCTGGAGCAGGGGGTTGACCGTATCTACATCGAAGCAAGCCTGACGCTCTACGAACGGCTGCTGCGGCGTGGCTGGCAAAATCTGGGCGAGCAGTGGGTCGAGCGTGGCGGCGAGCCTCTGCAGCGTTTTCGGCTGCAGAAGCGACTTAACGCCGTCGAGACCTAACCTAACCGCTCCCCGGGTTAGCGGGCCGCCTGGCGGGTGACCCGCATCGACAGGTCAATGGCCTGGATGTCCTTGGTCAAGGTGCCGCAGGAAATACAGTCGACCCCTGTCTCTGCGATCGCGCGCAACGTCCCGTCATCGACGTTCCCCGACGCTTCAAGCGTGGCGCTACCGGCTGTCAGTTCAACGGCCCTGCGCAGTTCGTCCAGACTGAAGTTATCCAGCATGATGACATCCGCCTTTGCAGCAAGCGCCTGCTCCAACTCGGCAAAGTTTTCGACTTCCACTTCAACGGGCAACTCGGCGGCCAGCTTGCGCGCCTGAGCGACAGCCGCCTGGATGCCGCCGCAGGCAGCGATGTGGTTTTCCTTGATCAGAAACGCATCCCACAGGCCAATACGGTGATTGTGGCCGCCGCCGCACATGACGGCATATTTCTGTGCCAGCCGCATGCCGGGCAGTGTCTTGCGGGTGTCCAGCAGGCGCACGCCGGTGTCGGCGATAAGGTCGACATAGCGGCGGGTCGCTGTCGCCGTGGCGGAAAGGGTTTGCAGCACGTTAAGCGCTGCGCGTTCGCCGGTCAGCAGGCTGCGTGCTGGGCCCTCCAGGGTGAGAAAACATTGCCCGGCCTCCAGTCGGTCACCATCGGCAGCCTGCCAGTGAAGCGCAACGCGGCTGTCCAGGCGGCGGAAAATATCGTCGACAAAGGCAACGCCGCACAGCACGGCCGGGACACGGGTAATGACTTCCGCCGTCGCCAGTTGGTGGTCCGGGATCAGTTGGGCGGTGATATCGCCAGGCCCCACGTCTTCGGCGAGCAGGCGTGCAGCGCTGGAGCGGATTTCTTCGGCAAGGGCGGTTTGGTAATGCATGGGATCAATTCTCTGGGCGTTAACGTCGATGACCGGCATTATAGTGAAAGAGCGCGCCAACGTAGAGGAGTCCTTCGCGTGATTGACCCACAATTTTCTCCTGGCCGATGGCAAGGTGCACGTCAGGTAGCGTCACCAAATGCGGATCAGCGGCCTGATGATGAGGTGTCGCTGCTGCTGATTCATGCCATCAGCCTGCCGCCCGGCCAGTTTAAGGGAACGGCCGTTGAAGCATTATTTACCAACCAGCTAGACCCCGAGGCACACCCTTATTTCGCCACCATTGCCCATTTAAGGGTATCTGCTCACCTATTGATTCGCCGTGATGGCGAGTGCGTCCAGTTTGTCGACACCGACCGGCGGGCCTGGCACGCGGGACGTTCCCGGTGGTGGGACCCGCGCCAACGGCGCTGGCGGCAAGCGCTAAACGATTTCTCGGTGGGGATTGAACTGGAAGGCGATGAAACGAACCCTTTTACCAAGGCCCAGTATAGAGCGTTGGCCAAGGCTGCCCGCTGGTTGTGGGACCGTTATCCTGCGCTTAACCCAGAACGTGTGACCAGCCATGCAAGGGTCGCGCCGCTGCGTAAAACCGACCCTGGACCAACGTTTGATTGGGCCTATTGGCGTCAGTTGTTTGCGACCCAGGAAGGTGATTTAAGTTACGACGCGGCAAGAAATTAAAACGGTAGTTTGACTACATGAGGAGATGCCTTGGAGGACTCGGCAAGTGCCTTAACAAAGCCTTATGTTGCGGTGCAATAGTTTGTTTTCGATAGCCTTTTAGGTGTTACTGTAATTGGCAGCGTAGCGACTTTGCGGTATCTTCGCATATACAAAAGGCTAACTTTTACAACAATTATGTAGCTTTACTACATGTCCATGTAGGTAGCTCGTTGAATGTAGAAGAAAAAACCGACGACGCTCAGGCGTCGACTATCAGCATGCCAGTGGTGGCGACACACCACAGCCGCCCCAGGCCCGACGGGCTAGCGGGGTTGATTGTCATTTATCGTCATTCGGAGAGACCTCTATGAGTCTGGAGACAAGAGAAGATCTCGATCCGATCGAAACCGCGGAATGGATTGATTCCCTGGAATCGGTATTGGATCGTGAGGGCGAAGATCGTGCCCGCTACCTGATGACCCGCCTGGCGGACCGCCTGCGTCGGGACGGCATGAGGGTGCCCTTCTCGGTGACAACCCCGCATCGTAATACGATTCCGGTTCACCGCGAAGCGCCGATGCCGGGCGACCTGTTCATGGAGCGTCGTATCCGCTCCCTGATCCGCTA
The DNA here is from genome assembly GCF_024124705.1 of Halomonas sp. Mc5H-6. Taxonomy (NCBI): domain Bacteria; kingdom Pseudomonadati; phylum Pseudomonadota; class Gammaproteobacteria; order Oceanospirillales; family Halomonadaceae; genus Halomonas; species Halomonas sp. Mc5H-6. The sequence goes on from NZ_JAMXSI010000002.1 coordinate 86,904, forward strand.
CAACGCCATTGCCCAGGTGATTCGCAACAACCGTGCCAAGCCCGGCCTGGGCGGTCATATTGCCAGCTTCATGTCGTCAGCTACGCTGTATGACGTAGGCTTTAACCACTTCTTCCGTGCCCCTCAGGGCGACTTTGAAGGCGACCTGATCTACATTCAGGGCCACGTGGCGCCAGGCATCTACGCGCGCTCCTACTTGGAAGGCCGCCTGTCCGAAGAGCAGATGGACCGTTTCCGTCAGGAAGTCGATGGCGATGGCCTGTCATCCTACCCCCACCCCTGGCTGATGCCGGATTACTGGCAGTTCCCGACGGTCTCCATGGGCCTTGGCCCGATCCAGGCGATCTATCAGGCGCACGTGATGAAGTACCTGCATCATCGTGAACTGAAGGATATGTACGACCGCAAGATCTGGTGCTTCATGGGGGACGGCGAGTGCGACGAGCCGGAATCCCTCGGGGCGATCTCCCTTGCCGGGCGCGAAAACCTCGACAACCTGATCTTTGTCATCAACTGCAACCTGCAGCGCCTTGACGGTCCGGTACGCGGCAACTCCCGCGTGATGGACGAGTTCGAAGGCGTGTTCCGCGGCGCGGGCTGGAACGTCATCAAGGTTGTCTGGGGTCGCCACTGGGATCCGCTGTTCGAGAAGGACAAGAAAGGCGTCCTGCAGAAGCGCATGGACGAGGCGGTCGACGGCGAGTACCAGAACTACAAGGCCAACGGCGGGGCCTATACCCGCGAGCACTTCTTCGGCAAGTATCCGGAAACCGAAGAGATGGTCAAAGACCTCTCTGACGAGGACATCTGGAAGCTCAACCGCGGTGGTCACGACCCGTTCAAGGTCTATGCGGCCTACCATGAAGCGGTCAATACCTCGAACGGCAAGCCCACGGTCATCCTGGCGCATACCGTCAAGGGCTATGGCATGGGTAGCGGCGATGGCGAAGCCGCCAATGAAGCCCACCAGGTCAAGAGCATGGAATACGAGGCGCTCAAGACCTTCCGTGACCGCTTCGGGATTCCGCTCACCGACGAGCAGCTCAAAGACGTGCCGTACTACATGCCGGAGCAGGATTCCCCCGAGCTGAAGTACCTGCATCTGCAGCGCGAGCGTCTGGGTGGCTATCTGCCGGCGCGCCGCAGTGACTTCGACGCCCTGGAAATCCCCAGCCTTGAAGACAAGGCCTTTGCTTCCCAGATGGGCGGTTCCAAGGGGCGTGAAGTGTCCACCACCATGGCGTTTGTGCGAGTACTGAACGGGCTGGTCAAGGACAAGAAAATCGGCAAGAAGGTTGTGCCGATTATTCCTGACGAAGCGCGTACCTTCGGCATGGAAGGCATGTTCCGTCAGCTGGGGATCTACACCTCTGAAGGGCAGAAGTATGAGCCGGTCGATAAAGGCCAGATCATGTTCTACCGTGAAGATCAGAAAGGCCAGATTCTTGAGGAGGGGATTTCCGAAGCAGGCGCGATGTCGGCGTGGATTGCGGCGGCGACTTCCTACAGTAATAACAACGTGACGCTGCTGCCGTTTTACGTCTATTACTCGATGTTCGGCTTCCAGCGTATCGGCGATCTGGCCTGGGCGGCAGGCGACCTCCAGGCGCGCGGCTTCATGGTCGGCGGTACCGCAGGCCGTACAACGCTCAACGGTGAAGGTTTGCAGCACCAGGATGGCCACAGCCTGATTCAGGCATCGACCATTCCCAACTGCAGAAGCTACGACCCCACCTATGCACACGAAGTGGCCGTTATTCTGCAGGACGGTATGAAGCGCATGTTCGCCGACAAGGAGAACTGCTTCTATTACCTGACGGTCATGAACGAGAACTACGAGCATCCTGAGCTTGAAACCGTGCCGGTCGACGATATCGTCAAGGGCATGTACCTGCTGCGCGAAACCAAGGGCAAAAAAGGCCGCGTACAGCTGCTAGGCTCGGGTACGATCCTACGCGAAGTCGAGGAAGCGGCCACGCTGCTCGAAAGTGATTGGGGGATCGGCGCTGATATCTGGAGCGTGACCAGCTTCAATGAGCTGCGTCGTGAAGCGCTGCTGCTGGACCGTGAAGCCTTCCTGAGCCCTGATGCCGAGGCCAACAAGCCTCACGTCACCAAGTGTCTGGAAGGCCGTGAAGGGCCAGTGATCGCGTCTACCGACTACATGAAGCTATACGCCGATCAGGTACGTGCCTGGGTGCCGAACGATTACACCGTGCTGGGTACCGACGGCTTTGGTCGTTCCGATACCCGCGAGAAGCTGCGTTACTTCTTCGAGGTGGACCGTTATTTCGTCACCGTCGCGGCGCTGCGTGCACTGGCAGACCGTGGTGAAATCGATCGCAAGCTTGTCGGTGACGCCCTGAAGAAGTACGGCATCGATGTCAACAAGCCGAACCCGCTGACCAGCTGATCCGCTGCCCGGCGGGCAAGTGCCCGCCGGCTCGATCCGATTTTAAAGGAGCGCGACCTTGAGTAGCGAAATCATCAAAGTTCCCGATATCGGTGGCGATACCGATGTCGAAATCATCGAGATTGCGGTGTCGGAAGGCGATGTCATTGAAGCAGAAGACACCCTGATCACGCTCGAATCCGATAAAGCCAGCATGGACGTACCGGCTCCGAAAGGGGGCAAGGTCATCAAAGTGCTGGTCAAAGAGGGCGATAGCGTCTCTGAAGGTGACGATATCGTCGAGCTGGAAGTCGAAGGTGGTGGCGACGCCGGGGGGGAAAGCGACGAATCCCCCGCTGAGTCATCCGGCAGCCAGCAGGATGACGCCCCCGCCCAAGCGTCCGAGCCGGAACCCTCAAAGCCTGCCGCCAAAAAGGCATCTGGCGGCAAGCAGACCGTGGACATCAAAGTGCCTGATCTGGGGGGCTCGGATAACGTCGAAATCATCGAAGTCGCAGTGGGCGAAGGCGATGAGGTTGACGCCGAAGACACCTTGATCACCCTGGAGTCCGATAAGGCCTCCATGGATGTGCCGAGTCCCCATGCCGGTAAAATCGTGTCGTTCAGTGTCAAAGAAGGCGACACGGTCTCGGAAGGCGATGTCATCGGGCAAATGGAAATCGCCGGTGAAGGCGGCGACACCGAAGACACAGCAGACGAACAGGCGTCCAGCCAGACCAGCAGCAGCGAACCCCAAGCGGCGGCTGAGCAGGATGATGCGCCAGACGAAGCTGCCAGCGGTGAACCGGAGCGCAAAGAGATTCGTGTGCCCGACCTGTCCGGTTCCTCCGATGTGCCGATCATTGAGATTGGCGTAGCGGCCGGTGACGAGGTCGACGAAGAAGACCCGCTGATCACCCTGGAGTCCGACAAGGCGTCGATGGATGTCCCCAGCCCCTACAAAGGCAAGCTCCTCGAGCTGACCGTCAAAGAGGGCGACACGGTCTCCGAAGGCGATGTGATCGGCTATATCGAAGTCGCGGGTGCCAAGCAGGCAGCCCCGAAAAAAGCCGCACCCGAAAAAGCCCAGCCACAGAGCGCCAGCCCGTCCAGCACCAAGCCTGCCGAGTCGCCTGCTGGCACCCCCAGCCCCGAAGCGCAGATGGCATCGCACAAGCCGCGTGACGGTAAGCTGGTCCATGCTGGTCCCGCCGTGCGTATGCTGGCGCGGGAACTGGGCGTCGACCTGGCCCTGGTCAAGCCCAGTGGCCCGAAAGACCGCGTGCTGAAGGAAGACGTTCAGGCCTATGTGAAGCAGGCGATTGCCAATCAGGGCAAAGCGCAGGCGGGCGCAGCCCCGGCGGCCACCGGTGGCGCAGGTATTCCGCCGGTGCCGGAGGTCGACTTCAGCCAGTTTGGCGAGGTCGAAGAAAAGCCGATGGGACGCCTGCTCAAGATGGGTGCGACCAATCTGCACCGCAGCTGGCTCAACGTTCCCCACGTTACCCAGTTCGACGAAGCGGATATCACCGAGCTTGAAGACTTCCGCAAGTCGATGAAGGCCGAAGCCGAGGCCCAGGGCGCCAAGCTGACGCCGCTGCCGTTCATGGTCAAGGCCTGTGCCTTTGCACTGCGCAAGTTCCCGCAGTTCAACGTCAGCCTGAAAGGTGACGGCGAAACGCTGGTATGGAAGCACTACGTGCATATCGGCATTGCGGTGGACACGCCAGAAGGCTTGATGGTGCCGGTGGTACGTAATGCCGACCAGAAATCCCTGATCGAGATTGCCAAGGAAATGGCCGAGCTTGGCAAGAAGGCGCAGTCCAAAAAGCTCAAACGCGACGAGATGACCGGCGGCTGCTTTACCATTTCGAGCCTGGGCTCGATTGGCGGTACCGCGTTCACGCCTATCGTCAATGCACCGGAAGTGGCCATTCTGGGCGTTTCCAAGTCCCAGATGAAGCCGGTATGGGATGGCAGTGCCTTCCAGCCGCGGCTGATGATGCCGCTATCGCTGTCCTACGACCACCGGGCAATCAACGGTGCGGATGCAGCGCGCTTCACCGCCTTCCTTGCGGATGTGCTGACCGATATCCGTCGTCTGCTGCTGTAAGTGGCAATGGAAGGTCTTGTGAGCGGCGTCCGGTAGGGCGCCGCTTGTGTTTGAGCCGCCGTTTTTTGAACACAAGGGCGACCAAAGTACAGGTTGGGCGTCACTTGGCTGATTTTATTTAAAAAAATGCCTTCATAACCGTACTTTCAGGCTTTTGGGTAGTTGTGTCGCCTGAGAGGCACGGTTATTGTCGGCTGATTGATTTATTGCATTTCTATTATTCAAGGAGCAGAGCCATGCGTTTAATCCTGTTGGGTGCCCCCGGTGCGGGGAAGGGGACTCAAGCTCAGTTTATCTGCGAGCGTTATAACATTCCCCAGATTTCCACCGGCGACATGTTACGCGCGGCGATCAAGGATGGCAGCGAGCTGGGCCTCAAGGTCAAAGAGATCATGAACAGCGGCGGCCTGGTGTCCGACGACATCATCATCGATCTGGTCAAAGAGCGTATCAGCCAGCCCGACTGCGCAAATGGCTTTCTGTTCGACGGCTTCCCGCGCACCATTCCCCAGGCGGACGCCATGAAAGAGGGCGGTGTCAAGCTCGATCACGTGCTGGAAATTGCCGTTCCCGACGAGGAGATTGTTAATCGCCTGGCAGGTCGGCGGGTTCACCCTGAGTCAGGGCGGGTTTATCATGTGGCGCATAATCCGCCCAAAGAACCGGGCAAGGATGACGTGACCGGCGAGGCGCTGATTCAGCGCGAGGACGACCAGGAGTCCACCGTACGTAATCGGCTCGCGGTGTATCATGATCAAACGGCGCCGCTGGTCGATTATTACCAGCAGTGGGCTAAAGAAGATCCCGAGGCGGCACCGCAATACCATCGCGTTGAAGGGGTTGGAAGCGTGGATGATATTACCCGCCAGGTTGCCGAAGCGTTGAGTTAAGGCTTTCCAGGCAAGCACTAGCCAATTCGTGATGGCCCGCCAAGTGCGGGCCATCGTCGTATGGGCAAGGCAAAGGTATAATGCCCGTCTACTTCTCACGAGTGCTGAATCGCTATGTCGCTATATCTTCTCGCTCTCGATGCCTCTTCAAGCGCCTGCTCCGCTGCCTTGCTGCGCCAGGACGCCGACCACAGCGAGTGCGTCGCGCGCTTTGAAATGACACCGCGTGCGCATACCCGGCGGCTGTTGCCGATGGTCGATGAGGTGTTGGGCGACGCCCAGGTTACGTCAGGCCAACTGGATGCGGTTGCCTACGGCCGCGGCCCCGGTTCGTTTACCGGGCTGCGTATCGCTGCGGGGGCAGCACAGGGCCTGGCATTTGGGCTGGATCGGCCGTTACTGGGTATCTCCACGCTTGAAGCGCTGGCACTCCAGGCCCATCGTCGCTATCACCTGCGCCATGTCGTGACCGCGCTGGATGCCCGCATGGGGGAGGTCTATGTGGCGACGTGGCACTGCTTGCATGACAGCGTGCGCCGTCAAGGCGACGAGGCCGTCCTCACGCCCAAAGCGGTGCAACTGCCCGACGAAGCAACCGACTGGGTCGGCGTCGGGAGCGGTTTTACGCTTTGGGAGCAGTTCAACACCCCGTTTCAGGCGGCAATGACGCACCATCTGACCGACCTTGAACCGCGTGCCGAGGAAATGGCCTGGCTGGCCGCCCGGGACTTCGCTGACGGGTTGGGGCAGCCAGCCCACGCGGTGCAGCCGGTCTATCTGCGCAACCAGGTGGCGTGGAAAAAGCCCGCATGACGCTGCCCGATGTCGGCCAGTTGCCAGCCGGGTTAACGCTTGTCTATCGCGATGGGCAACTGGTGTTAACCGGCAATGAGTGGCAGTTCGGCAAGCCGCTCAGTGTTGATTTTGCGGCCGGGCGGGCCGCCCATCGGCGCCAATTTGGCGGCGGGCGTGGTCAGTTGGTAGCCAAGGCCTGCGGCCTGAACAAGGGGCTCAACCCGCACGTGGTCGATGCCACGGCCGGCCTGGGTCGCGATGCCTTTGTATTGGCAAGCCTGGGCGCGTCGGTATTGCTGATCGAGCGCGTCCCGGCGATTGCGGCCCTGCTTGCCGATGGCTTGTCCCGTGCAGCCAACATTGCCGACACCGCGCCCATCGCTTCGCGTATGACGTTGCGCCACGGGGATGCCGCCGAGGCACTGGCCGCGCTGGTAGCTGACGCTGCCTTTGATCCTGAGGTGGTCCATCTTGACCCCATGTTTCCCCACCGGGAAAAATCTGCGCTGGTCAAAAAAGAGATGCGCCTTTTTCGCGAGCTGGCCGGTGACGACGACGATGCCCCCCGCCTGCTGGAAGCGGCTTTGGATGTGGCCACCCATCGTGTGGTGGTCAAACGACCGCGCAAGGCACCGCCGATTGCCGGGCCTGCACCCCAGCACACCCTGGAAGGCAAAACCAGTCGCTACGATATGTATGTCCACCGCGCCCTGACGCGCTAACGCTTACCAAGGAGGGGGAATGTCGTCGATCTGGCGCGAAGGCAATCGCTTTACCCTGCTTCCTGAGGCGTCGCGGTTTCTACCTGCAATGCTCGAGGCCATTCATCATGCCCAGCACTATGTGCTGGTAGAGCTCTATTTGATGGCGTCAGGCAGATTGGCCGACCGGGTTATCGAGGCGCTCGTCCAGGCGGTCAATCGCGGGGTAACGGTGTGTCTGCTGCTGGACGGTTTTGGCTCGATGGGCTTGTCGAGCCAGGACCGGCGTCGCTTGATCAACGCGGGTGTTCAACTGCGCTTTTTTAACCCGCTGGGCTTTCACTCCCTGGCGCGCAACTTGAGCCGCGACCATCGCAAGATCGTGGTGGTCGATGGAGGGCTGGCGTTCACCGGTGGCTTTGGCGCGGTCGACGAGTTCCTCGATGCCTGGTATGAAATTGCGGTGCGCGCCGAAGGTCGGGTGGTGGCTGACTGGGAAAACCTGTTCAGGCGGTTGTGGCGGTCGCGACTGACGCGTCCTGACCAGGCGCAGGCGAGCAGCCAGCCATTGCCCGTCCAGCGCACACCGCCCTGCTTTGCCGACGGTGTGCGTGGACGCGTGATGTCGGCGAGGGGCTATCGCTACCAGGCCATTCGTTATTCGCTGCATCAGCGGGTAAGACAGGCAGAGCAACAGCTGTGGCTGTGCACGCCCTATTTCGTGCCCACCTTCCCCCTGCGCCGACGGCTGGTGCGTGCCGCCAGGCGTGGTATCGATGTTCGACTGTTATTGCCGGGCGCCAAACATGACCACCCCGGCGTGCGCTATGCCGGGCAGCGCTTTTATCAGGCGATGCTCAAGGCCGGGGTACGCATCTACGAATTTCAGCCGACGTTTATCCACGCTAAGTTTGTACTGGCCGACGAGTGGATCAGTATCGGGTCGTGCAATTTCGACCATTGGAATCTGCACTGGAACCTCGAAGCGAACCAGGAGGTGGAGGACCCGGGCCTGGCACAGCAAGTACGCGAGCTTTTCGAGGGCCACTTCGCCGCCAGCGAGGAGGTGGACCCTGTAGCCTGGGCGGCGCGGCCCTGGAAGCAGCGCGCCAAGGAGTGGCTCTATGGGCTGCTGGATGCCCTGATGACCCGGCTCAAGTAACTTAGCGGCGCTGTTTACCCTTGGCGGGCGTTTTTCGGCGCGGCTTGGGCTTGGTGGTTTCCGGTGGCACGCGGTAATGTAGATAAAGGTCGAGTACCAGCTCCGGTAACTGGGTCACCAGCGCTTCCTGGCGCTCAAGGTCGCCCGCCATTTCGGCCATATCGGGCTCGTCGTCAAACAGCCCCGACAGCAGCATGAAAGGCAGCAGTAGGGTGGCCGCGGTTTCCTCGTCATCCTGGAACCAGGCACTCTCATCGCAGAACACGCCTTCCATGAACCCGGCGCACCAATCGCCGATGGGCGTCTCTTCAGCGGGTATGCCGCCAAGGGTCAGTTCGAAGGGCAGTTCAGGCAAGCCACCCTGCTCGAGAACCGCCATGGCATTATCGCGTAGCAGCGTGAGCAGGTGGATAATGTCGTCGCGCTGCGCCTCGTCGACGTAGCGGGGTTCGCCATGGAACAGCTCGGCGATCCACTGGGCAGGCGGCACTTCGCTAGGGCCGACGGCCAGCGCAACGAGAAATCCGTGCGCCGAGATCAGGTCCAGAGCATCTTCGTCGACTCGGTCTGACGCGAGAAAATCGTCCAGCCTGTCGAGTTGTTCATCGTCAAGCAGCGGCTGCGGCGGAGTCGCCTCTTCGGGCGGATGGGGACGCGCTGGCATAAGGAGCCTCATCAATGAGCAGCGGAAACAAACAGTCAAAATGACACAATGACGGCTAGTTTATCACTAATGACGACCACGCCACTCCCCCCTTGGCCCGATGCAACCCTTGCGGCCTTGAGCACAGACGCATTGCACCAGGCTGCCCGCGAGCGCGTCGAGCATGCCTGGCAGCGTTGCCGCGAGGTCTATCCAGAGCTACCGCGTCCTGGGGTATGGTTTGACCTGCGCGGTGCTTCCGCCGGTCAGGCGCACCTTGGCCGCGGCGGATTAAGGTTCAATCCCGTGCTGCTGGATGAAAACCGAGGCGCGTTTTTCGACGAGGTTATCCCCCATGAAATGGCCCACTGGCTTGTGTTTCACCTCGCTGATGGCACCCGCTTGAAACCCCACGGACGCGAATGGAAAGCCGTGATGCGCGACCTGTTCGGCCTGAAACCCAAGGTGACGCATCGCTTTAACGTGGCGCGGGCGCAGCCAGCTCCCTATCGTTATCGGTGTGGTTGCCGAGACCACCAGTTGACGCCCCGGCGTCATGCTTTGGTCGTAAAAGGTCGTCGCTATCGCTGTCGTCATTGTGCTGAGACCTTGGTCTACTGTGCTGGATGACGCCTGGATTCTTTGCTATAAGTTATTGTAATTAATGCTAAAAATGTTAATACCAATGTCTAAAGGGAAGGCCGGGCCGAGAGGTTTATGCTAGGGTGACAAATAGGTGGTGCCGGTAACGTTAAAAATAATATCGGCTACATTCCTTTAGAGAGTGCATTTCCACGGACAGAGGCAATTTCATGAGCGAACAGCAGAACGTCTATCCGGTGCGCGAAGATATCGCCGCCAACGCGTGGGCTGACGAAGCCACCTACCAGGCTATGTACCAGCAGTCGGTAGACGATCCGGAAGGCTTTTGGGCTGAACAGGCCAAGCGGCTTGACTGGATCAAGGCGCCGTCCAAGATCAAGAGCACTTCCTTCGCGCGTGACAATGTCGATATTCGCTGGTTTGAAGACGGCCAGTTGAACGTCGCCGCCAACTGCCTGGACCGACACCTCGAAAAACGTGGTGATCAGACCGCGATCATCTGGGAAGGCGACGATCCCAGCGAGTCCAAGCACATCAGCTATCGTGAGCTTTACGAACGCACCAACCAACTGGCCAACGGCCTGAAAGAATTGGGGGTCGGTAAAGGCGACACGGTCACCCTGTACATGCCGATGATTCCTGAAGCCGCCATGGCCATGCTCGCCTGCGCGCGCATTGGTGCGGTGCACTCGGTCGTGTTTGGCGGTTTCTCCCCCGACGCGGTGGCCCAGCGGGTTATCGGGGCCGATTCCAAGCTGGTGATTACCGCCGATGAGTCGGTGCGCGGTGGCAAGCAGGTACCGCTGAAAGACAACGTCGACGCCGCCCTGACTCGGGAAGGCACCGATGTCTGCCAGAATGTACTGGTGGTCAAGCGCACCGGCGGCGAGATCGAATGGAAAGAAGGCCGCGACCTGTGGTTTAGCGACCTGGTCGACAAGCAGTCCACCGAATGCGAGCCCGAAGCGATGGGCGCGGAAGACCCGCTGTTCATTCTTTACACCTCGGGTTCCACCGGCGCACCGAAAGGGCTCAAGCACACCACCGGCGGGTACCTGACCTTTGCGGCGATGACTCACCAGTACGTGTTCGACTATCACGAAGGTGAAGTCTATTGGTGCACCGCCGATGTCGGCTGGGTTACCGGGCACAGCTATATCGTCTATGGCCCGCTGGCCAACGGCGCCACCACCCTGATGTTCGAGGGCGTGCCCAGCTACCCGACCCATGGCCGTTTGGGCGACATCGTCGACAAGCATAACGTCAATATCCTGTACACCGCACCGACCGCGGTGCGCGCCTTGATGGCCCACGGCGACAACGTCATGGACTCAAGCAAGCGCGATTCGCTGCGCCTGCTGGGTTCGGTGGGCGAGCCCATCAACCCCGAAGCCTGGGAGTGGTTCTACCGGGTCATCGGTAACGAAAAGTGCCCGATCGTGGATACCTGGTGGCAGACCGAGACCGGCGGCATCATGATCTCGCCACTGCCCGGTGCCACGCCGCTCAAGCCGGGGTCGGCGACCAAGCCGTTCTTTGGCGTTCAGCCCGCGCTGGTGGACAACGAAGGCAACCTGCTTGAAGGCGCCACCGAAGGCAATCTGGTGATTCTGGATGCCTGGCCGGGGCAGGCGCGGTCAATCTGGGGCGACCACGATCGCTTCGTGCAGACCTATTTCTCCACTTACGACAACATGTACTTTACCGGTGACGGCTGTCGCCGTGACGAAGACGGCTATTACTGGATCACCGGGCGGGTTGACGACGTTCTTAACGTGTCGGGCCACCGCATGGGGACCGCCGAGATCGAATCGTCGCTGGTGGCCCACTCCGCTGTTGCCGAAGCCGCTGTGGTCGGCTTCCCTCACGATATCAAGGGTCAGGGTATCTACATTTACGTAACCTTGAACGACGAGATCGACCCGACGGATGAGTTGAAAAAAGAGCTGACCCAGTGGGTACGCAAGGATATTGGCCCCATTGCTTCACCGGATGTCATTCAGTGGGCACCGGGCCTTCCCAAAACCCGCTCGGGCAAGATCATGCGCCGTATACTGCGCAAGATTGCCGCCAATGAATGCGACGGTTTGGGGGATACCAGTACGCTGGCCGATCCTTCGGTAGTGGATGAATTGATCGAGCATCGCGTTAATAAATAGCCTGTTCGCTGGTCCCGTCGTTCCCACGATGGGGCAGGTGATAAACAACAGGCTGAGTGTTGGCCCGTTTTCCAAGGGCTATGACGATCAGTGCCGGCCATCGCGCCGGCACTGCTTTGTTCAGCGTGATGAAGAATCCATTACAAATTGTGCATATGACGCTTGGGCATGGCGAAGCCCATGGGGTACCATGCCTTAACCGTATGTGCCCAGCGTCGCGGCAGCAGCAAACCCCGCTGCTTGAGGAACCGGAGGAATATCCATGGCAGTAGCCCACAAGTTTATCGTCGCAGATGACCATCCGCTGTTTCGTGCAGCACTCACCCAGGCGTTGCGCCAACTGGCCCCGCAGGCAGAAATCGTGGAAGCCGATACCATGGAGGCGACAACGGAGGTGGTCAACCGACACCCGGATGCTGACCTCATTCTGCTGGATTTGCACATGCCGGGCGCCCATGGTTTTTCGGGGCTTATCCAGCTGCGTGGGCAAATGCCTGATATCCCGGTGGCCGTCGTCTCGGGCAGCGACGAGCCCTATGTCGTGCGCCGTGCCATCGATTATGGCGCGTCAGGCTTTATTCCCAAATCATCATCGCTGCAGCTGATCGCTGAAGCGGTCAGCGAGATTTTGCAGGGTGAGGTGTGGCTACCCGAGGCATTGGCGGGCGTGCTGGAAGAAACCAGCGAAGAAGAGTCGCGTTTTGCCGAAGCGATTGCGTCGCTGACCCCCCAGCAGTTCCGGGTGCTCAATATGCTTACCGAAGGTCTGCTGAACAAGCAGATTGCCTACGAGCTGAACGTGTCCGAAGCGACCATCAAGGCGCATGTGACAGCCATTTTGCGTAAGCTGGGCGTTCACTCGCGCACCCAGGCGGTCATTGCAGCGCAGAAGCTGGAAGTCGAGCCGCCCAAAGTCGAGTCGTGACGGGCCTCTTCGCCTGGCGCTGAGCTGGCAGAGCGGCGCTTCGCGCCTGGAAGCGAGAAAAACCGCCTCCGTGGTCTTGCCACGGAGGCGGTTTCGTTCAAGCGGTCTTCCAGCTAGGCCTTGGCCGCTCGGCTGGCCTGCAGCGTTCGCGTCAACAGCGCCCGCAGTGCCGCCGGGCGAACCGGCTTGAGGAGCAGCTGATACCCGGCGCGCTTGACCTCCTCGGCCACGGCTTCGGTGCGGTCGGCGGTAATCACGATACCGGGGACGGCAGTGGTCAAACGCTCGCTCAGGGCTTCAAGGGCCATCAGGCCGGTGACCTCGTTATCCAGATGGTAGTCGGCCAGAATGGCGTCCGGGTCGCCATCCATATTGCGCAGGATCGACTTGGCGCCGCCGATACTGGTGGCAGTGAAGACCTCGCAGCCCCAGCCACTGAGCATGGCGGTCATGCCCTCGAGAATCAGCGTTTCGTTGTCGATACATACGATGCGGGTCCCCGCCAGTTTGTTACCCGTGCGGCGTGGTCCCTGGTCCTGGTCGTCGGCGCGGGTTTCGCGGGCTTCAACGCGCGGCACGCTGACCGAGAACACCGTGCCGGTACCTTCCCAGGAGCGAACCTTGATCGGATGATCGAGCACACGACTCATGCGGTCGGCGATGGAAAGCCCAAGCCCGAGGCCTTTTTCGCTTTCCTTGTGCCGTGATACCTGATCGAGGCGACGGAACTCCTGGAAAATTTCGCTGAGCTTGGAGTCGGGAATCCCGGGGCCGCTGTCCCAGACTTCAATGACCAGCCGCTCGCCCTGGCGGCGACAGCCGAGCATGACACGGCCTTCCTGGGTATAGCGAATCGCGTTGGAAAGGAAGTTTTGCACAATGCGGCGCAGCATCTGGGGATCCGAGTCGACCCACTGCTGGGTGGGCACCACGACCAGGTCCAGCCCGCGCTCATCGGCCATCACTTCAAACTCGGCGCGCAGCGGGCGGAAGATGTCGGCCAGCGCAAAGTGGCTGCGCCGCGGCGTCAGAGCCCCGGCGTCGAGCTTGGAGATGTCCAGCAGTGTACTGAGCAGCTCTTCCGCCGCCTGCAGCGAATTATCGATATGCCCAATGGTGCGTTGGGTATCCGGGACGGTGACATTTTGCATGAGCGCCGAGGTAAACAGCCGCGCGGCGTTCAGCGGCTGGAGCAGGTCGTGGCTCGCCGCCGCCAGGAAACGCGTCTTGGACGCGTTGGCATCTTCAGCCAGCTGCTTGGCCTGGCGCAGTGCCTGTTCGGCTTCGGCGCGGACGCGGTTCTCCTGGCGCAAAGCCGCGTTGGCTTCCGAGAGCGCCTGGGTGCGCTCGCGCACGCGCTCCTCCAGGGTTTCATTGGTTTCCTTGAGGGCGACCTCTGCCTGACGGCGTTCGGTAATATCCTGATAAAGGGCGAAGAAGCCCAGAATCGACTGGCTGTCGCCGAAGTGGGGGGTATAGGTCACCAGCATGTGGCGCAGGGAGTCGCCCATGGGCATGGAAACCTCAAAGCTGACGCGTTCACCGCCCAGGGTGAGGGCCACCCAGGGGGCTCTTTCCTGGGCCTGCCGCCTGGGCAGCACGTCTTCGTAGCGTTTGCCGATCACGGCATTACGATCAATACCAAAGGCCTGTTCATAAGCACGGTTGGTGAACAGGTAGCGACCTTCCTTATCGAAGTAGGCAATCAGGGCAGGAACGTTATCGGTGTAAATCCGGATATTGTTCTCTGAACGGATCAGCGCTTCCTCGATGCGTTTTTGCTGGGTAATATCCTGATAGGTGTACACAAAGCCGCCACCCGGCATGGGGTTGCCCTGCACCTCGAGCACGCTGCCATCCTGACGGTAGCGGACGTAGCGGTGGGGATGACCGTCGCGAATATTGTCCAGCAGCAGCTGGACATGTTCTTCGGGGTCGCCGGGACCGTATTCGCCGTTGTGGGCGTTATAGCGGAAGATACGGTCTATTGGCGCGCCCACACGAATCAGGTGATCAGGGAAGCGAAACAGCTCAAGGTAGCGCTGATTCCACACCACCAGTCGCAGGTTCTGATCGACAACGCTGATGCCCTGGTTGATGTTCTCGATGGTGGCCTGCAACAGAGCCCGGTTGAATTCGAGCACCTGGGAGGCTTCATCGACAATCGAGATGACGTCGGAAATACCGATGCCGCGTCCCTGGAGGGCAGAGTTGACCACGATCCGTGCAGAAGACGCCCCAAGCACAGAGGCCAGGAAACGCTCGGTGAACTGGATAACATCGATAGAGGCTCGGGTGCTGTCATCCAGCGGTTTACCCGCACGTCTCGCGTAGTCTTCAAAGGCGCGGTCCACCTGACCCGCGCCCAGGAAGCGTTCACAAAGCACCTTCAAGTCGCCCACCGTGGTCGCCCCGGTCCAGGGGCGGTTAACCGAGGTTTGACGGGTTTCAACGCTGTCGACGAAAAGCGACGCCTGAATGCGCTCGACCACGCGCTGGGACGTAACCTGGGAGATGAAGATATAGCTGAACAGATTAACCCCCAGGGACAGCATGACCCCATGGGTGAAACTGTCGCCCATATTCAGGCCGAACAGAGCCGTCGGCGACAGCCAGGCGAGCCCTAGAGGGCCGCCATCGAGCCAGTTGGCTGGCAGTACACCGGCGCTGATCATGGCGGGCATGAGCAGGCTGTAGACCCAAATGGCGAAGCCAGCATTCATGCCGACGATGACCCCTAGCCGGTTACCGCGCTTCCAGTACAGGCCGCCGATCAGCGCAGGGGCAAATTGGGCCGCAGCCGCAAAGGACAGCATGCCAATCGACGCCAGTGACGTGAACTCGGCGATCATCTGGTAGAAGCCGTAGGCCATGGCCAAGACGGCGACGATGGTCAGGCGTCTCGCACGCAAGACCAGGCGACCGTAATCCCTCGCCTTGGTGTCGAACCAGCGCAACCGGAACAGTGCCGGGATCACGATTTCGTTGGAGATCATGATCGACACGGCAACGGCCGCGACAATGACCATGCCCGTGGCGGCGGAAAAGCCGCCGATGAACGTCAGCAGGGTGAGCCATTCATTGCCGGATGCCATCGACAGCGCCAGAACATAGGTGTCCGGCTCGACCGACGAATCGGAAAACAGCATCAAACCGGCAGCCGCCAGCGGCACCACAAAGAATGCGATCACGATCAGGTAAAGCGGAAACAGCCAGCGGGCTTTTGTCGCGTCGTCGTGGTGGGTGTTCTCGACCACCGCAACGTGAAATTGACGGGGCAGGCACAGAATCGCCAGCATCGCCAGCAGGGTTTGCGCCCAGAAGCTTTGGCCGAAATCCTGGTTGGCCAGTTGACGCTGAAGTTCCAACTGGGTCTCTGCGTAGTCCATCAGCTCGCCCAAGCCGTCGAACATGCCCCAGGTGACAAACACGCCAAGCACCACGAAGGCGACCAGCTTGACCAGTGACTCGAAGGCAACGGCGTGGATCAGCCCCTCGTGGTGCTCGGTGGCGTCGGTGTGTCGCGTCCCGAAAAGAATGGCAAAGATCGCCATCACCACGGCGACATAAAACGCAGTATCGCCAAACAGTGGCGCCTTGGTCATGTCGCCTTCAGCGGTGAGCACGCTGAACGTCGTCGAGACGGCTTTCAATTGCAGCGCGATGTAGGGCAGGGTGCCGACCAGGGCAACAAGGCTTGCGAAAGCCGCAAGCGACTGGGTTTTACCGTAGCGCGAGGCAATGAAGTCGGCGATGGAGGTAACGTTCTGATGCTTGGCTACGCGGATCATTTTCGCAAGCACGGGCCAGAACAATAAAAACGTCAGCACCGGTCCCACGAATATACTGGCAAACGACCAGCCAGCGGTCGCCGCCTGGCCCACGGCGCCGTAGAAGGTCCAGGAGGTGCAGTAAATCGCCAGGGCCAGGCTGTAGATGATGGGGCGACGACGGCTTGACCCGACCATGCGAGCACGGCGGTCGCCGTACCAGGCGATACCGAATAGCACCGCGATATACACAAGCGATACCGCGACCAACAGTCCGCCATGAAACATAGCTGTCTCCCGCCTTATGCCTATCGTTCAAGCAACTGGAACCTACCTGTCAGGCGCACCATTCTAGGCGAAATAAGATTTGCCGTCAGGCGTGAGATAGGGGTGATTATGCGTTACCGCATACATGGGTCAGTAGCGAAGAGGTATCGCGCAGCGTCCGCATCCGGTCGATTTGTGGCTCCCGGGTTTCCGGCTCCAGGGGAATCAGTTCACGGCTATCGCAATTGAGTACATAGGGATGGTGGGTAATCACATCGGTGTAGTGGCGTTCGAACTGGTACAGAATGAATTGCGCCACTCGCTCATCATCGCTGCTCCCCAGTTGAATGTTCTCGCTGTCGACGACGCTGAACTTGGTCGTCACCGGGAAGATGAAGGTCCACGGCCGCCAGACCTGTTGGCTGGTGTCGCTGGAAATCACCTCGGCGGTGTCGGGAAGCTGCTGCTGCTTGTGCTCAAACCACGAATACTCCATATGGATCTGGTAGCTGATCATACCCAGCCCCCCGCAAACGGGCACAATCCACTTGGGTAATCGCTTGCCGCTGAGCGTGCGCAGTAATAGGCCAATCCCTGCCGCTGCCAGACCTGCAAATACCGCGGCAATCAGATGCCAAATCATAATACGTCCTTCTAAAAAGCCATCGGGCCTCCCGGAGGAAGCCCGATGGCGGGTCGGTTCCACAGCCTGCGACCCTTAGGGCCGCAGGTAGGGGATGATTATGACTTAATGGTCGACGGCAACGCCAGCGCCTTTCGGGTAGCGAACGCTTTCGACCAGCTCCTGAATTTCCTGCGGAGGCTCGTCGGTCACCTTGCAGACCAGGAAGGCCACTGTGAAGTTGATCAATGCGCCAACCGCACCGAAGGACAGCGGCGAAATACCGAACAACCAGTTATCCGCGGTATTTTCCAGCATGTTGGTGCCCGGAATGAACAGCCAGCCCAAGTAGGTGAAGATGTAAAGCAGGGTGCAGGCCAGGCCAGCCAGCATGCCGGCCACCGCGCCTGAATTGTTCATCTTCTTGGAGAAGATGCCCATCATCAACGCCGGGAACAGGGAGGCACCCGCGATACCGAAGGCCAGTGCCACGGTTTGGGCGGCAAACCCGGGTGGGTTGAGGCCAAGGTAGGTGGCTACCAGGATGGCGCCCGCCATGGAAATACGCGCGGCCAGCATTTCCCCTTTCTCGGTGATCTTGGGATTGATCATGGTCTTGATCAAATCGTGACTGATGGCCGACGAGATCGCCAGCAGAAGACCGGCTGCCGTCGATAGCGCCGCGGCGATACCGCCCGCTGCAATCAAGCCAATGACCCAGCCGGGCAGGTTGGCAATTTCGGGGTTGGCAAGTACGAGAATATCGTTATTGACGGTCAGCTCGCTGCCTTCCCAGCCACGCGACTCAGCAACCTCGGCGTATTCTTCATTGCTGTCGTTGTAGACCTGGATGCGCCCATCATTGTTCTTGTCGTCGAATTGGATGAGGCCGGTTTCTTCCCAGGTGCGGATCCAGCCAGGGCGCTCTTCATAGACGAGTGCCTGTTCCGCCGCGGCGTCATAGTCCTCTACCTGCCCCGCCATTTCCGGGTAGATCGTCGTGGCGAGGTTCAAGCGCGCCATGGAACCAACCGCCGGTGCGGTCAGGTACAGCAAGGCGATGAACACCAGCGCCCAGCCTGCCGACCAGCGTGCATCAGCGACTCTGGGGACGGTGAAAAAGCGAATGATGACGTGGGGAAGACCTGCAGTACCGACCATCAGCGACAGGGTAAACAACACCATGTTGAGCTTGTTGTCGACATCCGCCGTGTAGTCCCTGAAGCCAAGTGCGTTCACTACATCATCGAGCTTCTCCAGTAGCGGCAGACCCGATTCGGTATGCGTGCTGAACATGCCGAACATCGGGATGGGGTTGCCGGTCAACTGCATGGCAATGAAGACTGCCGGGATGGTATAGGCAATGATCAGGACGACGTACTGCGCCACCTGAGTATAGGTAATGCCCTTCATGCCGCCGAAAACGGCGTACAGGAATACGATCGCGGCCGCAATCCAGATGCCTGCGGTGTTGGGCACTTCCAGGAAGCGCGAGAAGGCGACGCCCGCACCGGTCATCTGACCGATAACGTAAGTCACCGAGGCCACGATCAGGCAGATAACCGCCACCAGGCGGGCCGTGTTGCTGTAGAACCGGTCGCCGATGAAGTCGGGAACGGTAAACTTGCCGAACTTACGCAGGTAGGGCGCAAGCAGCATGGCAAGAATAACGTAGCCGCCGGTCCAGCCCATCAGGAAGGTGGAGTTGGCGTAACCACCAGAGGCCAGCAGACCCGCCATTGAAATGAAGGAAGCCGCTGACATCCAGTCCGCAGCGGTTGCCATCCCGTTGGTGATCGGATGGACGCCGCCGCCAGCGACATAGAAGTCTTTTGTTGACCCCGCACGTGCCCAGATCGCGATGCCTATATATAAGGCAAAGGAGGCACCTACGAAGAGCAGGTTGATTGCAAATTGGCTCATACCGGCTTACTCCCCTAGGCCAAATTTTTCGTCGAGCTTGTTCATTTTCCAGGCATAGAAAAAGATCAAGGCGATGAAGGTGAGAATTGACCCTTGCTGAGCAAACCAGAAGCCCAGATCGGTACCACCGACAGGGATTGAGGCCAGTAGCGGGCGAAAGAGAATAGCGCAGCCGTATGAGACGAATGCCCAGACCGCCAAGCATCCAATAATGGTACGGACGTTGGCTTTCCAGTATTCAGCAGCATTGGATTTGTCGTCTGCCATTGTGTTGCTCTCCACTAGTGTTTTTTAGGTTGGAAAGTTCACTCGGAATAGCGGTTGACCCACCAGGCCAATCGCACGTTTTTAGATCCACTCGCATTTTGTGATGTCATGAATCAGCCGTTCGTTAACACGTCACTTGGCCAAGGTGGATTTTGAGTGGTGCAACGACGTGCGATTACCCTGCATGACTCACTGACAATACTGGGCAATAAATGCAAAAAATAAATCCCAGACTTTGGTATCAATAAACTTTGGTGGTGATCAAAAGGTAGCCAATCACTTGAAAATGAGCCTTTTTGTGGGTTTTTGACACCAATGAGCAAAGTTTTATTAGCGACATGGGACGATGGTCTAGGTGGGGAGTATAGGGCGATGTTTGCTATGTTCTAAAGATGGTAAGCCGTTTTTTAAATACGTCTAAAAGCGACGGTTTATTTTGTCAGTGACACGCCGCCAACATAAGTAAAGCGTATTAGACATTAGCGCAATAATCCAAAGTAGTAGTTGCAAGACTGGCTGTGAAGAATGGTTGAGAAGAGTGGTCGAGAAGAGTAAGTGTGAGATGTAATTGAGACCGTCAGGCTTCCTGACGCCGCATTATGCTAACGAGGTCATGCCCATGGTAGATGTAGACCTTTCCCAGCCCCCGTTTTCACTGCTGGATGACGAGGGCAAGGATCACGTGCGTCGTGGCATGGACCTCGCCTATTTTGAACGCCACGATATTATTGTCGAGACAGGCCAGGCTGGCGAGTACGTCTATGTGATCCACAAGGGTGAGGTCGCTGAACTGGACCCTACCTTGCCGTCGTCCATGTCGCGTATCGGCCACTACACGGCAGGCGATCTATTTGGCGCAATCAGTATATTGAACGGTAAAAGCCGCTACCGCTTTCAAGCGGAGCAGGAATGCCTGTGCTACCTGATGCCCAAGGCGTTATTCAAGACACTGTGTAAAGAGTACCCGGAGTTTAGCCAGTTCTTCCGCCAGTCGCTGGCCCATAAAGCTCGCCTGTTGACCGAAAAGCGCGCCGAAGGCGGCGTGACGATGGCGGGCTTTATGCTGGCCCGCGTCAGCGAATGCATGCGCGCACCGCTGCTGCTGCCCGCCAATGCGGATATCGACAAGGCCGTGCGCACGCTCAGCGATAGCCATGCCGACAGTTTGCTGGTCGAGGCCTCAGGCCAGACGGGTATGGTCACCAAGACCGACCTGCTCAATGCCATTGTGCTGTCGCAGCGTCCGGTGACCACGGCGCTTGCCGATATCGCCCAATATACCCTGGTGACGGTGAGGCCCGCTCAATACTTGTTTGAAGCGCTGGTCAGCATGACCCGCCACAAGGTGACGCGTGTCGTGGTGGTAGACGAGAAACAGGTCGTCGGCGTGGTCGAGCTGACCGATGTGCTGAGCTATTTCTCCAGTCGCAGTTATGTGGTCAGTCTCCAGGTCGAGCAGGCCAATGACTTGACCGAGCTGGCAGCCGCCAGCCACCGCACCCCCGAACTGGTTAGCGCGCTGATGGCCCAGGGCGTGAAGCTACGTTTTGCGATGGACCTGCTGGCGGCACTGAACGGTCGCATCATGAGCAAGGCCTGGGAGTTCACGATTGACGCGGCGCACCAGCAGGACAGTTGCATGATGGTCATGGGCAGTGAGGGTCGCGGTGAGCAAATTCTCAAGACCGATCAGGATAACGGGCTGATTCTCGCCGATGATGCTGACTGGCCAGCGGTGCAAGACGACATGCAGCGGCTTACCTCGACCTTGATCGAGTTGGGGTATCCGCCGTGTCCGGGCAATATCATGGTGTCGAACCCGGATTGGGTCGCCACGGTAAGTGAATGGAAAGGGCGCATTGCGCGCTGGGCAAGCGCGCGTGACGGCGACAGTCTGATGAAGCTGGCGATCATGCTCGACTCTCACGGTGTGGCCGGCAACCCGAGCCTGCTGGAAAGCGTGCGCGAAGAGCTGTTTGAGCGCTGCTCCCGGGATGAGTTGCTGCTGTCTTACTTCGCCCGCACCGCGCTGCGCTTTTCCACGCCGCTGACGCTGTTCGGTTCACTCAAGAAGCCCCAGCACGGTATCGATATCAAGAAAGGCGGCATCTTTCCCATTGTGCATGGCGTCCGCACTCTGGCGCTCGAGCGGCGTATCCCTGCCACCTCGACGTTTGAGCGCCTGGATGCCCTGGCCGAGGACGGGCGACTCAACCGCCGTTTTGCCGATGACCTTGGCGAAGCCCTGGCGCTATTCAGCGAGTTACGGCTCAAACGGCAGCTGGACGACCTCGCCAACGACGGCTCCGATGACCAACAGGAGCGCTCCAACCGGGTCGTGGTGCAGGAATTATCGTCGTTGGAGCGCGATTTACTGCGCGAAGCGCTGCATATCGTCAAGGATTTCAAGCAGCGTCTATCCCATCGTTACCACTTGGAGTATTCGTGATCAGTCGACACTATCTGGACGCCCCTTTCGCCTGGCTTGGCGGCATGCTGCGCAGAGGAAGCGAGCGCCGCCGCTATGCAGCGTCTCCCTACGCGTGGCTCTTCCAGCCCTACCTGGGCAATGAACTGGTGGCATTGGCTTGCTTTGCCCACCATGGCGTCATGAGCGTAGCAGCGGTGACGCTGCGCCAGCACCAGGTGCTGACCAGTCGTGCCTGGGTGGCGGCGCTAAGGGAAGACGCGCGCGGAGGAAGTGATGCCGCCGAGCGTCGTCATCAGCTGCTGTATAGCGTCGAGGCCACTAAACCGCTGAACATTGAAAGTCTGCGTTCGCTGGTTGAGTTTATCGGCAATCGGCCAATCATTGGCTGGCAGCTCGATCAGCGTCTCGCCCCGCTTGAGCAGGCGCTGCGTGATCATTTGGGGTTTGGGCTGCCCAATGCCCGGGTGGATGTCACCAGGCTGCACCAGCGCCATTTGCGGCGACTACATCCCCAGGCGGAACAGGAAGCCGAGCTGGCGCGTGCGCTTGACTGCTGGCAAGTGCCCAGCAAGACGCCCCAGCGGGCGCTGGAAGACGCCACGGCCAGCGCGCTTCTGTACCTTCGCCTGCAGCGTAACGAGGTGGATACTGTTTCATAGCGGCCTGCGATTGGGTCATTGCGCTGGGAGTTGCTAGAATAACGGCTGCTTCTTTTACCATCGGCAGTGCGATTACCATGCAACATGATCCTGTTCATTTTGACCCGGCGTTGGCGACTGCCGACGCGGCACCCGGCTTATCCGACGCGGCTGACGCCTCGGAAGCCCACGATGCCAAACAAAAACGCGAGTTCAACAAGCTGCAAAAGCGGCTTCGCCGCGAAACGGGCAATGCGATTATCGACTATCGCATGATTAACGAAGGCGACCGCGTCATGGTCTGCCTGAGCGGTGGCAAGGATAGCTACACCATGCTTGAGATGCTGCTGAGCCTGCAGCGCAATGCGCCGGTCAACTTCTCGCTGATAGCCGTCAACATGGACCAGAAACAGCCGGGGTTTCCCGAGCATGTGCTGCCGACCTATCTCGAGCAACGCGGGGTGGATTACCATATTCTGGAACGTGATACCTACTCGGTGGTGAAAGAGAAAACCCCCGAGGGCAAAACCACCTGCGCGCTGTGTTCGCGCCTGCGGCGCGGGTCGCTGTATGGCTTTGCCGAGGAAATCGGTGCGACCAAGATCGCCCTGGGGCATCACCGGGAAGATATTCTGGAAACGCTGTTTTTGAACATGTTTTTCGGCGGCAGTCTGAAATCGATGCCGCCCAAGCTGCTCTCCGACGATGGCAAGAATATCATCATCCGGCCCCTGGCCTATTGCAAGGAAGCGGATATTGCCGAGTACGCGCGCCTGATGGCGTTTCCCATTATCCCCTGCAACCTGTGCGGCTCCCAGCCCAATATGCAGCGGCAGGTGGTCAAGGAGATGCTGGCCGAGTGGAACAAGAAACACCCTGGCCGTCTGGAAAGCATGTTCAAAGCGGTCACCAACGTCGCGCCTTCACAGCTGGCTGACCGTGACCTGTTCGACTTTGCCGGGCTGGAAGCCAAGCAGGCGGAATTGCTAGCCGGGCGTATTCAGGCGTTTAACGTTGGCTAGCAACCTTCTTCTTCGGCGAGCCGCTGCAGCTTCGCCATGTCGAGGATCTGTACCTCACGACCGGAAACGGCGACCACCTCCTGCGACTGCAAGCGGCTGACAATCCGGCTGACGGTCTCGACGGCCAGGCCCAAGTAGTTGCCGATGTCGGCCCTGGGCATGGAAAGACGGAAGCTGTAGGGCGAGTACCCACGGCGGCGAAAACGATCGGAAAGTGTGACCAGAAAGGTCGCCAATCGCTGATCAGCGGTCTTGGCCGATAGCAGGCGCATCATGCGCCGGTCATTGCGCAGCTCCTTGCTCATGCTGCGGTATATCTGGCCGCGTAACTCGGGTAGCTTTTCAGACAGCCGGTCGAGGCGGTCAAAGGGAATCTCGCACACGGTGGTGGTTTCCAGGGCGATCACGCTGCCGGGGTAGTGCGGCTCATCGATCGCATCGAGCCCTACCAGCTCACTGGGGAGGTAAAAGTTGGTCAGCTGGTCATGCCCGCCACCTTCGCTGGTGATCTGCTTGAGGCTCCCGGAGCGCACCGCATAGACGCTGTTGAAGGCATCCCCCTGATGGAATAGAGCCTCGCCTTTCTTGAGTGGCGCGCGTCGCTGGATGATCGCGTCGAACTGATCGATATCCTCAAGCTCCAGTGCCAGCGGCAGGCACAGCGAACTCAAGCTGCAGGTCTGGCAGCGTGCTTCGTGCAGGGCGGCGCGCCGCCGATGCGTGGCGTCCAGCATAAGAGTCTCCAACAGAGATGGCATGACCTCATTATGGAAGCTGGCGCCCATGAATAACAACCGCTAAACAATATTTGAGTAATGATGGCTGGCCTCAGAGGGCAAGCGTGCATCAAAGGCCATGGCCAGGTGGCGTATCAACAGACGGCCGATAGGCGTCACCTCGAGTCGATGTTCTCGGATATCGATCAACCCATCGTGCTGCGCCTGCTCCAGTGCGCTTAAAACTGATTTGAAATAGCCGCGCGCGATCTGCCAGCGCTCACTGAGCGTCGATAGGTCAAGCTGCATATCGCACATTAGCCGTTCGATGGCATCGCGCCGGATCAGGTCGTCTCGGCATAGCCGTATGCCGCGTTGTGTGGCCAGTTGCCCCTGATCGATCGCCGCCTGGTAGTGCCCAAGCTGGCTGTGATTTTGCGCGTAGCTGTCATCCAGGCGTGAGATGGCGGAGACGCCAAGGCCGATAAGGTCGCATTGGGCGTGGCTGGAATAGCCTTGAAAGTTGCGTTGCAGCGTACCGCGACGCTGGGCGATGGCCAGACTGTCGTCGGGCCGGGCAAAATGGTCCATACCGATATGCACGTAGCCAGCAGCCGTCAGCATTGCAATCGTGGTACGCAGCATCGCCAGCTTTTCGTCGCGACTGGGCAGCTCGGCATCAAGAATCCGTCGCTGCGGAGGGAATCGCTTTGGCAGGTGGGCGTAATTGAAGACCGACAGGCGTGCGGGGTTCAGTTCGATGACCTGGCGAAGGGTTTGCGCAAAGCTGTCGGCGGTTTGGCGTGGCAGGCCGTAAATCAGGTCGAGATTTAACGAACGGAAGCCCAGGCGGTGGGCTTCGTCCATCAAGGTTTCGGTCAGCGCCCGCGGCTGGGGGCGGTTGATCGCCTGCTGAACCTGTGGGTCGAGGTCTTGCACGCCCAGGCTCAACCGATTGAACCCCAGTGACTGCAGATGACGCAGCGTCAATACATCGGCTTCGCGAGGGTCGATTTCGATGGCGTAGTCGCGCTCAGGATCGTCTGAAAGCCCGAAGTGGGCATCCAGCTTATCCACCAGTTCGCTCATCTGATCGAGGGTCAGAAACGTCGGCGTGCCACCGCCCCAGTGGAGCTGCTCCACCGGGCGTCGGGTATCCAGGTTCTGCGCTGTCAGCGCCATTTCCTTGTCGAGCCTCGCGAGATAAGACGCGGCGAGCGCGGTGTTTTTTGTCGCGATCTTGTTGCACGCACAGTAAAAGCAGACGTTGCGGCAGAAGGGGATGTGCACATAAAGTGACAGCGGCCGTTGGGTCTGGTTACTGCGTTGCAGCGCCGCGCTGAAATCGTCGGCGGTAAACGATGGGTCAAAGGACAGCGCGGTCGGGTAGGACGTATAGCGCGGGCCGCTTCTCGCATAGCGATGGAGGCGGTCAGCGTCCCACACCGCCGCCGCGAGTGGATTACCCGGCGCTGATTGAGCTGAGTGAATGGGGGCAGGCATGAGGCAGGGCTCCAGGCTGAGTCTTGCACCATGGTAGCGAGTGCCGCCCACGGCAACGTTGAGCCACGTCAAGGAAACGCCCGTTAGCAGCAAACGGCACATAACAGGAGAGCGTGAGTTTGGACACGCAATGGCCAGAGGAAAAAGTCGTCAGCCAGCAAGCGCTGGCCGACGCGGTCGCCGAGCAGGCCGAAGGCTGTTTTTGGCGGGAAGGTCTGGGGCCTCTCAGGCTCTATGGTCAGGCAGACTTAGGCTGCCTGCTGCTCGCTCATGGAGCAGGCGCCGGGCATCGGTCAGCCTTTATGCAGCAGTTTGCCAGGGCCCTTGCGGGAAGAGGGCTGCAGGTGATGACCTTTGACCTGGGCTACATGCAGCAAATGCAGGCGACGGGCAAACGCCGCCCACCGCCCGCCATCCACCGAAGCGTTGCTGAGCTGGCGCATTGGTATGCATGCCTGGCGCCGTTAACGGTCAAGCCGCTGTGGCTTGGGGGTAAATCCATGGGTGGCCGCGTGGCGAGCATGCTGGCAAGCGAGCAACCCTGCCCCGGGCTGGTGATCGCCGGTTATCCCTTTCATCCGCCCAAGGCGCCCGACAAGCTGCGCCTGGCGCACTGGTCGAGGGTTCAGGTGCCGGCGCTGATTCTCCAGGGGGAGCGCGACCCGCTGGGGAGCCGTGATGAAGTGACGGGGTATTCGCTACCGGATAACGCTCGCGTGGCCTGGCTGACCGATGGCGACCACGACTTCAAGCCGCGTCGCGCATCGGGGCTTGATCAGACGATTTTGATTGACGAAGCCGCCGCTCTTGGGGCATCCTTCGTGCGCGCTCAAAGCCTGCAGTGAGGCGTCAGCCAAGCGTGCGTTTGAATCATGAGATGGGCCGGTACCTTAACGCGTATTTGGCTACAGTATTTGAACGTAGCGTGTTGACTTCCTTCGCATCTCCTGTAGAATGCAGCGCCACGTGACCAGCGGGTGGTTAGCTCAGTTGGGAGAGCACCAGCCTTACAAGCTGGGGGTCACTGGTTCGAACCCAGTACCACCCACCATCTTTTGATGGCCTGGAAACGTTGCAGTAAGGAAAGCACCTAGCGTTAGCAGTGCGATACAGCGGACCGGTAGTTCAGTTGGTTAGAATGCCGGCCTGTCACGCCGGAGGTCGCGAGTTCGAGTCTCGTCCGGTCCGCCATCGTCGCTTACCCGCCTGTTTTCCCATGTTTTGTCGTATGTGGACCGGTAGTTCAGTTGGTTAGAATGCCGGCCTGTCACGCCGGAGGTCGCGAGTTCGAGTCTCGTCCGGTCCGCCACGATAAATACATAATCAAGTAAAAATTGGTGACGCCAATACCCTGGGTGGTTAGCTCAGTTGGGAGAGCACCAGCCTTACAAGCTGGGGGTCACTGGTTCGAACCCAGTACCACCCACCATTTGAAACGCCAAGCGTACGCAAATGGTGATGATGCAATACCCTGCTAGATATCAGTGCGATACAGCGGACCGGTAGTTCAGTTGGTTAGAATGCCGGCCTGTCACGCCGGAGGTCGCGAGTTCGAGTCTCGTCCGGTCCGCCATTTCGCAGCTTTCATCTCAAGCAGCCAAGATTATCGGTTTAGACCGAACGAATTTAAAAAACCCCAGATCATTGATCCGGGGTTTTTCGTATGCGCTTGATACGGTTGCACTTGGTACAGTCGCTAACTCAGGCAAGCGCGCTCACGCCCGCTTTGGCGACCTGCACGTCCTGGTCCGGTTTGACGCCGGAAATACCCACCGAGCCGACCACCTGGCCGTCGACGATGATCGGCACGCCGCCCGAGAGCAGCCCCTGAAGCGGTGCGGATACAAAGGCGGTGCGGCCGCCGTTGATCATTTCTTCAAAGACCTGGGTCTCTTTACGACCCACTGCCGCGCTGCGCGCTTTCTGGGTAGCCACATCGGCGCTGAAGGGTGCCGCGCCATCCAGGCGGCGCAGGGCAAGCAGGTGGCCGCCGTCATCAGCGACGGCAATGGTTACCGCCCAGCCATTGCTGTCGGCTTCTTTCTGGGCGGCATCAAGTACCTGGGTAACGTCTGCTTGGGATAAGACTGCTTTAGTTTGCATCAGGTTGTCCTTTGGTGGGTTTGCCGTTAAAAAAGCCCGTGCCATTCGCTGGGCACGGGGTGATGTGTGGAATCAGTGTAACGCAGCATCGACGATTTCCACCCAGTGGCGAACCGGCGTGCGGTTGGCACCGGCCAGATGGGTTTGGCAGCCAATGTTGGCGGTAACAATCATTTCCGGGTTGCCCGCTTCCAGGGCGTTGAGTTTATTGTCGCGCAGCTGGGTGGCCAGTTCAGGCTGGGTAATCGAGTAGGTGCCCGCCGAGCCACAGCAGAGGTGAGCGTCCTGCACCGGGGTCAGCGCAAAGCCAAGCTTGGTCAGTACGCCTTCTACCGCGCCGTTGAGCTTCTGGGCGTGCTGCAGCGTACAGGGGCAGTGAAACGCCAGGCGCTGGCTGGCTTGCACATCCAGTGACTCAAGCGGTTCGTCGCGCAACACTTCGACGATGTCCTTTGCCAGGGCGCTGATTTTCTCGGCCTTGTCGGCATAGTCCGGGTCGTCTTTGAGCATTTCGCCATACTCTTTGACGAAGGCGCCGCAGCCGCTGGCGGTTTGCACGATGGCCTCGGCACCTTGCTCAACGTGTGGCCACCAGGCGTCAATATTGGCCCGCACCCGGGCGAGGCCGGCTTGCTGGGCATTGAGGTGGAAATCAATCGCCCCGCAGCAGCCCACCTCGGATACCGGCGTCACGCTGATGCCCAGGCGGTCCAGAATCCGCGCGGTGGCGGCATTGGTGTTGGGCGATAACCCCGGCTGCACGCAGCCTTCCAGCATCAGTACCTGGCGGCTGTGTTGGGTGCTGGGTCGCTGACCCGCGTCGACCGGCGCGCCCGGCATCTTGCTGCGCAGCTTGCCGGGTACCAGCGGTTTGAAGGTTTGACCCAGCGCCAGCAGTGCCTTGAAGCGCTGCGGGTCGACCAGCATCTTGCGCAGTGCATAACGCTGCGCCCGTTCAGCCGCGGGTCGCGGTACGCGGCGTTCGATTTCAGCCCGGCCAATGTTGAGCAGCTTGTGATATTCCACGCCAGACGGGCAGGTGGTCTCACAGTTAAGGCAGGTGAGGCAGCGGTCCAGGTGCAGGCGGGTTTCCTCGGTCACCTGATCGTCGTCATCACGACTCTCAAGCAGTTCCTTCATCAAGTAGATGCGCCCACGGGGGCCGTCGCGCTCATCGCCCAGCAACTGATAGGTCGGGCAGGTGGCGTTACAGAAGCCGCAGTGCACACAGGTGCGCAGCACCCGGTCGGCTTCCTGGATGTGCGGCTTTTCAAGGTCGGCATCGGTAAACTGCGTTTGCATGTCAGCTCTCCTGATTAAAACGCCGCATAGAGACGTCCCGGGTTAAAAATACCCTGGGCGTCCAGTTCTGCTTTCAAGTTACGGTGGTATTTCTCCACCATGCTGGGCAGCGGCGTGAAGGGGCTCTGCGCGCCACCCTGCGCATAGGGGGTATAGCAGGTGGCGTGGCCTCCAGCGGTGCGGCAGGCATCGCGCAGCGTATCGGCATCCAGCGAGGTCTTCACCCAGCGCTGGCTGCCGCCCCAGTCGTAGAGCATATCGGCGTCAGGGATATCAAGCGCCAGAGGCGGCGTGTTAGGGGGCAGCGACAGCCGCCACAGCGCCTGGCCTTCGCTTGGGGTGAAAAATGCCTGCTGATGGTCGCGCAACTGCTGCCAGAAGCTGGCATCAAGGTCGTCACCCCCCAGGCGTTCACGCGTGGCTTTCACCGAGCTATGGCCCCCTTCCAGGCGGATAAAAAGCTCGTTCTGGTGCCATGCCGCCGCGGTGATTGGCAGCGGCTGACGGCCCAGTTCGGCGAGTTTTTTCAGCGCATCATCGATGCCCATGGACAAGCGCAGGCTGTGGCTGGCGCTGGGCAGCGGCAGTACCTTGAAGGAAATATCGGCCAGCACGCCCAGCGTGCCTTGGGCGCCTGCCATGAGGCGGGAGAAATCGTAACCGGCGACGTTCTTCATGACCTCGCCGCCAAAGCGCAGCAGTTTGCCTTCCTGGGTAATGACTCGTGTGCCGAGCACGAAATCGCGAGCGGCGCCTGCCCAGGGACGGCGTGGGCCGGAAAGCCCGGTAGCCACAGCGCCGCCAATGGTGCTGGCCTCGCCAAAGGCGGGGGGCTCGAAGGCGAGCATTTGGTGGTTCTTGGCCAATTCGGCGTCTAGCGCACTTAACCGGGTGCCGGCGCGAACGGTGACCACCAGCTCGACCGGGTCATAGTCGACAATGCCGCTATGACCGGCAAGGTTGAGCGCCTGGCCTTCCACCGGGCGGCCGTAAAAGGCCCGTGTGTCGCCGCCGACAATGCGCAGCGGGGTGCGCGAAGCATGGGCCTCGCGGACCTGGTCGCACAGCGCCTCGGCGATGTCGCCATCTGCAGTCTGAGTCACGGTGTTAGTCATGGTCTTTCCTAGTCAGGGTCTTTGCCTGGCGCGTTAGAAACGTGGCAGTTCAGGATGCGGTAATTCGTTGTTATGGACATGCATCGCGCCGAACTCGGCGCAGCGCGCCAGAGTAGGAATGTTTTTACCCGGATTGAGCAGCCGCAGTGGATCAAACGCCGCTTTCAGGGCATGGAAAACGCTCAGCTCGTCGGGCTGAAACTGGCTGCACATCTGGTTGATCTTTTCGCGGCCTACGCCGTGCTCGCCGGTGATCGACCCGCCAGCGGCCACGCACAATTCCAGGATCTTGCCGCCGACGTCTTCCGCCAGCGCCAGTTCGCCCTCCTTGTTGGCATCGAACAGGATCAGCGGATGCATATTACCGTCGCCAGCGTGGAACACGTTGGCCACCAGCAAGCCGCTTTCTTCGGACAGCGCGGCAATGCCCTTGAGCACCCTGGGCAGTTCACGGCGGGGAATAGTGCCGTCCATGCAGTAGTAATCCGGTGACATCCGGCCAACCGCCGGGAAGGCATTCTTGCGGCCCGCCCAGAACTTGGCGCGTTCGGCCTCGTCGCGGGCCTGCTGAATGTCGGTGGCCCCGGCATCGGTGAGCACCCGGCGAACGGTATCGCAGTTGTCGTCCACATCGGCTTCCACTCCGTCGAGCTCGCATAGCAGGATGGCCTCGGCGTCCAGCGGATAGCCCGCCTTGACGAAATCCTCGGCAGCCTTGATGGCCAACTTGTCCATCATCTCCAGGCCGCCGGGAATAATGCCCGCGGCAATGATATCGCCCACTGCGCGACCTGCTTTCTCGACGTCGTCGAAGCTGGCCATCAGGACCTTGGCGGTTTCCGGCTTGGGCAGCAGCTTGACGGTGATCTCGGTGACGACCCCGAGCATGCCCTCGGAGCCGTTCATCAGCGCGAGCAGGTCAAAGCCGGGGGCATCCAGCGCCTCGGAACCCAGCGTCATGTGTTCGCCTTCGATGGTCAGTATGTCGACGCGCATCACGTTGTGAACGGTCAGGCCGTATTTCAGGCAGTGAACGCCACCGGCGTTTTCCGCCACATTGCCACCAATCGAACAGGCGATTTGCGATGAAGGGTCCGGCGCGTAGTAAAGCCCATAGGGGGCGGCGGCTTCGGAGATCGCCAGGTTGCGTACGCCGGGTTGCACCCTGGCCAGGCGAGCCTCGGGGTCGACCTTGACAATCTGATTGAAGCGGGACATGACCAGCAGGACGCCCCGCTCAAGAGGCAGTGCACCGCCGGATAGCCCGGTGCCAGCGCCGCGGGTGACCACGGGAACGCTCAGCGCGTGGCAGCGTTTCAGCAAGCCCTCGACCTGTTCGAGGGTCTCCGGAAGAGCGACCAGCATCGGCAAAATACGGTAAGCGGCAAGACCGTCGCATTCAAACGGGTGCAGGTCCTCCTCGCGGTGGAGCAGAGTCAGCGTGGGGACTGCTTGCTGCAGGTCGGTCAACACCTCGGTTTTATCGCGGCGAACCAGTTCGCCGTCGAGGCGCTCATCAAAGAGGATATTCATGATAGCTCCTGAAGATGAGGAGAGCGTGGGAAAGCCAGTGGCTCTATGTTATGGAAAAGATTTCCATAAATCCATCCTGTGATGGTGGAAAGCTTTTGCATAATGTCGCCGGGGTTCTCCCGGCGACGTTATGGGGTCGAGTCTTACGATCCGACGAGCGGGTCGGTAACGCCGAATACATAAAAGGCAATCAAGCCGATCAAGCCTGTGGCAACCAGGTAGTAGATCGTCGGCAGGATCGTCTTACGAATGGTAGCCCCTTCGCGGCCTAATAGCCCAACGGTTGCCGACGCAGCGACCACGTTGTGAATCGCGATCATGTTACCGGCGGCTGCCCCAACGGCTTGCAGCGCCACCATCATGGCGGTGGACAGGCCAAGGGTTTCCGCGACACTGAACTGGAACTCTGCCAGCATCAGGTTGGACACGGTGTTCGAGCCGGCAATAAAGGCGCCCATGGCACCGACGGCAGGTGCAAAGAACGGATAGATATCACCCACACCGCTGGCAACGGCCTGCGCCATCATCACCGGCATGGAGGCGATATCGGCGCCGTTAACCCCTGAGTTGATCAGAATCCGCACCATCGGCACGGTAAAGATCAGCACGAAGCCTGCACCGAAGATGGTCTTGGTCGACTCCGAGAGCGCCGCGCTCATGTTGCGTGTGCTCATCCGGTGCAGGAAGAAGGTAACGGCGACCACGGCGATGATGATACCGCCGGGCAGGTAAAGCGGCTCGATGCTGCCGCTGATGCCTTCTTCGCCGAGAATGTTCGACCAGCTCATGCTGATCGACGTCAGCGCCGCTTTCAGCGGTTCGATGGTGCGTGAAGCGACCAGGAAAACGGCCAGCAGCACATAAGGCACCCAGCCCTTGAAGGTCGACATCGGTGCCTGCCCGACAACGTCTTCAAGCTTGATCTGCAGGTTGCCGATCCACTCGTCGGGCCATGAGGTCGACTCGGGGAAGTCCCAGGTGTCCTTGGGCAGCAGAAAGCCTTTGCGTGCCGCCGGTACGACGATTGCGAGACCCACCATGGCACCGATCATGGACGGGAACTCTGGCCCCAGGAACACGCCCACCAGCATATACGGAACCACGAATGAAATACCCGTGAAAATAGCGAAGGGCACAATCGACAGACCCTCTTTCCACGATTTGTTGGCACCGAAGAAGCGCACCATGATCGTGACCAGAATCAGTGGCATCAGGATGCCAACAATACCGTGGGTGATGGCAACACCGCTGGTTACCTGCTGGAAAAATATATCCCAGGTGGAGCCGGCGGCTTCGAGCTCTGAGGTAATGCTCGAGCGGTTAAGGCCACTACCCACGCCCACCACGATAGGCGTGCCCACGGCACCGAATGATACCGGCGTGGACTGGATCATCATGCCGACCACAACCGCTGCCAGCGCCGGGAAGCCTAAAGCAACCATCAGCGGTGCCGCTACAGCCGCGGGGGTACCAAAGCCGGACGCCCCTTCAATAAAGCAGCCAAACAGCCAGGCAACGATCAGCGCCTGGACGCGACGGTCAGGGCTGATGCCCGAAAAACCGTTACGAATAGCAGTGATACCGCCCGAGTGCTTGAGCGTATTGAGAAGCAGGATGGCGCCGAAAATAATCCACAACAGCCCCGCCGTCTGGATCAGTCCCTGGATTGTCGAGGCAGCTATCCGCGAGAAGGACATGTCCCAAGCGGTCAGGCCGATAATGGCCGCCGCGAGGAAGACGATAGGCATGGCGATCCTGGCGGGTATTTTAAAGCCAATGAGCAATATCCCCGCCAATAACAGCGGTGTGAATGCCAGAAGTGCAAGAAATGATTCATTCATGGGAAGAACTCTACTCCTTGTTGTTGACCGTTTACTCCACAATGATGACTCGCCGTATTCAAGGCATCAGACGTCAGGACGAAAGATACGGCGCCACCGATATAATGACTACTGGTGGAAAATTGGTAAGACCAATAATGATCAGTCCAAATATTCGCTGATAACCTGAGGAATGTTATTTAATTATTTGTTTTTATTTACTTTTATTGAACCATGTTAAGCAGCTATACAGCGCTTCTCATTAGACTAATAGACAGTACGGTTAGCCTATCAAGCGTAAGTGCCATACCGCTGATCGTGGATGCTTGCGCCGTGGAAGACTTGCGGCCATGGTTAGTGGGTTAAGGTGTCCTACCATTATGACCAACAGCAACAAGGAGACGATGAAGGTGGCAATAAAACTTTATGACCTGTGCGGTCGCGACGAGCGACTACGTTTTTCCCCCTTCTGTTGGCGAGTGCGCATGGCGCTTGCCCACAAAGGCCTTGAATTTACCACTCAGCCCTGGCGATTTCTCGAAAAGGAAGCTATTGCCTTTGCCAATCACGACAAGGTGCCGGTGCTGGTGGATGGTGAGCAGGTAGTGACCGATAGCTTTGATATCATGCGCTACCTTGACGATGCCTACCCCCAGGCACCGCTTTTTGGCAAAGGGGCCTGCTATCAGCGGGCGCGGTTCTTCAAGCATTATGTTGAACGTAGCGTGACGCCAGCATTGTTCAGGATAGTCGCGCTCGACTTGCTGGCGGCGATCCATCCCGATGACCGCGACTATTTCCGTGAAACCCGCGAGGCGCGTTTTGGCTGCACGTTGGAAGCGCTTCACCAGCCAGAGCAGGGGCGTGGGCTGCTCAAGCAGGCGCTAGCCCCGGTTTACGCTCAATTGAAAGACGCCGACTTTATCGATGGCGATTCGCCAGCGGGCGCTGATTACCTGTTGTTTGGCAGCATGATGTGGGCATATACCGTGTCCCAAGAGTCGCTGGTTGAGGACGAAGACGAGGTGGATCAATGGTTTAAGCGTATGCTCGCAGTACACGATGGCATTGCGGGAAAGGCCACCACGGTACGGGACATCGCCTAGCCAAAAATTTATGTTGCACTGCACAAAATCGACTGCTAACGTGTGGTGTAGCAGAGGCGCTGACCTTACTGATGTTTCCTTTTCAAGGCGCGCCTATGTCGTTTCTCACTTCAAGGAGATAGCGCGATGAATAAAGCCGCCGAAAAAGCCAGCCAGCAAGTCGAGTCCATCTTTGTATCGCCGATGCGTTCTTACACGCTGACAGCGCTGGACTATTATGATCAGATCGTTAGTGCGCAGCTTGACGCTGTTCGTGCCTACTCGGATCTGAGCATTGCCCAGGCTCGCACCTGGCTGGACGTGAAAGATGCCGACAGCTTCAAGAAGGCAATAGAAAGCCAGCAGAAAGCCACCAGCGATCTGATGGAGCGCATGAAGGGAGATGGCGAAAAAGTCACTTCCATCAGCCAAAGCTTCATGAAAGACAGCCAGAAAATGGCCGAAGACACTACCAAGAAAGCGGTAGAGACGGCCAAGCAGTAAGCCTGGTCACTATCGTTTAACCGCTTGGTTTAATGACTGCGCTCTTTTTAGAGCGCAGTTTTTTATGCTGGGTGCTGTATACAACCGGGTGATAGGCCGCCATGCCTATTGCTGTTGTTCCGCGGCCCGCGCACGCAGGCGCAGCCGGGCAATGCGAATAATTTGCTCGATGGCGGTTTTGCGCTCCGTTGCCACGTCGTTCTCAAGGCGCTTTGCGAATGCCTCCAAAATGGCGTGTCGGTCCAGCCCTTTCACGGCGATCACAAAAGGAAAGCCGAATCTTTCCTTGTAGTCGGCGTTAAGCTGCTCGAAGCGGGCAAATTCTGCAGGCGTGCATTGATCAAGCCCCGCCCCTGCCTGTTCACTGGTGGAATCCTGGGTCAATTTACCTGCCATGGCGGCTTTGCCCGCGAGGTCGGGGTGTGCCTGTATAACGCGGATCTGCTGGTCGCTACCTGCCTGCTGCAGTTGAAGGCCCATCGCGTCGGCCAGGGCATCCGGGTGGTCGTGTGCCGAGGTCAGGCCGGTTTCCCAGGCGGCCTGTGCGACCCAGGGGGAATGCTCGTAGATATCGCCGTAGTGTTTGATGAAGGCGTCACGGGATAGTCCGCTCGGGCGGGGCTGAAGGCATAATTCGGCGGCAGGTGACGACATGGGGCGCTCCGGGCTAGGCTGAGAGTGTGATGGCTCAATGTATACAATAAAACAAGCTGGCGGTACTCTAAAACCATCGACACACGACGCTTAAACCACGATACAAAAGCAACAAGGAGCCACCATGGGATATCTGACAACGCACGTGCTGGATACCGCACTCGGCTGCCCTGGTCAGGGTATTGCCATCGACATACTGCGGCTAATCGGCAGCGAGCGGCATCATCTGCGCACCGTGATCACCAATCAGGATGGCCGTTGTGATGCACCGCTTCTTGAAGGCGATGCCTTTACACCCGGCGAGTACGAGCTGTGCTTCCACGCCGGCGACTACCTCCGCGCCAAGGGCGTCGACGCCGCTGAACCGCGCTTTCTGGATGTCATTCCCATCCGCTTCGGCGTGGCTGATGCCGAGCAGCACTACCACGTACCGCTATTGCTCTCGCCCTATGGGTACTCGACCTATCGTGGCAGCTGATGGCGGAGGCCTTTGATGCAAGCATATTTGATAGACGCGGTGAATGTCCTGCTGCGCTGGTTGCACGTGATTGCGGCCATCGCCTGGATCGGTGAATCCATCTATTTCGTGATGCTGGACAACAGCCTGCGTACGCCAAAGGCAGCAGCGGACCGCGAGAAGGGGATTTTTGGCGAGATGTGGGCCGTCCATGGCGGCGGCTTCTACCATAACCAGAAGTACACCACGGCCCCCGACAAACTTCCCAACGACCTGCACTGGTCGTTCTGGAAAGCCTACACCACCTGGCTATCCGGGTTTGCCCTGTTCGTCATCCTCTACATGGCCAACCCTGGCTTCTACCTGATAAACCCGGATAGCCCCTGGCAGTGGGCGGCCACCATGTCAGGCTGGCAGGCCAATCTGCTGGCGCTGCTGTTCCTGCTCGGCGGCTGGGTGGTTTATAACGAGCTGTGCAAACGCATCAGCCCCACCATGCAGCGCGACGGCCTGTTGAGCATCGCCGTGGCGGTGATGATGGTGGTGGTTGCCTATTTAAGCACCCAACTGTTTGGCGGGCGGGCCGCCTTCCTGCTCACCGGGGCGGTGATGGCCACCGCCATGTCGGCGAACGTGTTCTTCTGGATCATCCCCGGCCAGCGACGCATGGTGAAGGCCATGAAAGCAGGCGATGCGCCCAACCCTGTGGATGGCAAGCGTGGCAAGCAGCGCTCGGTGCACAACACCTATTTCACCTTGCCCGTGGTACTGCTGATGGTCAGCAACCACTATTCGTTTCTTTATTCCCATGAGCTTGCCTGGGTAGCGATGTCGCTGTTTATCTTCGCGGGCGCACTGATCCGTCAGTTCTTCGTGCTCATGCACGCCGGAAAGTGGCAGTGGGGCTACCCGGCCGCCGGGG
The DNA here is from genome assembly GCF_024124705.1 of Halomonas sp. Mc5H-6. Lineage (NCBI taxonomy): Bacteria > Pseudomonadati > Pseudomonadota > Gammaproteobacteria > Oceanospirillales > Halomonadaceae > Halomonas > Halomonas sp. Mc5H-6. The sequence goes on from NZ_JAMXSI010000002.1 coordinate 123,941, forward strand.
TGGCGCTTATTGTGCTGGCGTTTTGGGTGGCAGCACCAGATGCCCGCACCGCCGACTCGGCCAGCTCAGATCAGACGAGCGATGCCCAGACAAGCGACGCCCCCGAAAATCAGATAAGCGGCCTGATAGAGGAACACTGCGTGCAGTGTCACGCAAGCGACCCGGAACATGCTGGTTTTTCTGCGCCGCCGGCGGACTATGCGTTCGACGACTGGGACGACATCCTGGCCCACAAAGCTGCCATTCAGCAGGTCGTTGAAAGCCGGTACATGCCGTTAGGCAATGTGACCAAGATGAGCGATGAAGAACGCGCTACCATAGCGGCCTGGGAAGAATGATCAACGAGGAGAGTCAATGAGCGATGCGCAGGCGGCGGTGAAAAGATCTGCATCAAAAGCGGAGGGCGATGAGCGCCACGAGGCGATTTATCGCGCGGTCAGCGACGCGATTGTGGAGCAGCGGCTCAAGCCCGGCGCGCGGCTGCGCGAAGATGCCCTGGCCGAGGTATTCGGCATCAGCCGCACCGGGATTCGCAAGATCTTGCAGCGCCTGGCGCTGGAGCAGCTTGTCACCCTGACGCCGCGCCGCGGTGCCAGCGTTACCCGGCCCACCGCCGACGAAGCCAAGGACGTTTTCGATGCGCGCCAGTTGATCGAGTGCGGGTTAATGCCCGACGTGGCAAGGCGCATGGGCGACAAAGAAGCAGCGGAACTGCGCGACATGGCCAAGCGCGAGCGCCAGGCGTTGCGCAACGGCGAGCAAAGTGTGGCGATACGCCTTTCGGCGGATTTTCACGTTCGCATAGCGCAGCTTTCGGGCAATGCGACCCTTGCGGCCTTCGTGGAAAGCCTGTGTTCCCGCTCATCGCTGATCCTGGCCGTCTATGGCCATCCCGGTCACCTGGGCTGCGAATCCCACGACCACGACGACCTCATCGGCTATCTGGAAGCCGGCAATGGCGAGCGGGCAAGCGCGTTTATGAGTCGTCACCTGAAAGCCATTGAAGCTTCGCTCTCCATGGTCGAGGAAGAAGACAGCGCGCCCGATTTGCATCAAATATTCGGGGGGTGAAAAGCCCTATCGCATAATTAAATGATACGGAGATGACACATACATATCAGGGGCTGGACGAGGGGGATTACGCCTGGGTTAAGCGCTTGAATGCGCATCGCTGTGCGCATAGACTGATGGTTGTGCATCAACCAGCTATTTGGAGGCTCTGATGGCCGAACTCTACAATGCAGCAGCGCCCAAAAAATCGGCAAACCTCTCCATCAACAGCGATCTTCTCCGCAAAACCAGGGACCTGAACATCAACCTGTCAGCAACCTTGGAAAGAGCCCTGAAAGAAGAGCTTTCCAAACGCGAAGCAGCCCAGTGGGCCGAAGAAAATCGCACGGCAATAAAATCTTACAACGATTTTGTCGAGCAACATGGATGCTTCGGCGACGACTTCAGAGCGTTTTGATGGCGCAGTTCGATGTGTACCCGAACCCAAGCAAAACCAGCAAAGGGCAATACCCTTACCTTATCGATATTCAGAGCAGCCTTCTAAACGAGCTGGCTACTCGCATTGTCATCCCTTTGAAAAAACGGTCCGCCTTGGGTGGGGACGCCATGCGAGGACTCACGCCGGAAATCAGGTTTGCCGACCAGGAGTTTCTGCTCCTAACCCCACAAATCTCCGCTATACCAGTGAAGCATCTCAAAAGCCCTGTTGGTTCGCTCTCACATTTCAGAGATCAGATTATTGGCGCTCTGGACATGGCGATTACAGGTGTTTGACGCCTTACACGCCCTTGAACTTGAATTCGAACAGCGAATTCACGTTGCGCCCCAAGGTGTTCTTTAGTCTTCGTGAAACAACAAAAAGCGCCATCGGACGTTTGCCGATGGCGCTTGTTCGAGCCGCTAAGCCTTCAGTGACAGATCAAAAGCCTCAACCTGCCTTCTGCTCAGCAAGGGTAGGGGTTGCCTTAAACTGCCGCATCAAACCGTAGTAGAAAAGCCCGCCAAGGCCCGCGCCCATGAGCCAGCCGTAGCCATTCAGGCTTGCAAGCGCGGGTACCAGCACGGTGGAAATCGAGAACAGTGCCGCTACGCCAAAGGCGATCAGCGCCCGGGTATTCCAGCCGTTGGTGTAGTAGTAGGCACCGCCTGGGTCGGAGGAAAACAGTTCCTGCATATTCAGGTGCTGGCGCTTGATCAGGTAGTAGTCGACCACGATGATGCCGTAGAAGGGCGCGACGATGGCCCCGACCGCATTCACAAAGCCGGGTACCCCAATCTGGCTGATGACCGAGACCCACAGCGCGCCGACAAAAAACGCGATGATCGCCGTGATCAGGCCACCCAGTTTGAAGCTCACCTTGCTGGGAAACAGATTGGCCAGGTCGTAGGCGGGTGGAATAAAGTTAGCCACCAGGTTGATCCCCACGGTGGCGGCGAAGAAGGTCAGGGCGGCGACGATCGTCAGCGCCAAGTTATCCACACGCTCGACGATATCGGACGGGTTGGTCAATGCGTCGCCGAACAAGACCAGCGTGCCTGCAGTGATGATCAGCGCGATAAACGAGAAGAACGCCACGTTAAGCGGCAAGCCCAGCAGGTTGCCCAGCTTCATCTGGCGTTCGGTTTTCACAAAGCGGGTAAAGTCGCCGAAATTGATCACCACCGCCGCGAAGTAGGCCACCATGGTGCCCACAATGGCCATGAAGGCACTAACCGGATGCGTGGTGGTATCGGCTTCGCCACCGCTGAAAATCGTGTCGATCGCAGGCAATAATTCGCTGCCAGCCTTGACCCAGACAATGACCATGAGCGCGATCATTACCAGATACACCAGCGGCCCCGCCCAGTTGAGAAAGTGCTTGATGCGCTCGATACCCGCCCAGAAGATCGCGATCTGGAACAGCCAGACGATGACGAACGACACCCAGGCCACACCGGATAATCCGAGGAAGGTGGCGCCGTCGCCGCCGCCGAATAGCGCAGCCAGCAGAAGTGTCATGGCGGTCGAGGCAAAATAGGTTTGTACCCCGTACCAGAAAATCCCCACGATCGCCCGCAACATGGCGGGCAGGTTGGCTCCACGCACGCCCATGCTGGCACGCACCATCACCGGGAAGGGAATGCCGTACTTGACGCTGGGCTTGCCGGTGAGGTTGACCAGGAACATCACGATCACGCCCGCCAGGATGATGGCGGCCATGACCGCCCAGCCATTGAGGCCGTAAGTCAAAAACAGCGAAGCGGCCAGGGTATAGCCAAACAGGCTCTGGATGTCGTTGGACCAGACGTTGAATATCTCGAACGCTCCCCAGTTGCGGTCCTGGGGCTTCAGTGGCGCGAGGTCCTCGTTATATAGCGTCGGATCGATATGCTTGATATCCAGATCGCCGACGTCGTTACGCTTGTTCATGGCATTAGCTCTTGTAGTGGCGAAGGATTCATGGGTTAAAGCGCTGGCAGGCTGGCCAGTGCTTCATCAGCAGGAAGTAGGTCAGCCCTGCGGGAATCAGGCTGGCGTACCAGGAAACGGCTGAGAACAAAAGCGCCGCCACAATGCCCACGGCGGTGGCGATCAAGGCCGCCGCATTAACGCCTCGGTATGGGCCGCTGGCATCGTAAAGCTTGTCAACATCCAGCGTACGGCGACGAATCACGTAATAATCCACCACCAGAATGGCGAAGATCGGGCCAAGGAAGGCAGAGTAGGTTTGCACGAAGAGCTGCAACCCTTCCGCAGACCCCGGCTGCACCAGCTTCCAGGGAAAGGTGGCGAATGCCAGCAGGCCGACGATCACGGTGGCCACAGGGAACTTGAGCTTGAAGATATCCATCAGCACGTAGGTGGGCGGAACGACATTGTTCAGCACGTTGGTCGTTACCTGGGCAAAGGCGATGAACAGTAGCGTGGTCATCAGCAGCGGGGTGTTATCCACGGCGTTGGCGAAGACCTGGATGGGATCGGCGGTGCCGGTGGCTTCCGAGACCATGAAGCCAATCAGCCCCATGAACAACGTGCAGGGCAGAATCGACATGGCGTAAAGCGTGGTCAGCAAGCCCGGCCCCGAGCCGGTTTTATGCTCGCGGGAGTAGTCGCTGACGTTAAGCATCATGGTGCTGTAGATACCCAGGAACAGCATGGTGGCGCCCCAGAACGGCATGCCCCAGGAGCCTTCCATGGTCAGCAGGTTTGCCGAGAGCTCATCGCCGTAGCGCTGAATGGTAGCCACAAACATGTAGACCAGTGACAGGAGAATGAACCCGCTGCCCAGGTTTTCCAGCCACTTGATGCCCTGAAAGCCGGTCACCGACAGAGCGATTTGCAGCAGTTGGAAGGTAATGAAGTAGAACACCAGATTATCAAAGCCAAACAGTGTCGCTGATACCATGTTCAGCGCCCCGGCGCCGATCCAGCTTTGAAACCCGTACCACACGATCGCCGGTACCGCCCGAACCAGCCCCGGCAGTCGGGTGCCCGCAAAGCCAAAGGCGCTGCGCGCCTGGACCATGAAGGGAATGCCGTATTTATAACCAGCGGCACCGTTGAGCGCCAAGGCAATGCCGATCACAAAGCAGCCAATGGCAATCGCCAGCGTCGCCTGAATCAGGTTGAGCGTGCCGACCACACTCGAGCCCATGGCGAAGGTGCCGATGGACACGCAGCCGCCAAACCAGGCCAGAAAATAAGAGGCGCGCCCCATTATTCGCGTACTCTGGGGCGCGAGCGATTCGTCGCCTATGCTTTTCCGGCCGTCGCTGGGTGCGACGGTCGCTGGGTCGTCCGACGTCAGACCCGATGGTGATGCACTCATGGTGTGAACCTCGCAAGATGGCTGTTATTGACCCTCAGCGGTGCTGGGGATGCTTGCGGCTGGCGTGTGTTTTCGATGCGATCATTGTTATTGGCTGGCATCGTGATGGTGTTGTTTGTGGGTTAGCCTCCGGGCGGCAGCGTCAGGTTTGAAAAATCGGCAAACTGACCGGTAAACGGTTTGGGCCGCGGGTAAGCCAGGTCGCCGTGTTTGCTGGTAAAGAGCCCCAGGCCGATAAGGGATTCAGCAAGTTTGAGCCCTGCGCTGACCCCTTCGACAATGGGCAGGCCCACCTCGCGGCTGATTTCCTGGGTGAGGTTGGCCATGCCGCCGCAGCCCAGCACAATGGCGCCAATGCCGTCTTCATCGCGGGCTCGGCAGCATTCCTGCACGATGCGTCGATAGGCGGCTTCGGGGTGGTGTTCAAGGTCAAGAACGGGGATTTCGGCGGCGCGAATGCGTCGGCAGTGCTGCCGAAAGCCGTACTGTTCCAGCAGGTGCTCGGCAATGATGCCGGTGCGGCCAAGCGTGGTGACAATCGAAAACCGCGTGCTGATAAGCGTCGCCATATGAAAGGCGGCTTCGGCAATGCCCACCACCGGGGCTCGGGTCAGCTCGCGGGCAGCGAGCAGCCCAGGGTCGCCAAAACAGGCCACGACGTAGGCATCGATGTTGCCTTCCTGCTCGCCCTTGATGACTTCCTGAGCGACGCCGACGGCGCTGATCGCTTCATCGAAATGACTTTCAATCGACACCGGGCCTGCTTCTGGCTGGCAGGCGCTGACCTGTGTGCCCGTGGCGGCGTAGTCGTTGGCGGCACGGTAGATCGAGGCAGTCATCGAGGCCGTCGTATTGGGATTGATAAGGCGAATATGGGCCACCCGATTATCCTCTTGGTCGTGATATTTGAAGTTCAGGTAAACAATTTATCGATTCTTGTATACAAAATAGGGCGGTTTTTTGCCAATCGCAAGTGCGGAATTGCGTCGAATATCAAGTTGTTAGTTGACCGATTGATCAACTTTTGGGCTTTTGGCGGCGTTTCTACGTACAAAAATGCTTCTGTCTCAAGCCAATAGCTGTGCTGTGCGTTGCGGTTAAGGTTTGATCGGGCTATTTTGTATACAAGTTAATAAAGCGTTGCTAATGATCACCTTACGTCGACGCATGTCAGGATTCATCCAAGGAGCCGTCTATGACACAGCCCCATTACCCTCGTGACTTGATCGGTTACGGGCGCAACCCGCCCCACGCCAACTGGCCCGGCAACGCCAAAATAGCGGTGCAGTTCGTACTCAACTACGAGGAGGGCGGCGAGAACTGCGTGCTGCATGGTGACTCAGGTTCCGAGCAGTTTCTGTCAGAAATCATCGGCGCACCGTCCTACCCTGATCGCCATCTGAGCATGGAGTCGATTTATGAATACGGCTCCCGCGCCGGGGTGTGGCGCATACTGCGCGAGTTCGAGAAGCGCGATCTGCCGCTGACGGTGTTTGGCGTGGCCATGGCGCTTGAGCGCAACCCGGATGTCGCCCAGGCGTTCAAGGAACTGGGCCATGAGGTCGCCTGCCACGGCTACCGCTGGATTCACTACCAGGAAGTGCCCGAGCACGTTGAGCGTGAGCACCTACAACAGGCCATGGAGATTTTTCAGCGTCTGTATGGAGAGAAACCGCTGGGCTGGTACACCGGCCGCGATAGCCCCAACACCCGGCGCCTGGTGCTGGATGAAGGCGGTTTCCTTTACGATAGCGATTATTACGGCGACGACTTGCCTTTCTGGACCCAGGTAACCGATAGTCAGGGCAGTGATCATGATCACCTGATCGTGCCTTACACACTGGACAGCAATGACATGCGCTTTGCTGCCCCTCAGGGGTTTAATACCGCGGATCACTTTTTCACCTATCTGCGGGATGCCTTCGATGTGCTCTACGCGGAAGGGGAAGAGGCGCCCAAGATGCTATCCATTGGCATGCACTGCCGTTTATTGGGCCGCCCGGGACGTTTCCGTGCCCTGCAGCGCTTTTTGGATCACATTGAAACCCACGACCGCGTTTGGGTGGCCCGGCGGGTCGATATCGCCCGCCATTGGGCGGCACACCACCCGGCGCCCGCACGCTAACCAAATAGTTCAAACAGGATGCCATGACGCCGCATATCGGACAGCGAATTACCGCCCAGTTTGACGCGCTAAGTGCCCAGGAGCAGCGCGTGGCAAGCTTTATCCTCGATCACTTCGATGATCTGGCGGTATATAGCGCCGCCGATTTGGCGCGCTTGACCGGGGTCTCAAAGTCGACGGTCAGTCGCCTTTTCAAGCGGTTGGGGTTCGAAAGCTACCGCAGCGTTAAAGACCACGCCCGCCAACTGCGCAACCTGGGGGTGCCGTTGGTGATCGATGCCAATGCTATGCAGGATGAAGCGGGCGCGCCATTTCAACGCCATTTGCAGCGCGAGCAGGATAACCTGCAGCGCTGCCTGAATGGCATCGCGGCGGATCAGTTTGCCGCGCTGGTAGAACGCCTGGCTAACGCGCGGCATGTGGTCATGATCGGGTTCCGTAACAGCTATCCCTTGGCGCTGCATTTTCGCCAGCAGTTGATTCAGGCGCGCTCCCAGGTGCGGGTGGCCCCTCAACCCAACCAATCGTTGGCTGAAGAGATTGTCGATCTCAACGATCAGGATGTGGTGGTGCTGTTTGGCTTTCGCCGCCGTCCGGCAGCATTTGCCTCGCTGGTGAATGCCCTCGAGCGCTCGCCTGCCAAGGTGGCGCTAATTGCCGACCCCACTGCGATAAATTTCGCCTCCCAGGTCGACTGGCTGATGGAAGCACCGCTGGAAAGCCTCTCGGCATTTGACAGTTACGCCACGGCCAATAGCCTGATCTGCCTGCTCGCCAACGGCGTTTTGCATCGTCGCCTTGGTGAGGGACGAGAGCGGATCAGTGCGATCAGCGATAGTTACGCCGACCTTGGTGAACTGGAATCACCCATCATGAGTGTTGATTGGAACGCCCAGTAGACGTCCCTCCTGTCGTAGTGCATACCGTTCTTTTGCTGGGTTGAAACTGCACCAACACCATGCAGGCCTCCTTCCTTCCTGGCGCAGCGACCGCAGCGTCATCGCCCGTGGTTTCAATAAAGTGCTGTTATAAATGTGGTTAGCGACTTCTGGCATCGCCATTGCTTCTATGTGAGTAGGTGAAACGAAAGTTTCTTGTTACTACTTTATGAAACAAAGCTTTCATTAGCCTTACGTGAATTGCCGCTTCGGCTTATGACAGACAACGCATCACTAAAAAAACGCGTCCCTGCCAGGAGAGTCCTATGAAATTGTTATCGCAGCGTCTCAACCACACTTTTAATGGCCGCTTAAAGCGACTGCAGTCCGGCATTCTAGCAACGGGCTTGAGTGCCGCTGTTGCTTTAGGGGCTGTCGCCACAAGCCCGGACGTTCAGGCGGATGCCCTTGAGGATATCGAGTCCCGGGGGACTGTTCGCATTGCCGTGCCGCAGGATTTTCCGCCATTCGGCTCGGTGGGTACCGACCTGGAGCCGCGTGGCTACGATATCGATATGGCCAACTACCTCGCCGACGAGATGGGCGTGGAGCTTGAATTGATTACCGTGACCAGCGCCAACCGCATTCCCTATTTACAGACCGGTCAGGCGGACTTGGTGATTTCCAGCCTGGGTAAGAACCCGGAACGCGAAGCGGCGATTGATTTTTCAGACGCCTATGCGCCGTTCTTTTTGGGTGTGTTCAGCGCCGATGAAGATGAAAGCGTGGAGAGCCCGGAAGGCTTGGCCGATAAAACCATCGGTGTAACCCGTGGTGCCGTGGAAGATATGGAGCTTTCCGAGATTGCACCAGACTCCACCACGGTGCAGCGCTTTGAAGATAACGCCACCACCATTTCTGCGTTTCTTTCCGGCCAGGTCGACTATGTCGCCACCGGGAATGTGGTAGCGGCCGAGATCGCCGAGCGCAACAGCGACCGAGCGCCCTCGCTGGTGTATCAGTTGAAAGATTCACCCTGCTACGTGGGTATGAACAAGAACGAACCGGCGTTGATGGAAGAGGTGAACCGCCTGATCGCCCAGGCGCTTGAAGATGGCACCTTGAATGAGATGTCCCAGCGCTGGTTCAGTGCCGACCTGCCTGAAAACTTCGGTAGCTGAGGGTCATCATGGGGCCAACACTCGATTTTCTTACCCTGTTGCCCTACGTCAGTGAGCTGCTCAAAGGTCTTACCACCACGGTCATCTTGACCGTGGTGACCACCTTGACGGGGCTGGCACTGGCGGTGGTCGTGGCCTACATGCGTGCGAACGCGCAGCCCTGGGTGCGTTGGGGGCTCGGCGGTTACGTCGAATTGACCCGTAACACACCCTTTATCGTGCAACTGTTCTTTATCTTCTTCGGGCTACCGGGGCTCGGCATCAAAATCGATGCCATTACTGCGGCGTTTATCGCCATGACGCTCAACCTGGCTGCCTACAGCGCCGAGATACTACGTGCCGGTATCAGTGCCACGGCCAAAGGGCAGCTGGAGGCCGGGCGGGCGCTGGGCATGACCACGCTGCAAAGCTATCGCCACGTGGTGCTGGTGCCCGCCTTTGCGCGGGTTTACCCCGCGCTCATCAGCCAGTCGATTATCGTCATGCTGGGTTCGGCGGTGGTGTCGCAGATTTCGGTGTTTGATCTGACCTACGCGGCGAACTTTATCCAGTCGCGCAACTTCCGCAGCTTTGAAGTCTACCTGCTGATCACGTTGATCTATCTGCTGCTCGCCTTTGGCATGCGGCGTAGCTTCATGCTGGTGGGCAAGCGCGTATTCGCCTATCAGCAAGGAGAGCAACGATGATCGAGTTCACCTTCTGGGATATTTTGCGCAACCTGCTGCTGGCGACTCGCTGGACCATCTTGCTATCGCTGATCGCGTTTGTCGGTGGCGCCACGGTGGGGTTGCTGTTGACCTTCATGCGCCTTTCCAGCAACCGCTGGCTGCAACGTTTGACCTCACTTTATGTCGACCTTTTCCAGGGCACGCCGTTGCTGATGCAGCTGTTTCTGATCTTCTTTGGCGCCGCCGCCATGGGCCATCAGATTTCAGCTTGGCTTGCGGCCTCCATTGCGCTCACGCTATTCACCAGCGCCTTTCTTTGCGACATCTGGCGGGGGTGCCTGGAGGCGGTGGCCAAAGGGCAGTGGCATGCATCGCAGGTGCTGGGGATGAACTATTTCCAGACCATGCGGCATGTGATTCTGCCCCAGGCGCTGCGCCTGTCCATTCCGCCCACGGTGGGGTTCTCTGTGCAGGTCATCAAAGGCACGGCACTGGCGTCCATCATCGGTTTTGTCGAGCTGACCAAGGCCGGCACCATGCTCAACAACGCCACCTTTGAACCCTTCACCATCTTTGCCCTCGTGGCCCTTCTTTACTTCGCGCTGTGCTACCCGCTTTCCTGCTATGCGCGCTATCTGGAGAAAAAGCTCTATGACGCTGGTCTGCGTTGATAACGTTCATAAAGCCTTTGGCGACCTGGAAGTGTTGAAAGGCATTAACCTTTCGGTTGCGCAAGGCGAAGTCGTCGCCATTATTGGCCGCAGCGGCTCGGGTAAAAGCACCCTGCTGCGCTGCCTGAATCAGCTCGAAAAACACGACAGCGGCCAGATCACCATTGCCGATAAAAAGCTTGATGCGGCTTCCATGTCACCCAAGGAACTGAGTGAAAATGTCGGCATGGTGTTCCAGAGCTTCAACCTGTTTCCCCATAAGACCGTGGGTGAAAACGTCTGCCTGGCGCCCATCGTGGTGCGCGGCGAGGGAAAGGCTGACGTTGAAAAAATCGCTGATGAAGTGCTTGAGAAAGTTGGCCTCTCGGATAAATACGATGCTTACCCGGCGCAGCTTTCCGGTGGTCAGCAGCAGCGCGTTGCCATTGCCCGGGCGCTCGCCATGCGCCCCAAGGTGATGCTATGCGACGAGGTGACCTCGGCGCTTGACCCGGAACTGGTCGGCGAGGTGCTGCGCGTACTGGAAACGCTGGCGGCCGAAGGCATGACGCTGATTCTGGTCACCCACGAAATGAGCTTTGCCCGGGACGTGGCCGACCGCGTGGTGTTTATGCATGAGGGACGCATCCACGAAGAGGGAGCACCTGGCGAGCTGTTTGCCGCGCCTCAAACGGCTGAATTGAAGCAGTTCATCTCGGCGGTCCTCTAGCGTAATATCGTATACAAGGACGCATACATAACAATGCTGCGCTGGCTGGCGCAGCCCATGACATATCGCTAGCTGATGAGGATAAAATGCCTGAAACGCCTTCTCCTACCTACTACGCGCCCACCGGCGGGCATCCGCCGCAAACCCAGATAACCGCGGACCGAGCAGTGTTTACTGAAGCCTACGCGCTGATCCCCAAGGGCGTGATGCGCGATATCGTCACCAGTAATCTGCCGTTCTGGGAAGGTACCCGGCTGTGGGTGCTGGCGCGGCCGCTGTCCGGGTTTGCCGAGACCTTCTCCCAATACATCATGGAAGTGCAGCCGGAGGGGGGCAGCGACAAGCCGGAGCTGGACCCTCAGGCCGAGGGTGTGCTGTTCGTGGTCGACGGGGAGTTAACCCTGACGCTGGCAGGCGAGCGCCATACCATGCGACCCGGTGGCTATGCGTTTATCCCGCCGGGTAGCCATTGGCAGGTGCGCAACGAAAGCCGTGACCCGGTGCGCTTTCACTGGCTGCGCAAGGCCTACGAGTATGTGCAAGGGCTGGAGGTGCCCAAGGCGTTTGTCACCAACGAGCAGGATATAGCCCCCATCGAAATGCCCGGCACCGAAGGCCGCTGGGCGACCACGCGCTTTGTTGACCCGGCGGATGTTCGCCACGATATGCACGTCAATATCGTCACCTTCCAGCCCGGGGGCGTGATTCCTTTCGATGAAACCCATGTCATGGAGCATGGCCTTTATGTGCTGGAGGGCAAAGCCGTTTACCACCTCAATCAAAACTGGGTGGAAGTCGAAGCCGGGGATTTCATGTGGCTACGTGCCTTCTGTCCCCAGGCCTGCTACGCCGCTGGCCCAGGGCCGTTCAGGTACTTGTTGTATAAAGATGTCAATCGGCATGCCTCTCTTAAACTGTCATCTCGCTAAGGAGCCGCAATGCTGGAACTCAAAGCCGAGCCGTTGACGCCGGAGGCCTTTGCCCCTTTTGGCGATGTGATCGATGCGCGTACTTCCGCGTCGTTTCCCATAAATGCCGGGCGCACCCAGCGCCACCATGACTTGGCCAAGGTGGAAACTCTGGGCGAAAACGCCCGTACCCTGATTAACATCTTCGTCAGCCAGCCGGTCACTCTGCCGTTGGAACTCACCTTCCTGGAGCGGCACCCGCAGGGCAGCCAGGCGTTTATGCCGCTGCATGAAGAGTGGTTTATTGTCGTGGTCGCTCCGCCGGGAGAGGTTATTAAGCCTGGCGATGTGCGTGCCTTTGTGACCGATGGCCGACAAGGGGTGAACTACCACGCGGGCACCTGGCACGCCATTCAATCGGTGCTGGACCGCGAAGGCGAGTTTTTGGTGGTGGATCGGGGCGGCGATGGCAACAACTGTGACGAATATCCGTTGTCGTTGCGTATTCACCTCGCCGATTAACTTGAGGTGTTGCATAGCGGTCATGTTTCGAGCGTTATACTGTTAGGCTAGTGATCATCAACGTCAAGCGCCTGGGAGCTTTATGAACGCACTGCACCATTCCTCCATCCGCCGCACCAAAATCGTCGCCACCTTGGGGCCCGCCAGCGACCGCGAGGGCGTGCTGGATGCCATGCTCGCCGCGGGCGTCGATGTAGTGCGGCTGAACTTTTCCCACGGCAGCGCCGAGGATCATCGGCGCCGACTTCAAGAAGTGCGTAAAGCTGCCGCCAAGCTGGGCAGAAGTGTGGCCGCACTGGGTGACCTCCAGGGGCCGAAGATCCGCGTCGCGCGCTTCAAAGAGGGCGCGGTCACCCTTAAGGAAGGTCAGCCGTTTATTCTCGATATGGCAATGGACGGCGAGGCGGGCGACAGCGCCCGGGTCGGTTGCGACTACAAGACGCTTGCCGATGACGTGGTGGCGGGCGACCGCTTGTTGCTCGACGATGGCCGCGTGGTGCTGGATGTCACCGGCGTCGAGGGCACGCAGATTCACACCCAGGTCGTGGTGGGCGGCAAGCTGTCCAACAACAAGGGCATTAACAAGCAGGGCGGGGGGCTCTCGGCCCCGGCCCTCACCGAGAAAGACAAGGAAGACCTGAAAACGGCGGTCGAGATCGGTGTGGATTACCTGGCCATCTCCTTCCCGCGCTCGGCTGACGACATGCTCGAAGCACGTCGACTGCTGGGTGAGGCAGGGAAAGATATCGGCCTGGTTGCCAAGGTGGAGCGCGCCGAGGCGGTGGCCGATGACGCCACGCTGGATGGCATTATCGAAGCCTCCGAGGCGGTGATGGTTGCGCGTGGCGACCTTGGCGTCGAGATTGGCGATGCCCAACTGGTGGGTGTGCAAAAGCGCATGATCAAGCGGGCGCGTACGCTCAACCGCGCGGTCATCACGGCCACGCAAATGATGGAAAGCATGATTGCGTCACCGTTGCCAACGCGTGCCGAGGTGTTCGACGTGGCCAACGCCGTGCTGGACGGCAGCGACGCGGTGATGCTTTCGGCGGAAACCGCTGCGGGGGATTATCCCGTCGAGACCGTCGACGCCATGGCACGGGTATGCCTGGGGGCCGAGCGCGAAAAAACCGCCCAGGAGTCGGGCCACCGCATCCACGAAGGTTTCACCCGCCCGGACGAGACCATTGCGCTCTCAGCCATGTACGCGGCCAACCACATGCAAGGTGTCACAGCCATCGCCTGTATGACCTCGTCGGGCTATACCCCGCTGATTGCCTCGCGAATCCGCTCGGGGCTGCCGATTGTCGGTCTGGCGCATAACCCCATCGCCCAGCGGCGCATGGCGCTCTACCGCGGTGTGGTATCACTGCCGTTTGATACCTCTGAAATGAGCGCCACTGAGCTTAATGACCGCGCCCTTGAGCTGTTGGTAAAACAGGGGGTCGCCAAGCCTGGCGATTACGTGATTCTGACCCGCGGTGATCATATGAATGCTCATGGCGGTACCAACACCATGAAAGTGATGGAGATTACCGAACAACACCTTCCCCCACAGGCGGGCTAAGCGTGCGTGGCTTGTGTGGGTGTGGCCTGTGGATGGCGTGGCTGCTGGCGGTGGCGATGCCCGCATCGGCGGGGACTGCAACGGTGGCGGCGGCTTCGGATTTGCAGTTTGCGCTGACGGAGGCCGCCGAACGCTTCGAGCATGAAACCGGCCACACGCTGCGGCTGAACTTTGGCTCGTCGGGCAATTTTCGCCGCCAGATTGCCCAGGGCGCGCCCTTCGAGCTTTTTCTCTCCGCCGATGAGCGCTACGTAGAAGCGCTGCACGACGAGGGTTATACCCGTGATGAGGGTGTGATTTACGCCGTCGGGCGTTTGGTGTGGCTGCAGCGGGCGGGGCAAGGCGAGGCGCCTGGCGAAGACATGCCATTGGCCGGGGTTGAAAAGGCGCTGGCGCGCTATGCGAACGGTGAACGGCCGCGCATTGCGCTTGCCAATCCCGAGCACGCACCCTATGGCGTTGCCGCGAAGCAAGCGCTTACCCATGCGGGGCTTTGGTCTCAAACCGAACCGCTGCGGGTGCTGGGCGAAAATGTTTCCCAGGCGACGCAGTTCGCGCTTTCCGACGATGCCCAAGGCGGACTGGTGGCCTATTCACTGGCGCTGGCGCCGCCGTTAGCGGAGCGAAGTGAGTACATGCTCATTCCGGAGGGCTGGCATGAGCCACTGCGCCAGCGCATGGTGCTCACCCGCCAAGCGGGCGAGGCAGCGCAGGCCTTCTATGCCTGGCTCCAGCAGGCAGAGGGGCGGGCGATCTTTCAACACTATGGGTTTAGTACAGACTGATGGATTGGTCGGCGCTTTCTGTGTCATTCCGCCTGGCGGCGCTGACGTGTGCTTTTTTGCTGCCGTTGGGGATCTTTCTGGGCCGCTGGTTAGCGAGTGCCCGCTTTCGCGGCAAAGGCCTCTGCGAGGCGCTGGTGGCACTGCCGCTGGTGCTGCCGCCAACCGTATTGGGGTTTTATCTGCTGCAGAGTTTTGGCCGCGAAGCGCCGGTCGGCCAGCTATGGATGTCGCTCACTGGCGGGGGGCTCAACTTCACCTTCAGCGGTATCCTGCTGGCCTCACTGGTCGCCAACCTTCCCTTTGCCGTGCAGCCGATTCAGCGCGCCTTTGAGAATATCCCCCATAACCTGCGCGAAGCGGCGTGGTGCAGCGGGCTAAGTCCGTGGCAAACGCTGCTGCGCATCGAGTTACCGCTGGTGTGGCCGGGCATCCTGTCCGCTACCGCGCTGACCTTCGCCCACACCCTGGGCGAGTTTGGCGTCATTCTGATGGTCGGTGGGGCAATAGACGGCGAAACCCGCACGCTGGCGATTGCCATTTACGACCGGGTGCAGGCCTTTGACGAGCAGGGGGCGGCCCTGATGGCAGCGTTGTTGCTTTTGGTGTCGTTCACCACCCTGGGCGTGGTCTATGGCCTGGCGGGTCGCCGGAGGTGGGGGCGTGGCTAGGTTGATGGTGAGTGCCCAGCAAAGCGGGCCGATTCCACTCAACGCCGAGTTCAGCTGCTTGCCCGGCGAGCTGTTGGCCCTAGTGGGGCCGTCGGGGAGCGGTAAAACCACCCTGCTGCGCGCCGTTGCCGGGCTTTACCGCCCGCAGCAGGGGCGCGTTGAGTGTGCAGGGCAGACGTGGTTTGATTCCCGGGGTAAGCGCTCGCTATCGCCCCAGCAGCGCCGGGTCGGCATGGTGTTTCAGGACTATGCGCTGTTTCCTCACTTGACCGCCCTGGCCAACATTGCGCTTGCGCTGCGGCATTTGCCGTCCGCCAGGCGCCGCCTTCAGGCGGAACAATGGCTTGAAACGGTGCGCCTGAAAGGCCTGGAAAATCGCTATCCCAGCGAGCTCTCCGGCGGCCAGCGTCAGCGTGTGGCCCTGGCCCGTGCGCTGGCTCGCGAGCCTCAGGTGCTGCTGCTCGACGAGCCGTTTTCGGCGGTGGACCAGGTAACCCGGCGACGGCTGCAGCGCGAGCTGGCCAGGCTTCGCCAGCAAATCTCGATCCCCATCGTGTTGGTCACCCACGACCTGGAAGAAGCCGCCGCGCTGGCGGATCAGGTCTGTGTGCTGCATAACGGTCGCAGTTTGCAACAAGCGTCGCCTGACACCCTGTTCAGAACCCCTGCCTCGCCTAACGTCGCCCGGCTGCTGGATCGGCATAACGTCTTTGAAGGCCAGGTGGTCGAGGTCGGTGGAGCGCGCCGTTTGCGCTGGGGCAACGATCAACTGGACGTTGCCTCGGGGCTCGACGGGCTTAATATCAATGAGCATGTGGCATGGTACCTGCCACCCTCGGATATCGTGCTCCATCGTCGCGGCCGTCCTTCGCTTGGCGATCGGGAAAACCCGATTGCCGCGACGGTCGATGAGCTGGTCGTGCTAGGCGGCATGACCTCGGTGGCATTGCGCGTTCAACACGGCGATCTGCTACGTTTCGATATTGCCACCCATGCGGCACGACGTAATCAATTGACCCCCGGCGCGGCGGTGCATGTATCGCTATTGGCAGGGGGCATTCACCTGATGCCCGGACACGGCGTTAATAGCGCCCGATAAGACAAGGAAAACATCATGACCATGAACCGCCGGTCGCTGCTGAAAGCATCCATCATACTACCGCTGTCGTTATGGCTACCCGGGGCGTCACTGTGGGCGCAAGCGACGCCGGACGACGCCGAAACGCTGTCGTTGGCGATCCATACCCAGCAAGGCCCGCATCGCCTCGATGTCGAACTGGCCGATACATTGGCTGAACGTCAGCGGGGGTTGATGCAACGCGAGCACCTCCCCGCAAAGCGCGGCATGCTGTTTGTTTTCGACAACGAACGGTCGGCCAATAATGGGTTCTGGATGTATCAAACGCTGATTCCGCTGGACATCGCCTTCATCGACGCCGCAGGGCGTATCGTCGCCATTGATACCATGCAGCCCTGCGAATCGTCGTCGCCAGCTGACTGCCCCTCTTATGCGCCGGGGGCTGCCTATCATGCGGCCCTTGAGGTCAATGCGGGTTACTTTGCTGAACGGGGAATTGGCGTGGGTGACTGTGTATCGGTACCCGCCCTGACCGGGTTTTGTCAGCCGGAAAATTAAGTTGGCCGGGGGCGAGGGCCGATATTAAGCACAATCAGGGCAATGCCTGCGACCACCAGGCCGCCGCCCGCCAGTTTATGCACACCCAGACTGTCACCCATCAATAGCGCCCCGAGGCCGACCGCCAAAACCGGTACGAGCAGCGTCATGGGGACCACGCGATTGACCGGGTGGCGGCGTAACAGGGCGTACCAGATGCCGTAGGCAACAATCGATGACATCACGGCGGTGTAAATCATCGCCCCCCAGCCCAACCAGCTCGCCTGCTGAATTGCCTGCCATTGGCCGCTCTCAAACAGCCAAGACCCCAGCCCTACCTGAGGTACCGCGAACAGCGCGACCCAGCCCGCCAACGCCAGCGGCGCAATGGGTGGGCCGCGTTTGATTAACAGCTGCGATACCGCCCAGCCCATGGCACTGCACAGAAGAATCGCCAGGGGGAGAGGCGTCGGTAAGGTGGGGCCACCCGCCAATACGATAATGCCCGCAAACGAGAGCAGCAGCCCAATAACGCGTTTGGGGCCGAGCTTTTCTTTCAGAAAGATCACCGCCAGTAGCGTGGCAAAGGGCGTGCCCATCTGCACTAAAAGCGCACCCGTACCCGCCTCGGCCTGCTGTAAGCCAATAAACAGCAGGCCAAAATGCAGGCTGCCGAAGGTGAAGGAAAGTAATAGCAAAAATGGCAGTTGGGCTCGCGACACAGGATAAAAGGGCACCAGCAGTACAGCGACCAGCGTAAAGCGCAGCGTGGTCAGCAGCAGCGGCGGGAGTTCTGTGACACCGACCTTGATGACGATGATATTCAACGCCCAGACAGTGATGACAAAGAGGCCGAGCAGCAGGTCGCGTAGGGGCACGTTAATGTCCGTTGACAGATGGAGATGCTCGCCATTGTATCAGCTTGGGAGACTGCCAAAATGATAGTGCCGTAAGTCACCGCATTTCCGTCTCCTTCTAGGTGAACGATGCCGACCTTCGGTGTCTTCCTTTTGTTAGTGAAGTGCTTACAATGAAGCGGGGCACTGTCAGCGGCGTTGCGCCGTTGAACACGCCACCATAAAAACCGATAAAAAAGGATCTATCATGACGCTGACACGCTCAATGGCTTGCCTGTCTACCGGCTTGGCCGGTGCAATGTTGCTGTCTTTCTCGCTATCTGCCCAGGCGCGCGAACTCTCGGTTTCAACCGTTTTGTCTGACGCTTTCCCTTGGGGGCAGGCGGCGGAGAAGTGGGCAGAACTGGTCGAGGAACGCAGCGATGGCGAACTGACAATGCGGGTGTATCCCAACTCTCAGTTGGTATCCGGTGATCAGACCCGCGAATTCTCGGCCATGCGGTCGGGGCTTATTGACGCTGCTGTGGGCTCGACCATCAACTGGTCGCCGCAGGTGCCCGAGCTCAACCTTTTCTCGTTGCCGTTTTTCATTCCTGACGAAGCCGCGGTGGATGCGGTCACCGGTGGTGAGGCCGGAGAAATGGTATTTGAAGCGATTGAGTCACGGGGAGTTATTCCGCTGGCCTGGGGTGAAAATGGCTTTCGCCAGGTATCCAATTCACAAGGCCCCATCAGTGAGCCGAGTGATTTGGACGGCTTGAAAATCCGCGTAGTGGGCTCGCCGCTGTTCCAGGATACGTTCTCCGCGCTGGATGCCGACCCGACACAAATGAGCTGGACCGACGCTCAGCCAGCGTTGACGACCGGTGCGGTTGATGGCCAGGAAAACCCGCTCTCGGTATTTGATGTGGCGCGCATTGACCAGGTCGGCCAGGAGCATCTGACGCTCTGGAACTACATGAATGACCCGCTGATTTTTGCCGTCAACCAGCAGGTGTGGCAATCATTGAGTGAAGAACAGCAAACGCTGCTGCGCGAAACCGCGGTTGAAGCCGGCGAGTGGGAAATCGCCATGACCCGTGAACAGGAAAGCGAGCGGCTTGAGGCCATTAAAGAACGCGGCGTGACGGTGACTGAGCTTACCGATGCGCAGTACCAGGCGTTTGTCGACGCAACGCAGTCCGTCTACGAAGAGTGGGCACCCCGCATTGGCGAAGACCTGGTCGAGGCCGCACAAGCCGCTATCGACGCACGTTAGTCACCCTTGATGTTGTGTCTCCCAGTCGTCAAGGCTGGGAGTTTTTCGCTGTGAGGCTGCCATGAAAGGCTTTCCTGATGCGCGACCTGAGCGCTGGCTGGGCGCGCTGGCATTGATCATTATTGCATTGATTAGCCTGGGCAACGTGATCACGCGCTATTTAACCGGCGGGTCGTTTTCCTTCACCGAGGAGTTTTCGGTGTTCCTGCTGGTCGTGCTGACCTTCGCCGGGGCGTCGGTGGCGCTGCGGCGTAACCGCCATATCCGGATCAGCTTTCTGGAACGCGCACTGCCGCTCAAATATCGACGTGCCCTGATTTTTTTTCAGGCGCTATGTGGTGCCATCGTACTGGGCTTGATCACTTGGTACGGCGGCAAGCTTGCCTGGCAGGAATACCAGTGGGAGTCGCTGTCGCCTGGGCTTGGCCTGCCGCAGTGGTGGTATATCGTTTGGCTGCCGGTGTTGTCTGCCGCCATGCTGTGGCGTTTGCTGGAGCAAACACGCGATCGTCTGACCGGGAGGTTTGGCGATGACGCCTGACGTGTGGATGATTCTGGCGTTCGCCGGATTGCTGATCGCGGGTGTGCCGGTGGCGTTTTCGCTAGCGCTTTCGGGGGCGGTGGGGATCGTTATAGGGCTGTCGCCGGATATGCTGGCGACCCTCGGCACCAACACCTACAACAGTATTGCCAAATACCCGCTGATCGCGATTCCGCTATTTATCTTAACCGGGCTGATTTTCGAGCGTGCCGGTGTCGCGCTGCGCCTGGTGCGTTTTGCCCAGGCGTTGATTGGCCCGCGCCATGGCGGTTTGGCGCTGGTCGCGGTGCTGGTATGCATGATTATGGGGGGCATGAGCGGTTCTGGTCCCGCAGATGCGGCGGCGGTGGCGATGGTGATGCTGCCGAGCATGACCAAGGCGGGCTACCCAAAGCCGTTTTCTGCCACCCTGATTGCGGCTTCGGCCTCCACCGCGATTCTCATACCTCCCTCCGTTGCGTTGATTCTCTATTCCATTGTCGTGCCGGGTGTCGATCTGCGTGCCTTGTTTGCCGCCGGGTTGTTTCCGGGGGTGCTCGCTGGCCTGGCGCTGTTGCTACCGGCACTGCTGGTAGCCAGACGCTACGGATGGGAAGGGGGGACACCATTGGAGGGCGCTGAGCGGCTGACGGTAAGAGACACCTTCAGGCAGGCTTTGCCCGCATTATTCGCACCGGTGCTGATCCTGGGCGGGCTACGCTCCGGGCTCTTTACTCCGACGGAAGCCGCGGTGGTGGCGGTCGCCTACGGCGCCGTCGTCGGGCTTTTTCTCACTCGCGAGCTGTCATGGCGGGACTTATGGGAGCTGTTTGGCGAAGCGGCCATTATTTCAGGCGTGGTGATGCTGATTATCGCTCTGGCGGGTATCTTTGCCTGGGCGGGCACCATGCTGGGCACGTTTCGCCATTTGGCGGAGTGGATTATTGGCTTGACCGATAACGGCGTGCTGCTGCTGATTCTGGTGATGCTGGCCGTGCTGGTGGCCGGAATGCTGCTGGATGCGATCTCGATTTATCTGATCATGATGCCGATCCTGATTCCGGTCATGCAGCACTTTGAATGGAATCCAGTGTGGTTCGGCATATTACTCGCCATGAATATTGCCATCGGGCAGTTTACACCACCAGTGGCCGTGAATTTGATGGTCACCACGGAGGTGGCCAAAATCCGTCTTGAACAGACACTGGGCTGGGCCTTGTTGTTCGTGGTGGCGATGGGCTGCGCGTTGGCACTGGTGGCCATTTTCCCGAGCATCGCGCTGTGGCTGCCGCGTGTGCTGGGCTATAACGTTGACTGATACCCCACGGCCCATGCCAAAGCGGAATAGTGGTTAACGCTCCCTAAACGGTGAAGACCGCTACACTGAACCTATAAATGGGTAAACGAAGTTTGCTGTCAGGTGTATCTGATTTCGCCAACGAGGTTTTTTTTCGCTAAAGTAGTGAAAGCCGACAGAAACTGTCGATGCTGATAACAGATTGTCTTGAAAACGTTTTGGATCCATCAACCTGCACAAATAAGGCGCAGGTGGGGGCCAACGCACAATCCTCATAACATCAAGATAAAGAGGTGTATTCATGAAACGCCATGCATTTTCTACCGCTGCCTTCTCAGGCTCGCTACTTGCTGCTACTGCCTTTGCTTCTCCCGCAATGGCACAGGAAGACGAACAATTCATTACCATCGGTACCGGTGGCCAGACCGGGGTTTATTACGTCGTCGGCCAGTCCGTCTGTCGCCTGGTCAATCGCGGCAGCGACGAGCACAACATCCGTTGTAACGCACCATCGACCGGTGGCTCGGTTGCCAATATTAACGGCATCAAATCCGGCGAGCTGGATATGGGGGTTGCCCAGTCCGACGTTCAGTTCCAAGCCTACAACGGTACCGGGAATTTCGAGGGAGATGCGTTTGAGGAACTGCGTGCCGTCTTCCGTATTCATGGCGAGCCGTTGACACTGCTGGCCCGTGAAGACTCCGGTATCGAAACGCTGGATGACCTCGAAGGCAAACGCGTTAATATCGGCAACCCGGGCTCAGGTCAGCGCAACACTATGGAAGTTGTGATGGATGCCAAAGGCTGGGACGAAGACACCTTCTCCCTGGTCTCCGAGCTGGATGCCGCTGAGCAGGCTGCTGCACTGTCTGACAACAACATCGATGCCATGGTGTATGTGGTCGGCCACCCGAACGGTTCCATTCAGGAAGCGACCACCACGGTGGACTCACGCCTGATCCCGATGAACGACGACGATATTCAGGGCATTGTTGACGAATATCCCTACTACTCCACGTCTGTGATTCCCGGCGGTCTGTATAAAAACAACCCCGACGATGTCGAGACGTTCGGTGTGGCTGCGACGTTCGTGACCTCCGCGGATGCCGACGACGATGTGGTCTACGAAACCGTTAAAGCGGTATTCGACGACTTTGACCGTTTCAAGCGCCTACACCCTGCCTTCGAAAATCTGGATGCTCAGGACATGGTGACGCAAGGCCTGTCTGCACCTCTGCATGATGGTGCCAAGCGTTACTACGTCGAGCAGGGCTGGATCGAAGAGTAAGGTTATCGGTACTGGGTGTTAATCACCGATTGAAAGATGTGCGCGCGGTCTCTCACGGGGCCGCGCGCTGTGTTTGGAATGTCGCCTGGATTGCTCCAGGGCCTCTTATTGGCATTCCTCATTGTCATCCATATTTTTGCAGGGCATGCATATGACAACGGATAACACCAAGACCGGTGGGTCAAATGTTGATCTTGAAGATCTGGTGGCTTCTACGGATTCCGGGTCTCGTAAACCGGCGGGAATGCCTGGCAAGCTGCTGGTAGGGATCGCCGCGGTGTGGTCACTTTTTCAACTGTGGATCGCGTCGCCGTTGCCTTACATCGTTGGCTTCGGGGTATTTAACGCAACTCAATCCCGTTCGATTCATTTGGCTTTTGCGCTGTTCTTGGCGTACATGGCATACCCTGCGCTCAAGCGTTCGCCCCGCGATCGTATTCCATTGCAAGACTGGGTGCTGGCGGCGGTGGCCGCGTTTTGTGGCGCCTACATGTTCATCTTCTACGAAGGCTTGTCGGAGCGCCCTGGCGCGCCATTGTTGATCGATGTCGTCGTCGGGGTGGCGGGGATTTTGCTGTTGCTGGAAGCGACACGACGTGCTCTAGGGCCGCCGCTAATGATTGTTGCCTCCGTGTTTTTATTCTATTCGCTGGCCGGGCCCTGGATGCCAGGCATGCTGGCCCACGGTGGTGTCAGTCTTTATGGACTGGTTAACCATCAATGGTTAACCACCCAAGGGGTGTTCGGTATTGCGCTAGGGGTGTCCACCAGCTTTGTCTTCCTGTTCGTATTGTTTGGTGCCTTGCTGGATAAAGCGGGCGCCGGTAACTACTTCATTAAAGTCGCGTTTTCGCTGCTTGGGCACTACAAGGGCGGCCCGGCCAAAGCGGCGGTGGTGGCGTCGGGCATGACCGGCTTGATTTCGGGCTCCTCGATTGCCAATACGGTGACCACCGGTACCTTTACCATTCCCATGATGAAACGCGTGGGCTTCTCCTCGGAGAAGGCCGGTGCTGTCGAAGTCGCCTCCTCGGTCAACGGGCAAATCATGCCGCCCGTGATGGGGGCCGCCGCGTTTCTGATGGTCGAGTACGTGGGTATTTCGTATGTCGAAGTCATCAAGCACGCATTTCTGCCCGCGCTGATATCCTATATCGCGCTGATTTATATCGTTCATCTGGAAGCCCTGAAAGCCAATATGCAGGGGCTTGAAAGCAGCAACCCACCCAAGCCGCTCGTCCGCAAGGTGACGGGCTTTTTGGCTGGCCTGTTGCTGATGATGATCACGGCGTTTGCGGTGTATTACGGCCTGGGCTGGTTGCAACCCGTGCTGGGACCGGCTGCGCCCTGGGTCATCGGTCTGGCGTTGGCGGCGGTTTATGTCGCATTGCTCAAACTGGCTTCGGGCTATCCTGAGCTGGAAGTCGATGACCCCAATGAGCCGGTGCTCAAACTGCCGCAAACCCGCCCCACGGTGCTGGTCGGTTTGCAATACATTCTGCCCGTGATCGTATTGGTATGGTGTTTGATGGTCGAGCGCCTGTCGCCAGGGCTATCCGCTTTTTGGGCCACGGTGTTCATGATCTTTATCATGCTGACCCAGCGCCCGATTACCGCGTATTTTCGTGGTCGCAGCGATATTGCCTCCGACCTGCGTGAAGGCGCTCTGGATCTGTGGAACGGGCTGGTGACCGGTGCCCGTAACATGATCGGTATCGGCATTGCGACGGCGACGGCGGGTATCATTGTCGGGGCGGTTTCCCAGACCGGGGTCGGGCTGGTGTTGGCCGATGTGGTCGAAACCCTGGCAATGGGCAACCTGTTGCTGATTTTGCTGTTTACCGCGGTACTCAGCTTGATTCTCGGCATGGGGCTGCCTACTACTGCCAACTACATTGTGGTATCGGCCTTGCTGGCGCCAGTGATCATTCAACTGGGGGCTCAAAATGGCCTGCTGGTACCGCTGATCGCCGTGCACCTGTTTGTGTTTTATTTCGGCATCATGGCGGATGTTACGCCACCGGTGGGGCTTGCCTCGTTTGCAGCGGCTGCAGTGTCCGGGGGCGATCCGATTCGCACCGGTTTCCAGGCGTTTTACTACAGTCTGCGCACCGCAGCCCTGCCCTTCCTGTTCATCTTCAACACCGACCTGCTCTTGATTGACGTGACACCGCTGCAAGGGGTGTTGATCTTTGTGGTGGCGACGGTGGCGATGCTGATTTTTGCGGCCGCGACTCAAGGCTTCATGATTACGCGTAACCGCTGGTATGAGTCGGTCGTATTGCTTGTGGTGGCCTTTGCGCTTTTCCGTCCAGGCTTTTTCATGGATATGATTCACGATCCTTATCGGTCTACCGAGCCCACCGAGTTCGTTGAAACCCTGGGTAATGTCGATGAGGGATCGTCGCTAAGAGTCCAGATTAGTGGCCAGGATGATTATGGCGATCCCTTGACCACCTACATTTTGGTGCCGGTGCCGGAAGGTGATAGTGGGCAGGAGCGCCTGGATAACCTGGGACTGATGCTGCTGACAGAAAACGATGAAGCCATCGTCGATATGGTGACCTACGGCAGTGATGCAGCAGACCTGGGCTTTGATTTCGATCAGGAAATCGTCGAAGTGCTGGCACCGGTGGACCGCTGGACAAAAGAGTGGATCTGGATACCCGCTCTCGCCATGTTCGCTCTGATCGTCATGCTACAGCGCCGTCGGCGGGACGCCGAGGGTCGCACTACCAAGGCCAATGCCGCGTGAGGAGGGGCTGTCATGTACTACAAAATTTTACTGCCCGTTGATCTCAATGAAGAGAGTTCATGGGGCAAGGCGTTGCCCACGGCCATCAAACTGTGCCAGACGTTTGACGCGTCGCTACACGTGGTGACGGTGCTGCCGGACTTCAAGATGCCCATGGTGGGGGCGTATTTTCCTAAAGACTTCTCCAAGAAGGCGCATGAGGCCGTCAAGGACGCCCAACATGCTTTTATAGAAGAGCACGTGCCTGAAACAATCAATACCCAAAGCGTGATTGTCGACGGTTCACCATGGGAGGCGATCATCAAGGTCGGTAAACAGCTGGATATCGACCTGATCGTCATGGCCTCGCATACCAAGCGCAAGTTTGTCGATTACGTACTTGGGCCCAACGCCGAGCACGTGGTACATCATGCCAAGATGTCGGTCATGATTGTCCGCTAGTTGCCCGAAGGGGATATCGCAGTGAAGGCATTTTTATTGAGAGCCGTCCTGCTGGCGTTCAGCATTCCGCTGGCGGGGGTCGCGTCCTCGTCAGTTGAAAGCCATGCGCCGACGGGGCCGGTGATTCTGAAAGTTGTGGGTGATATTGCCCACACGAATGTCGATGACGAAGCGCATTTTGATCGCAAGATGCTGGAGCAACTGCCGCAGCATGATTTTGCCACGAGCACGCCCTGGACCGACAGCCGGAATCATTATGAAGGCCCGCTGATGCGCGACTTGCTGGCACACTTGGGCGTGGAGGAGGGCAACGTCAATGTCCTGGCGCTGAATGGCTACGAGGCTGAAATCCCGGTCAGTGATTTTTATGACTACGATGTCATTCTGGCACTCAAACGCGATGGTGAGGCGATTCCAGTCCGAGAATACGGCCCGCTTTGGGTCCTGTATCCCTTTGATCAGGATGACGCCCTGCTGAGTGAGAAAATGCGCTTTCGAGCCGTCTGGCAGGTGATGCTGATTAATGTCCTCTAGCGTTCCCTTGACGCATTATCCTCGTTTGCTGCGCTACCCTTGGCGCTTCAAACTGGTTGCCATGGCCGCGGTAGTGCTGTTTGCGGCAGCCCTGGTCGTGGCGACAATCGCCGCCTGGCGGCAGGATAACCTGACCCAAACACTGCGTGAAGACACTTCCTGGGTGGTTTATAAGCTGGACCGCGATGCGGTCCAGTTGCTCAATCAGCTACTCAACGCAACCCGGGGGCCGATAGCGCCGAGTGCTCAGGATGAATTGGAACTGGGATTTGAGCTGCTCTATAGCCGCCTTACCTTGCTCAATGAAGGAGAGGTCAGCGAGTTGCTCAACCGCATGGAGCCTGCGCGCCAGCTACTCGATGATATCCAGCAGCAGCTTGACACTCTCGACCCGATGTTCGAGCCCCACGAAACTCTCGAGCAGATGCCGATCACCGCGTTGGAAACCGAGCTGCAAGCGCTGACTCGGCTCACCGAACGGCTGGTGATCACCATCAATGGTTATCTGGCAGAGTCTGCCACGGAAGAGCGCGCCCAGCTTAGCCTGCTGTACAAGCTGTTGATGAGCCTGATTATGGCAATGAGCCTGGCGGCATTGCTGGTGGTGGTCTTTCTGGTGCGGGAAATGCGCGAGAGCGCCGCTGCACGGCGAGACCAGGAAGCGATGAGCCGCCAATTGGAAGTCACCGCCGAGCAGGCCCAGGCAGCCAATCAGGCGAAATCCGACTTTCTCGCCATGGTGAGTCATGAAATTCGCACGCCGCTCAATGGCGTCATCGGAATGAGCGAATTGTTGCGGGAGCCCGCCAATCGGAGGCAGGTCGAAGATTACGCCAATACGATCTATGACAGTGCCAATCAGTTATTGGCGATGATCAATGAAATTTTGGACTTTTCCAAAATTGAAGCCGGTCATCTTCGTCTTGAGACGACAGCCACTGCGGTCAAGCCGCTGCTGGAAAGCGTCGTGGCGCTGTTCAAGCCAAGGGCTGAAGCCAAGGGGCTGATGCTCACGACCGAGGTGGATGAACAGGTGCCTACCTGGGTAATGGTGGATGCCGGTCGTCTACGGCAAATTCTGCTCAACCTGCTGGCCAACGCCATCAAGTTCACCGATGACGGGGCGGTCTCTGTGCGGGTCTCGGCCACGGCTGACCATTTACTCTTCGACGTCAGTGATACGGGCTGCGGCCTGACCGATGTACAACAACAGCGTCTGTTCGAGCCTTTCCAGCAGGCCGATGCATCGGTCGCCCGGCGTTTTGGCGGCACCGGCCTGGGGCTGGCCATTTCCAAGCGGTTAAGCGATGCCATGGGGGGCCAGTTGAGTGTTGATAGTCAGCCGGGTGAGGGCAGCACCTTCCGCTGCCAACTACCCCTGGAGGAAGCGACGCCCCAGCAGCGCACGGAGCTTCCAGCCCCTTCGGCCCAGCCACATTTCGCCGGTACGTCACTCCTTCTGGTGGAAGACAACGCTATCAACCGCAAAGTCGCCACTGAATTGCTGGCGCGTCTGGGCTGCGATGTGGTCTGTGCTGAAAGTGGCCATGATGCGCTGGCCATGGTGGCGGCTCAGCGTTTCCACCTGATTTTTATGGATATTCAGCTCCCCGATATGGATGGCCTGGATGTCACCCGCAAGCTGCGTGCACAGGGCGGTTGGCTGGCCGAGGTGCCCATCGTGGCCATGACCGCCGGTGGTGTTGAGGACGACCGGCAGCGTTGCCTGCAGGCGGGCATGAACGACTACATCACCAAGCCGCTATCAACGAATGCGTTGAGCAACGTTCTCGCGTTTCAGTTGGGTGAGGCTACGGACGCTTCTCTGCAATCCACTGCGTCTTCAAGCGATGACACTCTGCTCAATGGGGACACCTTGGCCAGCCTTTCCAGTAACCTTGACGAGGATCATCTGCGCGAGCTTATTGCCCTGTACCACCGGCAAGTCGAGGATTATCTGGCACAGTTTACGGCTTACCTCGAGTTTGACACCTTGTCTGACGAGCACACCCAACAGGTTGCACGTCTGGCCCATCAACTGCGCGGTGAAGCGCTGAGTATCGGGGCGCATCAGGTGGCGAAGCACGCCAAGCGGCTCGAGATACTGGTCGCCAAGACGACGGCTACCGGCGAGCTGAATCACGCCCTGGGTGAGCTGCGTCAGACGGCCGCCCGTACGCATTTGGCGTTGGAGAAATGGCAGCGTGACGACTTCTCTCGCTAACCACGGCACTGTGGTGGTCGCCAGCCGATCGGCAAATGCCGAGCAGGCAGTGCAAGCATTGGCCGAGGGCCTCAGCCATGCCGATCTTGGCGGCGTCATTTTTTTCTGCAGTGCCGAGTATGATCTGGATCGTTTATCGGCCGCGCTGGACCGCGCTTTTCCGACGGTACCGGTCAGTGGCTGCACCACAGCAGGCGAGATTACCCCCGAGGGATATGATCGCGGCAGCATTGTAGCGATTGGCTTTGATCAGCGGGTATTCGCCATGGAAGCGTCGCTGGTCGACGATCTGGACCGTTTTGCGCTGAGTGACGCCCAGCCGCTGGTCGATGACTTGACCGAGCGCTGCCGTCGTCGGGCGCTGGCACCGGTGAACGAGCACAGTTTTGCGCTGACCTTGCTGGACGGGCTTTCAAGCCGTGAGGAGCAGGTGTTGGCGACCCTGGACGCAGCCCTGGGGCGTATACCCAGCTTTGGCGGCTCCGCCGGTGACGATAACCACCTTGCCCACACCCATGTGTATGCCAACGGGCGCTTTCACAGCCGTGCCGCCGTGGTCGTCATGATCAATACGTGTCTACCGTTTGAAGTGTTCTCGACCCATCATCTGTTGCCGTTGGTGCATAAGCTGGTCGTGACCGAAGCGGACCGCGATCGCCGCCGCGTGGTGGAACTGAACGGCCTTCCCGCGGCCAGTGTCTACGCTGACTTGGTCGGCGTCTCGCTAGAGGCCCTCGTGCCCGAGGTATTTGCACGGCACCCCCTCGCGGTACAACTTGGGGGACAGCATTTCGTGCGCTCGATTCAGCGCGTGAACGACGACGGTAGCCTAAATTTTTACTGTGCGGTGGAAAACGGCATTGTCCTGACGGCAATGCAGCCTGCTCCGTTACTGGATGATCTCAATCGCATGCTTGAGGGGGTGACGGCACGGTTGGGGCCACCATCGCTGATGATTGGCTGCGACTGCTTCTTACGCCGCATGGAGCTGGAAGCGGTCGACCATCTAGAGCAGGCCTCGGCACTGCTGCGCCGCTCGCGGGTGGTGGGGTTTAACACCTACGGTGAGCAGCACCACGGCATGCATGTCAATCAAACCTTTACAGGAGTGGCACTTGGCACTCTTCCAACTCTCGACGAGTGACGACACGACACTCAGCCCCGAGGCTTTACGCGAAGAAAATCGCCGTCTGCGCAAAGTGTGCCAGGCGCTGATGAGCCGCGTGGAATCGGGCAGCGGTGCCGATGGCGCGCCTTACGCGGCTTTCGAGCGCTCCGTTCTGCTGGCCGAACAGGTCAAGGAACGCACCGATGCGCTGCACCGTGCTCTGGACGAGCTGGGGCAGGCCAACGCCCGTCTGCAGGCGGCAAAAGCCGACGCCGACGCCGCCAATCTGTCGAAAACCAAGTTTCTCGCGGCCGTCAGTCACGACCTGCTGCAGCCGCTTAACGCCGCCCGGCTGTTTGTCAGTGCCCTGGAAGCTCATTCCTTGCCCGAGGCATCGACTACCCTGGTCGGCCATGTGGGGCGCTCGTTGAAAGATGTCGAAGGCTTGCTGGGCACGCTGGTGGATATTTCGCGTCTGGATGCGGGGGTGCTGCACGCCGACAAGGCACCCTTTGCGGTCAGCACTCTGCTGGATGCCTTGGCGGAGGAGTACCGCCAGGTGGCGGCCGTGCGAGGCTTGAGCCTGCATTACGTGCCGTCGCATGTCATGGTGGAGTCAGACCTGGCGCTGCTGGCAAGGGTGATCCGTAACTTCTTGAGCAACGCCGTGCGCTATACCGAGCAAGGCCACGTGCTGTTGGGCTGCCGCCGCCGCCCAGAAGGCGTGGAGATCATGGTCGGTGATACCGGCCCAGGGATTGCCGAACAGCAGCGCGAAGCGATCTTCCTCGAGTTTCAGCGCTCCCCGGAGGCCCAGCGCCATCACAGCCGAGGGCTGGGCCTCGGCTTGGCTATCGTCGACCGCATCAGCACCATGCTGGAGCAGCCGGTAACGCTGGCCTCTCGGTCCGGGCATGGCTCGCTGTTTTCAATCACCGTGCCGTATGCGTCTTCCCATGCCGCTTCGTCTCGACGCAGTGCTGAGCCGAGAGGTGCCGTGGCAGACGATGACCCCGGGTCGCCGCTTGCTGAGTGCGTGGTGTGGGTCATCGATGACGATGAGGCGATTATCGACGGCATGCAGGCGCTGCTGGGGAGCTGGGGCTGCCGGGTCAGGGCGGCGGCCACGGCCAGTGCGCTTGAAGCCACCAGTGATGGCGAGACCCCTGACGTCTTGCTGGTTGATTATCATCTTGGCGATCACCGGGAAACAGGCTTGGCGCTGGCGGCGCGCCTGCGCCGTCGCTATCCAGGCTTGGCAGCGGTGGTGATTACCGCCAACCATGATGCGCAACTCAGCCGTTCCGCCCGCGAGGCGGGCATGCACTGCTTGTTGAAACCGTTAAAGCCGATGCGCCTGAGGATGCTGCTGGTCAGCCTGTTAATCCCACAGGGCAGCCAGGGTTAGCGCGTCGTGCGGCTGGCCAAGTAAAGCGGCAGGTTCGCCTCGCCCGCCATCACGATGGCATGGACGCGGCTGGTGGCTTCCAGTTTGCGCAAGATCGCCGAGACGTGGGTTTTGACGGTCGTCTCGGCAATGCTTAGTTCGCGGGCGATCAGCTTGTTCGACATGCCCTGGGTCATGCAGCTCAACACCGCAAGCTGCTTGTCGGTCAACCGGGCGAGCTTGTCACCGGCCGGGTGTTCGGTGGCTGCCGATGGCCTGGATTCGGCCGGCGGCCTTGCGGAGGGAGGGCGGCGCATGACATCGGAAGGCAGGTAGAGCTGCCCTTCGAGAATCTGGGTGAGCGCACTAATCATGGCCTCTCTAGGGGTTGATTTGGGGATGTAACCCACAGCGCCCAGGCTGATCGCATCCAGTACTAGCTGACGCTCCTGATGCGCCGAAATAATCGCCACCGGCAGCCAGGGAAACGCCTCGCGCAGGTGGGTCAGGCCGTCGAGGCCTTCCGCATCGGGCAAGCTCAGGTCGAGCAGCAGCAAGTCCAGGCCGTCGTGCTCGCTAATCAGGGGGATGGCAGAGGCGAGGCTATCGGCTTCCAAAAGTTGACTATGCGGCAAGCCGCTGCTGACGACCACCTGCAGCGCGTCGCGAAACAGCGGATGATCGTCTGCCACCAATAACGAATACATGGCGTCTCCTACCAAGGGATGAGGGCGCATCCTGCCAACGGGGTATATCGCGTTGCGCCCGTCTGACCAACACTGCATGAGCAACCTTTAATAATCATAATACGCAGGAGCTCAATAATGATATACGCCAATCCTGGTGATGCTGGTTCACTGGTATCGTTCGAAAAACGCTACGGCAATTACATCGGCGGCGAGTTTGTCCCCCCGGTGAAGGGCCAATACTTCGATAACGTCAGCCCGGTTAACGGCCGAGTGTTTTGCGAAATTCCCCGCTCAAGTGCCGAGGATATCGACAAGGCCCTGGACGCGGCCCACAGCGCGGCACCTGCCTGGGGCAAAACGTCGGCACAAGAGCGCAGCAATATCCTGCTCAAGATCGCCGACCGCATCGAACAGAACCTGGAAATGCTGGCCGTTGCCGAAACCTGGGATAACGGCAAGGCGGTGCGCGAAACCCTGAACGCTGACCTCCCGCTTGCCGTTGACCACTTCCGCTACTTTGCCGGCTGCATACGCTCCCAGGAAGGCACGGCGGCGGATATCGATGCCAACACGGTTTCTTATCACTTCCACGAGCCGTTGGGCGTGGTAGGCCAGATTATCCCCTGGAACTTCCCGATTCTAATGGCGGTTTGGAAGCTGGCACCTGCACTTGCGGCGGGTAACTGCGTGGTGCTCAAACCTGCCGAGCAGACGCCAGCATCGATTTTGAAAGTCGTCGAATTGATTGGCGACCTGCTACCTCCAGGCGTGCTCAATATCGTCAACGGCTTTGGTGCCGAAGCAGGCCAGGCACTGGCCAGCAGCAAACGTATCGCCAAAATCGCCTTTACCGGCTCCACCCCGGTCGGCTCGCATATTCTGAAGTGCGCAGCGGAGAACATCATTCCCTCCACCGTGGAGCTGGGCGGCAAATCCCCCAATATCTACTTCGCCGATATCATGAACGCCGAGCCGACGTTCATTGATAAAGCGGTCGAAGGCCTGGTGCTGGCGTTCTTTAACCAGGGCGAGGTGTGTACCTGCCCCTCTCGAGCGCTGATCCAGGAAAGCATGTACGATGAGTTCATGGCCAAGGTCATCGAGCGTACGCAGACCATCAAGCGTGGTAACCCGCTGGATACCGACGTACAGGTAGGCGCGCAGGCGTCTCAGGAACAGTTCGACAAGATCATGTCGTACATGGATATTGCCCGCGACGAAGGCGCCGAATTCCTCACGGGTGGTAACAAAGAGACCCTGGACGACAGCATCAACAGCGGTTACTACATTCAGCCAACGCTGCTGAAGGGTAATAACCAGATGCGTGTCTTCCAGGAAGAGATCTTTGGCCCGGTGGTAGCGGTCACCACCTTCAAGGACGAAGAAGAAGCGCTGGCGATTGCCAACGACACCGAGTTTGGTTTGGGCGCCGGCGTGTGGAGCCGCGACATGAACGTCGCTTTCCGCATGGGTCGGGGCATTCAGGCCGGGCGTGTCTGGACCAACTGCTACCACCAGTACCCCGCCCACGCGGCCTTCGGTGGCTACAAGAAGTCTGGCGTTGGCCGCGAAACCCACAAGATGGCACTGGAACACTATCAGCAGACCAAAAACCTGCTGGTCAGCTACGACATCAATCCGCTGGGCTTCTTCTAACCAGCTCCGTAAGTCACACCGTCCGGCATAAGCCGGGCGGTGTCTCACTCTCCCTGACGCTGAATTTTCCGATAATGGCCATTCTTGCAATGGCCGTGTCGAAAACTATTAGGAGTTGCATCATGGATAGCACAATGCGCGCGGCGGTGGTTCGTGAGTTTGGTCAGCCATTGGCGTTAGAAGAAGTTGACGTACCCCGCCCCAAGCAGGGTGAAGTATTGATGAAAGTGGCGGCCTCTGGGGTTTGCCATACCGATTTACACGCCGCTCACGGCGATTGGCCGGTGAAGCCCTCTCCGCCGTTCATTCCCGGCCATGAAGGCGTGGGTCATATCGTGGCGGTGGGGGAAGGGGTCTCCCATGTCAAAGAGGGCGATCGTATTGGTGTCCCCTGGCTCTATTCGGCCTGCGGTTACTGCGAGCACTGCTTGGGCGGTTGGGAAACCCTGTGCGAGTCCCAGCAAAATACCGGTTACAGCGTTAACGGTGGGTTTGCCGACTATACCCTGGCGGATGCGGGCTATGTCGGCCGCCTGCCGGACGCCGTTGATTTTGTTGAAATAGCCCCGGTACTGTGCGCAGGGGTGACGGTCTATAAAGGCTTGAAAATGACCGATACCCGCCCTGGCCAGTGGGTGGTGATTTCGGGGATTGGTGGCTTAGGCCATATGGCGGTGCAATACGCCAAGGCCATGGGGCTTAACGTAGCGGCGGTAGATATCGACGACGGCAAACTGGCCCTGGCCGAGCGCTTGGGCGCTACGGTAACCGTCAACGCCATGCAAACCGACCCGGCGGCCTATCTGAAGAAGACCATTGGCGGTGCTCACGGCGCACTGGTCACCGCGGTATCGCCGAAGGCGTTCGATCAAGCGCAAAACATGCTGCGTCGCGGCGGCACGCTGGTACTTAATGGCCTTCCACCCGGTGACTTCCCGCTGCCGATCTTTAGCACGGTGCTCAACGGTATTACCATTCGCGGCTCCATCGTCGGCACGCGCAGCGACTTGCAAGAAGCGCTGGACTTCGCCGCCGAAGGCAAGGTTAAGGCCACGGTGGCCACCGACACGCTGGATAATATCAACGATGTCTTCCAGCGTATGATCGACGGCAAGATAGAGGGCCGCATCGTGCTCGATATGGCGAGCTGAAGGGCTATGTGAGCAGACGGGGGAGGCAAACTCCCCCTTTTTATCGCTAACGTTGTCATGGCACCGATGCGATTAATTCCCCGCCGTTACCGAACTGCTATTACGCCAGCCCAACCAACGGCGCGCCATGCGCTCGGCGTGGGCAAGGTTGCTGACGACCGCTAACTTACCCGCTTCACGCTTAATGCCTGCACGTTTGATTTTCAGCGCCATACGCGGCGGCAGCCCAACGAATATAACGCCTACGTCTTGCTCACCCAGTTCCCGTCGCAGGCTGTCCAGCGCCACCATGGCGGTGGTATCCAGGCTCGGCACATCGCGCATATCCAGCACGACAATCCGAATGCTGTGATCAATGGCTCTTAGCGTGGCAATGGCCTTTTCGGCCGCGCCAAAAAACATCGGGCCACTGATCTTATAAAGCGCCACTTCCAACGGGAAGTATTCAGCGGTGTCGGGTGCGGTCAAGCGCCGGGTATGGGTCAACTGGGCCATACGGCGAATAAATAACGCCGCTGCCAAGCCAATGCCGACCGCCACTGCGATAACCATGTCGAAGATCACCGTCAATGCAAAGCAGATTACCAGCACGGCGACATCGCTGGCGGGGGCGCTTTTCAGCGTATGCACAAAGTGGCGCGCCTCGCTCATGTTCCAGGCAATGATAAACAGCAGGGCGGCCAGGGCGGCCATGGGAACGTAACCCAGTACACCCGCCAAAGCGACCACGGCAAGCAGTACCACCAGCGAATGCACCACCGCGGCGACAGGGGAGCAGGCACCGCTTTTGATATTGGTCGCGGTGCGGGCCAGGGCCGCGGTAGCGGTAATGCCGCCAAAGAAAGGCACCACCATATTGCCCAGGCCCTGACCAATTAGCTCGGCGTTAGGGTCATGGCGGGTGCGGGTCAGGCCATCCGCCACCGCGGCACACAGCAGTGACTCAATGGCCGCCAAGAGCGCAATCGCCAGTGCCGGACCGAGCAACGACTGAATCAGCGCAAAGTTGATCTCAAGGGGGGTGCCATCCGCCCCAGGAAAATGCCATGGTGCTGAAAAAACAGGCGCGAAGGGGGGAATGCCACCGCCGGTTTGGCCTTCGAACTCCCAACTGAAACGTGAGGCGATGGTATCGACTTCAACGCCACTCATCATCATCAGCGCGGCCATCAGCGTCCCCATCGCCAAACCGACCAGCGGGGCCGGGACGGGGGTATTCAGGCGGGGCCAGATGATCAGCGTCGCCAAGGTGATAAGCCCGACACTGACCTCTGCGGGTGAAAGACGGGGTAGCGCCTGGCCGATCAGCATCAGGTTATGCAGGGTGCTATCGCCAAGCTCGATGCCAGACAGACCCAGAAAGTCCGGCAGTTGCAATAGCGCAATCACCACGCCGATACCCGCTGTAAAGCCGAGAATCACCGGATAAGGCACGTACTGAATCAGGCTGCCCAGCCGCGACACCCCCAGTGCGACCAAGATGGCACCCGCCATCAGTGTGGCAATCAGCAGCCCGCCCAGGCCGTGGCTGGCCACGATGGGAAACAGGATGACCACAAAGGCGGCGGTAGGGCCGGAGATATTGAACCGCGAACCGCCAGTCAAGGCGATCACCGCGCCTGCCACGATGGCAGTGTAGAGCCCATGTTGAGGAGGAACGCCGGTGGCAATTGCCAGCGCCATGGAAAGCGGTACGGCCACTACGCCAATCGTGAGCCCCGCCATTATATCGCGCTTCAATTTGCCAAGGGTGTATCCTTCACGCCAGGTGCGGATGAGTGCGCTACCAGGCACCGGAAAAATGTAACGCGAACGGGACATGCGATAGGCCTCCTGGGTGGGCAAGCAAATCAACCTGTTACGTTACTCTGCTCATTGAATTTGCACAACGGGACGTTATGCATGATGGGCATTTTGCGATGGTTTGCCGCAGGCAGCTGTCCGGTGGGCGTCCAGCTATTGCCGCTTGCGATGCAGTTGCATGGCGTTGCACAGGCTGACAGTTTCGCCAAGTGGTTCGATGCGGCCGATTCACAAAAGGCCTTTGACTTTACATTGGAGTCTGTGTGACCGATATAGAAACGCCGGATCTTCACCAGCAGCGCCTGCTATACGTCGCCGAGCAGCTCCGTGCAACCCAGGCCCAGAACGTATTGGATTTAGGCTGCGGCTCTGGAGGGTTGTTGCAATATTTATTGCAGGTGGAGCAGTTTGAGCGCGTCGTTGGCGTGGAACTGGACGGTGAACTATTAGCGCAAGCCAAATTTCGTCTGGCGGATTTACCCCGAGCAAAGCAGTGTCTAGAGCTAATCTGTGGCTCGTATACAGATGACAAACAACCGCTCAAGCACTTTTCAGCCGCGGCGATGGTGGAAACCATTGAGCATATCCCACCTGCGCAACTGTCGGCTTTGGAAAAAGCGGTGTTTGCCAACTTTCGGCCTGCCTACCTGGTGATTACTACGCCCAATGCCGACTATAACCCGCTGTTCGGGTTAGAAGAGGGCGAGTACCGAGATCCGGACCACAAGTTTGAATGGTCACGGGGGCGTTTTCAGCAGTGGGCAAGGGGCGTTGCCAAGCGCCATGGCTATCGAGTGCGCTTCACCGGTATTGGTGAGTGGCATGACGCACTGGGTCAGCCGACCCAGTTGGCCCACTTTACCCATCAGTTGACAGAAAAAACGCCCTCTCAGCCATCGGGCCGGGAGGGCGTGGGACGCTTGGTTTAAGGTTGAGTGGACTCTTCCGGTGGTTCACCGATAGTGCCCGGCATAGCCTGTTGATGGCCTGCCAGCGTCAAGAAGTGCAGGTGGCGTTCGTACTCGGCCACCAGGTCACCAATCACCTGACCACGGGTATAGCCGTTGAGGTCTTTATCCTGGCCGCCTTCGGCAAGGAAGACATCCAGCCGCACGTAAAAGTCGTCGTCCGCCGGGATGAAGCTTGGCGTCCGCATGCGGTGTGGGCAGACCTGGTAGACAAAACTGGTGGCGTCGCCAAAGTCGACCTGCAGCATCAACTTGGGCAGTGATTCGCCCTCCAACTGCTCTTCGCTGACGTTAGCGGTCTGTCCACGGCTTTCCAGTTCCTGGGCAAACTGCGTCATGGCCGGACGAATCGAGTGCTCGATGGTGGCCGCCGCACCTGCACGGTTGGACGTGTCCAGCGCCCGGTCAAGGCGCTCGCGCCAGTCACCGCCGGAGGCGCCGCCGGCAATCATGCGGCGTGCGTCGGCCTTGCTGCCTTCAAGCTTCAGGGCTTTGACCATGCCCACCATGATGGCAAAAATCACCAGTGAGAACGGCAGGGCGGTAATCACCACGGCACTTTGCAGCGCGTTCAAGCCGCCTGCCATCAGCAGCGCAATGGTGATCAGGCCAATGATGGCGGACCAGAAAATGCGCAGTTTGATCGGCGCGTCGTGGTTCACGTCGCTGAGAATGGAGGTGAAGTTGGCCAATACCAGCGCGCCGGAGTCTGCCGAGGTAATAAAGAATACAATCCCCAGGATAGTGACCACAGCCGCCGTAATGCCGACGTACGGATAGTATTCAAGCAGGGTGTAGAGGGTGGTTTGCGGCGTATTGAGTGCCTGTTCGCCAAGCTCCGTGATGCCCTGGTTGGCGACGAGTTCGATACCGCTGTTGCCGAAGATCGACATCCATACCATCATGAACGCCAGCGGGATGAACAGCGCACCGGCAACGAACTCACGAATGGTGCGGCCACGTGAAATACGCGCCAGAAACAGGCCGACAAACGGCGTCCAGGCAATCCACCAACCCCAGAAGAAGATCGTCCACCACATTTTCCATTCTTGAGCGCCTTCACCGTCAAACGCATAGGTATTGAAACTGGCGGCCACAAACCCGGATAGGTAATCACCCGCGTTGTTGACCACTTTATCCAGCAGCATCAGCGTATCGCCGGAAAACAGCACAAACAGCATCAGCGCCAGTGCCAACAGCATATTGAACTCGGAGAGTCGGCGGATACCTTTCTCAACGCCAGTGACCACGGAAATCGTCGCTAACACCACGACCAGCACAATCAGGATGATCTGCACGGTGAGGGTTTCCGGCACGTCGAACATGTAGTTCAGGCCGTAGTTGAGCTGCATGACGCCAATGCCCAGGCTGGTCGCGATACCGAACACGGTGGAAATCACCGCGGTAATATCAACAGCGTTACCGATAGGACCATGGATACGCTTGCCCAGTATGGGATAGAGGGCACTGCGAATTGCCAACGGCAGGCGGTGGCGGTAGCTGAAGTAAGCCAGCGCCATACCCATCAACACGTAAAGTCCCCAGCCGGAGAGTCCCCAGTGCAGATAGGTTTGAACGACGGCATTACGCATGGCGGCCTGGCTTTCCGGGGTCAGATCCGGTGGCGCCAGATAGTGGGCAACCGGCTCGGCAACGCTGAAGAACAGCAGATCGATACCGATGCCCGCGGCAAACAGCATGGCCGACCACGACAAGAGGGAAAACTCCGGTCGTGAATGGTCAGGCCCCAGCCGAATGCTGCCGTAGCGCGACATGCCAATTAGCGCGACGAATACCAGGTACGCGACAATCGCCAGCATGTAATACCAGCCAAAGGTTTTGCTCACCCAGGCAAGGCCAGCATCGAAAAAGGCGCCGGCCTGCTCGGTGAAGAGCATGGTCAGTACCAGAAAGACCACAATGCCTGCCACGCTACCGTGGAATACCACGGGGTTGAGGCGGTCTCGGGAGGGGAGAACGGGGTTGTCTTTCGCCATGGAGGCGGACTCCTGTTGTTAGACAATAATGGAATAGCGATCAAGCAATTTTATTTTGAATGAACGTTCAAATAAAATACGCGCTTTACCCTTTGCCTTCAAGTCCGTGTTTCAGTTCCCCGTATTGCTGCGTTGACTGGCACCAAGGGCGAGCCTTGGGTGATCAAGCGCGCTACATGGTCAGGCTAGAAATAGAAATGCCCGGCAGAACCGGGCATTAAGCGTATTGGCGATGGCATAAACGCGCTTATTGGCTATCGTCTTCGTCACCATGATGACGTTTGCCGTGGCCTTGGCGGTATTCTTCACGGGCCTCGTGCATGGCGTTGCGCAGGGCTTCCTGCTCGTCCTCGGTCAGAATCTCGTTCATACGCGTTTGGTGGGCATCGCGAACGTCTTTCATTTCATCACGAAATGTTTCGTGGGCCTCGTTCAGTGCTTGCTGCTTATCCTCGCTGAGCGCCGCACGTTCGTAAACGTCCTGACGGTGCTCTTCCATCCTTTCTTCCATGCGCTCGCGGTCATGGTGAGGTTTCTCGCCGTCGTGATGATCCGCCTGGGCGGTCGCGGCCAATGGCAATAAGGCGGCGGCGAACAGCGCCGAGGCAGCGAATTGACGAAGTGAAAGGGTCATGACGTATCTCCTGGTGGGTTGACGCTATGAGTATTGTCCGGCCGGGTGCAAACCCTTTGCAGGGAGTGTGCAATAATCGTGATCTTGGTAGGCTCGCTGCGGGGGCAGGGGATCTTTCAAGGAGAAATGCTGTGTTGAATATATCGCGGTGGTCTTGCTTACGACGTTGCAGTGCCGTGAGTGCCTTGGCATTGCTGTTGAGCGGCTGCGGTGTCACGCATCTTGCCAGCCAAGGTGAGCCCGCCAGTAGCGCTGACGAAGATACCCATCAGGCGCTGCCCTACCAGCGCCTTCCGCCCACCCCCTATACGCCTGATGCATGGCCTGAAGCGCTCAACGCCGAGGTCTTTTTACCGGCGTCACCTAACCGGAGCCGTCGCCCCGCGGCGCTGATTGTCCACGGTGGGGGGTGGCGCAATCGTGGCCCAGAAGATATGCGAGGGATTGCCGAGCAGCTGGCTGCGCAGGGTTATGTGGCGGTGAATATCGAGCACCGCTTTGCGCCGAGCTACAAGTTTCCCGCGCAGTTGCATGACCTGCAGCAGGCGATGGCCTGGATACACACCAACGCGGATGAGTGGCAAGTCGATACGCAGCGCATCGTGGGCGTAGGCTTTTCATCCGGCGCGCACTTGGTGAGCCTGCTGGCACTGGCAGGATCGGAAGGGCCGCTGGCGGAGCCCTACGGAGGGGAGCAGAGCCGCTTAGCCGCCGTGCTGGCCGGTGGCCTGCCCAGCGATTTGCTCAAATTTGATGACGGTCGCTTGGTGGTCGACTTTATCGGTGGTACCCGCGCTGAAAAAAGTCAGGCTTACCGTCTCGCTTCCCCCGAGCGCCAGATAACGCCGGACGCGCCGCCGTTTTTTCTCTTTCACGGCACCTGGGATCAGTTAGTGCCGGTGGACCATGCGGAAGACTTTTATCAAACGCTGGTCG
Source organism: Halomonas sp. Mc5H-6 (assembly GCF_024124705.1). Taxonomy (NCBI): domain Bacteria; kingdom Pseudomonadati; phylum Pseudomonadota; class Gammaproteobacteria; order Oceanospirillales; family Halomonadaceae; genus Halomonas; species Halomonas sp. Mc5H-6. Next base: position 164,561 of record NZ_JAMXSI010000002.1, read on the forward strand.
ACAACGGCGTTGAAAGCGAGCTTTACCTGTTGCATGGGCGTGGCCATTTCGCCAGCTTTCTGCTGCGCGGTGGCGCGATAGAGGCGGGGATTGCGTTCCTTAACGACCAGGTTTCCCCCTGAGCAGTACTGGCCGCTAACCTTCCGGCTGGTACTTGTAGCCGACCCCGTACACCGAGCGGATAATCTCCTGCTCGGGGAGCGCTTCGTGGATTTTCTTGCGCAGCTTCTTGATGTGGCTGTCCACGGTGCGCTCCGAAACGATCCGGTTGTCTCGGTACATGTGGTCCATCAGCTGCTCGCGGCTGAAGATACGCCCCGGTGCCTGCATCATCACCCGCAACAGCTGAAACTCCACGGCGGTCAGCCCCAGGTCGTGACCCTGTGCCAGCGCTTGCCAGCCGTCTTCGTCAAGTGTTACCAGCGCCTTGCTCGCCGCTTGCGGGGTATTGTCGGCGGCCGCCTGGCTTCGCCGCAGTACCGCCTTGACACGGGCAACCACCTCGCGCGGGCTGAACGGCTTGCACATGTAGTCGTCGGCGCCCAGTTCAAGCCCCAGCAGGCGATCCACCTCCTCGACCTTGGCGGTCACCATGATAATGGCGATATGCGGCCACTGGTGGCGAATCTCGCGGCACAGCGTCAGGCCGTCTTTGCCGGGCAGCATCAGGTCGAGCAGGATAAGGCTGGGGGTCTGCTGGTCAAGCCACGGCATCACATGGTCGCCGTGGTCGAGGGTGGTCACCTCAAAGCCATGGGTGGTCAGGTAGTCTGCCATCAGGCGGGCAATTTTGGGTTCGTCTTCCACGACCAGTAAAGAGGCATTATCCATCATGGGCAAGCTCGCTTTAAGAAAAAGGACTGGATCAATTATCGGTGTTCAGCAACGGGAAGCGAAGTGTCCAGCATAATCCACCCAGCGTCGAATGAGAGGCCGAAAGGCTGCCACCATGGGCATGCACCAGGGCACTGGCGATCGACAGGCCCAGGCCGCTGCCGCCGCTTGAACGGTTACGCGAGCCCTCGACCCGATACAGCCGTTCAGTGAGCCGCGCAAGTTCGCTATCGGGCACCCCAGGCGCACTGTCTTGCCAACTGACCACGGCCTCGTTTCCCTCCTGGGTCAGGGTGACGTTGAGTGAGCCCGGGGCGCTGGTATAGGCGCAGCTGTTATCCATCAGGTTATCCCATAGTTGGCGCAGGCGCTGGGCATCGCCGCGAATCATCATATTGGGGTCGATCTGCCGGGTCAGGCTCATGTCGCTGTCGTTCAGCCAGCGTTCGGCATCTTCCAGACGTCCCGCCAGGGCATCGCTTAGGTTCATTGGCGCCAACTGGATATCCAGCGCGCCAGCATCGCTTTGCGAAAGCAGACGCAGGTCGGCGACCAGCCGTTCAAGCTGATCCACTTCCTGGCCGAGGGACCCAAGGCTCTCCTGATTCAGCGGACGAATGCCATCCTGCATGGCTTCAATTTCACCGCGCAACACCGCCAGCGGGGTGCGGAGCTCATGGGCGGTGTCAGAGACCCAGCGGGCACGGGCGTTGCGACTTGCCTCCAGGGTGGCTGCCAATACGTTGAAATCGCGGGCCAAAAGAGAAAGTTCGTCACGGCCACGCTCAGGCAGGCGGCTGTGGTAATCACCTTCGGTCAAGCGCTGGGTGGCAGTGGCGAGCGCCCGCGTGCGCCGACCCAGCCACCAGGACAGTCCGCCGGCCAGTAAGAATGAGGCGACGCCCAGGGATAGAACGATAATCAGCAGATTGCGCTGCTGGCGTTCCAGGAAGCGGTTTTCCATGCGCTCCATGACTTGTTGGGGCGGGCGAAACCCGAGCTTCCCGATCTCTTCGTCGTCGCTGCGTAGCGTGAGCCAGTGCCAGTTGCTCTGACTAGCATTATGGGGTGGTATCACAAAACGTTCATCGGCATCGCGCAGAACAAAGTCCTGTGCCTCGCCGAGGGGGCTAGGGCGATCACGGTGCTCCTGGCCCAGGGCGTGACGCACGACCATCGGCCAGCGTTCCGGTGAGCGCTCGAGCCATGCCCAGCTTTGCCGGGGCTGCCAGCGCGTGACCAGGCTGTCGGCCAGCAAGGTGGCCCGGCGCTCCTGAGCCTGATTAAGATACTCAAGAAAGCCTCGGTCGATGCTGTACGAGACGGCCAGAAAGGCGCCAGTGGAAATCGCCACATTGACGCTCAGGATGATCAGGAACAACTTCAACCCCAGCCGCGAGAAGCGCCAGCGAAAGCGACCCAGGGATGAGCGCAACGAGATCAACGACATTAGTTAGCTCCTGCTGAATGCGGCTGTGGCGGGGTGCGTGTCCGCTCGCGCAGATTCTCGAGGCTCAGGTAGAGGCACGGCACCAGAATCAGCAGAATCAGCGTGGCGAAAAGCATGCCAAAGCCCAGCGAGATCGCCATGGGAATCATGAAGCGCGCCTGCCGGGACGTCTCCAGAATCATCGGCGCCAGCCCCAAAAACGTGGTCAGAGTGGTCATCATGATGGGGCGCAGCCGACGGGTGGCGGCGGTGACGATGGCTTCACGCGCTGCCATGCCCTCGCGCCGCTTGCGGTTGGCATAATCAATCAGCACCAGGGCGTCGTTAATCACCACGCCGGAGAGTGCCAGCATGCCGAGCAGGCTGATGATCGACAAGCCAAAGCCCATGAGCATGTGGCCGACAATGGCCCCGACGATACCAAAGGGGATCGCGGCCATCACCAGTAGCGGTTGCAGATAGCTTTTGAAAGGGATCGCCAACAATGCATAAAGTGCGGCAATCATCAGCCACATGGAGGTGCGCAACGTCGCTAGGTTATCGGCGGTATCCTGCTGGCGCCCGCCCAGGGTGACCTCAAGCCCCGGCCAGTTGGCTTCCAGGTCGGGGAAAACATCCGTCTGTAGGGTGGCGAGCACCTGGTTGATGGGGAGATCATCCTCGGCATCCGCCGTGACGGTGATAACCCGCCGGCCGTTAATCCTCTCAAGGCCGCTGGAGGCCTGGCTCAGCGAGATATCCGCAACCCGGTAAAGCGGCACGCTGAGGCCGTCGGGCGTGCGCACCGGTAGGCGGTAGAGTTCGTTCAGGCTATTGCGGTTTTCTTCGGGCAGGCGTACCTCGACGCTGACTTCGCTGCGCCCGACAAACTGCTCCAGGGCCGTGGCACCCTGGAGGGGGCCGCGCAGTGCCTGGGCCAGGTCGCTGCCGGTAAGGCCCAGCGAACGGCCTTCGGAGGATAGGCGCATTTCAAGTTGCGGTTTGCCATCGCCCAGGCCGCTGTCGATATCGATCAAGCCGTAGTTGCCCAGTGAATCAGCCAACTGGTTGGCCGCCCCTTCGAGCACCTGGGTGTCAGGGTGTGACAGACGTAAGCTGAGCGCCGCACCGCTACCGGGCCCGCCTGCATCTGAAGCAAAGCGCACCGACTGAGCGCCAAGTAAATCGCCGGTTAGCTCGCGCCACTCCCTGGCAACTCGGGAAGGCGGCCAGTCCTCAAGGCTTTCTGGCGCAATCTCCAATTCTACCTGCAGACTCTCACCGTCCAAGCGGGTATGGGTGCTGCTGAAGTGCAGAGACGCCTCACGTTGACTCAGTCGATCGCCAGCCTCCAATAGCTGTTGGCTGAGCTCGCGGCTAACGCTGATATGGCTTCCAATGGGCAGTGTCACGCTGGCTTCGACCTCATCGGACTCGACCCGAGGCATCAGCGAGAAGCCAAGGCGTCCGCTCATGCTCCAGGCAAGCGTCACCAGCAAGATGACGATTCCCAGCACGACGGTCAGCCAGCGGACATTGAGCGCCCGCTGCAAAAAGGGCTCGAACTGATGATAGGTAAAGTGATGAAGCCCGCCTTGCATGCGTTGGCGCAAGGCTTCCAGCGGGCGTTGCCAGGTGGGTGTCTGGCGGGGTTTGCGACTATGGGCCAGGTGCGCGGGCAGAATGAACAGTGCTTCGGCCCAGGAAATCAGAAAGACGGTGATGACCACTACCGGAACGGTGGCAAAAATCAGCCCCAGGAAGCCGGGCAAGAACAGCAGCGGTAGGAAGGCGACGATGTTGGAAAGAATCGCAAAGGTCAGTGGCGTGGCGATTTCCCGGGCCCCCTTGACCGCCGCATCGCGAAGCGAATAGCCCTCTTCTCGGTAGCTGTAGATATTTTCACCCACCATGATGGCGTCGTCGACCACAATGCCCAGCGCGATGATAAACGCGAACATCGATATCATGTTCAGCGACACGCCGATCCAGGGGAGGAATAGCATCGCGCCCAGAAATGCCGTGGGAATGCCAAGCGTGACCCAGAAGGCCAAGCGCGCTTCCAAAAACAGCGCCATTAATACCAGGACCAAGGCCAGACCCATCCAGGCGTTTTTCAGCAGCAGGCTCAATCGGTCTTCGTAGACAGCCGAGCTGTCCCGGGAAATTTCCAGGCTGACACCTTCGGGTAAACCGGCACGTAGGCGCTCGAGCTCGCCGTTGACGGCTTCTGAAATGCTGGTCGGCGTTTGGTCGCCAATCTGGTAGACATCCACCGAAAGGCCGGGTTGGCCGTTATAAAATTCCTCACGGTCGGTCTCGGCAAAGCCCTCGCGGACATCGGCGATATCGCCCAGGCGAATTGGCATACCCTGGGTGCTGGTGAGAACCGGCAGCTCGGCGAAGGCAGCGGCGCTGTTACGTCGCCCCTGGTAGCGCACTAGCCATTCACCTTCGTCGGTGGTCAGTTGTCCGCTGGCCAGGTCCAGCGCTTCCTCACCAATCACATTGGCAAGCGCCTGGTGATCAAGGCCGTAGCGCTCAATGGCTTCGTCATCCAGCAGCACCTGGATTTCCCGGGCGCGATTCCCCGATAGCTCGGCACGGGAAAGGCCGTCGGTGGCCTGTAGTTCGGCGCGGACGTTTTCCGCGGCATCGTGGAGCGTGCCCAGGTCGGCCTGACCGAAAACCTGCAGGCTCAATACGCTTCGCGCACGGCCGGCCAGGGTGAAGCGGGGTGGGTCAGCGGCGTTGGGCAGCGTCGTAATTGCGTTAACCGACTGCTGAATATCCTGATAGGCGCGCATCACGTCGATGCCATCCACCAGTGTGGCGCTGATATTGGCGCTACCCTCGCTGGCGCTGGATGTCAGTTCATCAATGCCTTCGACGTCGGAGATGGCTGCCTCAACGGGCAGCAGCAGGCTCTGTTCGATATCTTCCGGCGTGGCGCCCGGGTAGCTGATGGTGACCTGGACCACCTCGGTTTCAAATGCCGGGAAGATCTCTTTCTTGATCGCCAGCGACGCCATGAGCCCGCCGACAATAAACAGGATCATCAGCAGGTTTGGGGCAACGCCATGGTCGACCATCCACGCCAGGGGGCCTTTTCGCAGCATCAGCTGTCACCCCCGGTGTCGTTCGATGGGGTGTCGCCGCGTTGTCGGATACGAACGCGCTGACCTTCCCTGGGTTGGGCCAACCCCGCTGTCACGACGCGTCGGCCATCGGCCAGGCCGCTGCTGACCAATGCCTGATCCTGGCCGCGATAGGCGAGCGTGACGTGACTACGCTGCAGGCGGTCATCATCGTCGACCCACCACACCTGTTCGCCCGGCCGCAGCGCGGCGGAGGGCAGGGCGATGAGGTCAGGCTGGGGGCTGGTGGCAAACGAGACGCGCAGCACATCACCCAAGCGCAGAGCCGGGCCTTCGGTGTTAAGCGCCAACGGGTCATCAACGGCAATCAGTAGCTGTGCCTGCAGACCGTTTTCTTCCAGCGCGGGAAGGATGGAGACCAGCGTTCCTTGGCGCTGCGCGTCCGTAGGCCAGCCGCTGCTGGACAAGCTGACACGGCTGCCTTCCTGCAGCCAGTCAAGCCACTCTCCCGGCAGCGAGGCACGCACCCAGAACTGCTCGACGCCCACCAGATGCAACACCTCGGTGCCCTGGCTCAGCAGGCTGCCCGCGCCGACCAGGCGCTCCTGTACCATCGCCTGCCAGGGCGAACGCAGGGTGGCCCTGTCCAGGTTCAAGGCGGCCTGGTCGCGGGCAACGCGGGCCTGGGCAACCAGCGCCTGGGCCTGGCGCAACTGGGGTTCTCGGAGTACCAAGGCGCGGCGTTCGGCGGAAAGCTGGCGTCCGAAAGACTCATACTCACTGCGGGCGCGTTGCTGCTCTGCCTGTTCAAGTGCCAACTGCGCCTGGGCATCGGCTAGCTGAGCCTCGGCATCTTCCAGTGCCAACTTTAGGTCAGCCTGGTCGATGTACGCGACGGGGGTATCCTGTTCGACCACCTGTCCAGGCACCACGCCCTTGGCAAACCGTTCGAGCTGACCGGCGACCCGGCTGGCGAGCATGGCTTCCTGCTCGGCCTCAACGCGGCCAAAGCCCTGCAGATCAGGCGAACGGGCAGCGGATGATACGCTGACCACATCGACCAGGGGAGGCGTCGGTTCGGGCGGGGGCTGGCGTTCGATACGCGGGGGCTGAGTGACGATCCACCATGCCAGTGCCGCCCCCCCTATCAAAACAAACAGCGCGACCACCGCGCTTGGCCGAATGCGACCATGTTGTGATGGTGAGGGAGGTTGATGATCTGTCATGGTCGCGGGTTATCCATTGGCCGAAATCGAAACTTAGAGCTATTGGGGCGTATCATGCTAGCATCACCCTGTGTCACGCAGCGATTAGGTAAGCAATGTGTAAATTGCGTGCAACTCGCCCCGCGCAGCGCCCATCTTGTCGCAACGTGGCTCAAGGCTACTTGGCTGACACTTTATTTGCTAACAATAGACTGACTGGTCTACTTTTGACGATATGAAAAATACCGCTACGCGCGACAAGCTCATTGAGACCGGTGCCGAACTGATTGGCCAGCACGGCTATAATGCCACGGGCATCAATGCCGTTTTAAAAACCTGCGGCGTGCCGAAGGGGTCGTTTTACCACTATTTCTCGAGCAAAGAGGCGTTTGGCCTGGCGGTGATCGATCAGTTTGCGACGGCCTATGACGCCCAGCTTGCCGAGCTTCTGGGAGACTCCACCCTACCTGCGCTTGAGCGGCTCAGGCGCTATTTTGCGGCGGGTCGTGAGCATATGTGCGATTGCAATCATGCGACCGGCTGCCTGATTGGCAACCTCGGGCAGGAGCTTTCCGGGCAAAGCGATACCTTTCGCGACGCTCTGGATCGCGTTTTCCAGCGCTGGGAACAGTATTTTGTCGCCTGTCTGAAGGACGCTCAAAAGGCCGGCGAACTCAGTGCGGCGTTGCCTGCCGATCACCTGGCCAGCTTTATTCTCTCCGGCTGGGAGGGCGCGATTCTGCGTGCCAAAACGCTCAAGTCTGTCGAGCCGATGGAGCAGTTCGAGACGATCCTGTTTCAACAGGTGCTGGTTTCTGACGATTAATGCCTGGCTCTGAAGTGATGCTCATCAGCTGCCACATCGTTTTGGGTGGCAGCGATCAGGGCGTCATCCAGGGAAGGGTCCTCCGGGTTTATCAAGCCGCACTGTGCCAGCGCTTCGCGTAGGCTGACCTGTTCATCCAGGCGCTGATACACCACCCGCACACAGCAGGGCATGCGTTCGCTATTATCCGCCACGCCCATTTTCAAGCCCGTCAAACGCGTCACCTGACTCTGAAAGCTCGGAAACAGAATCGTCTGGGTGATTTCATGACCGTTGAGCGTTTCGTGGTCGACCAAAAAGAGCCGATCAGCAAGCTTGACCGCGGTGCCTACATAGCGGTTGTGGCACGAGCGAGCGCCAGGCAGGGTCTGCATCCGCTCGGTGCGCTGATAGACCACGCCGCCCTCCCGTGCTTCCAGGCAAACCAGGGTCCGCATTAACAGCCCCGGCCGCGACATCGAGCGATAAAGCTCAAAGTAGCGGCCGATATAGCGTTCCATGCCTTCGCGGCCACGCTGAATCAGTGCGTTAGGCCATGGCAATGTGGTTGGGTCTTCCCTGTTGAGCTGACCGGTTTGGACCAGGGCACGAAAATCAGAGTGGGGAAGGGCAATATCACCGGTGGTGACACCAAAAAAGTGGCAAATGCGCTGAAGCGCCGCGTGGCTGGGCCGATAGCGCCCACTCAGGTAGCGGTTAAACTGAGCACGATTGATCGCCAAACGCCGACAAACTTCAGCAATGGACGGGTAGTAGCTGCAGAGTAGGCGCAGATTGGCCACAAAATCGTCATGCATGGGGTGACTCGATTCTCTCAGTGTCGTGACATGTCTAATGTCAGGTTCACGCCTCAGAGTGCGACGGCCCTGGGCCAGGGCCGCCGCGTCAATTAAGCGGTAGCTTGATTAAAAGCCTTCCAAGACCAGTTTGCCGATCGTGCGGTTGCTCTCAATAAGTGCGTGCGCGCGTTTTAAGTTCTCTGCATTAATGGGGCCTAACACCTCTCCCAAGGTGGTTACCAGCTTTCCATCATCGACCATGGTCGCCACTTCTGTGAGCAGATCGTGCTGCTTGGCAATGTCGTCAGTGGTGAATAACGGGCGGGTAAACATCAGTTCCCAATGCAGTGAAAGACTCTTCATTTTGAGCTTCCGTACATCGATCAGTTCAGGATCATCAATCAGTGCCAATTTGCCCTGAGGCTTAAGGGCTTCAATTATGGCATCGAAGTGGTGATCGGTCTGGTTAAGGCTGACCACCATATCCACCCCGTCAAAGCCCGCCGCTTTAAGCTCTTGATCAAGTGGCTGGTGGTGATTAATCACCGCGTCGGCGCCTAGCGACTTCACCCAGGCCTGGCTTTCGGGCCGAGACGCTGTCCCGATGACGGTAATGTCGGTGAGCTGTTTGGCAAGTTGCACCAGGATTGAGCCCACGCCGCCTGCTGCGCCAATCACCAACAGGCTTTTGCCTTGGGTGTTGCGCATACCCAGTTCCAGACGATCAAACAGCAGTTCCCAGGCGGTAATCGCAGTCAGCGGCAACGCGGCGGCTTGAGTGTCAGAGAGGCTTGTCGGCGCCAGGCTGGCGATGCGCTCATCGACCAGTTGAAACTCGGCGTTAGAGCCCTGGCGGGCAACGTTGCCCGCATACCACACTCGGTCGCCCGGCTGAAAGCGCGTAACGGCGCTACCAACGGCATCCACGATGCCCACCGCATCATAGCCCAGCACGCGCGGCTCGCCGACTTCCGGCAGGGCGCTACTGCGCACTTTGGCATCCACGGGGTTAACGGAAATGGCGCTCACTGCAACGCGAATATCGTGGGCTTCCGGGGCTGGGGTGGGTAAGTCGATAGTCTGCAGCGCATCGGGGTGATCAATGGGCAGGCTTTGGGTAAAGGCGATCGCTTTCATAATGGTGGGTTCCCATGAGTTTAAGTAGCGCCATCATGCCTGGATATCGGGTTGCTAAAAAGGGGACTAGAGATTGCGCGCTCGGCCCGCGGTCATGGCTGAGCGCCACCCGCCGTTTGCGATCATCCCCGGCGAGCGCGCATTCTACTTGTTAACGTTACGGAACAGGCGATTCGCGAGACTCCCCAAGACGAAGCGGGTGAAAAACTGGATAATGGCGGCCATTCGCCGACCGGCTCATGTATTTAACCGCCCAGGCACACTCATTACCCCGGACACCCGCTCATGGAAATCAAAGTCAACTACCTCGACAACCTCCGTCTGGAGGCCAAGTTCGACGATTTTACGGTCACCTCCGACCAGCCGATTCGCTACAAGGGCGACGGCTCGGCCCCAGGCCCTTTTGACTACTTCCTGGCCTCATCGGCTATGTGCGCCGCCTACTTCGTCAAGGTGTACTGCAACGCGCGGAACATTCCCACCGAAAACATCCGCCTGTCGCAAAACAACATTGTCGATCCGGAAAACCGCTATAAGCAGATTTTCAAAATCCAGGTCGAACTGCCGGAGGATATCTCCGACAAGGATCGCGAAGGCATGCTGCGTTCCATCGACCGCTGTACGGTGAAAAAAGTCGTCCAGACCGGCCCCGAGTTTCAGATCGAGGTGGTCGAGAACATCGACGAAGACGCCCAGGCATTGCTGATGGGGGCGCCGGAAGGCAGCAGCACCTACATCGAAGGCAAGGACCTGCCGCTGGAACAGACCATTGCCAACATGAGCGCGATTTTCGCTGATTTGGGCATGAAGATCGAGATCGCCTCCTGGCGCAATATCGTGCCTCACGTGTGGTCGCTGCATATTCGTGATGCGGCCTCGCCGATGTGTTTTACCAACGGCAAAGGCGCCACCAAGGAGAGCGCGCTGTGTTCGGCGCTGGGCGAGTTCATCGAGCGCCTGAGCTGCAACTTCTTCTATAACGACCAGTTCTTTGGCGAAGAGATTGCGAACAGCGAATTTGTTCATTACCCCAATGAGAAGTGGTTCAAGCCGGGGCCGAATGACGAGCTGCCCGCGGAGATTCTCGACGAGCACTGCCTGGCGATCTATAACCCGGAAGGCGAGCTATGCGGCTCCCACCTCATTGATACCAACTCGGGTCGCGAAGACCGCGGTATTGTCTCTCTGCCCTATGTGCGCCAATCCGACGGCGAAACGGTCTACTTCCCCTCCAACCTGATCGAAAACCTGTTCCTCAGTAACGGCATGAGCGCGGGCAATACCCTGGTGGAAGCCCAGGTGCAGTGCCTTTCGGAAATTTTCGAGCGGGCAGTGAAGCGGGAGATCCTCGAACAGGAGTTGGCCCTGCCGGATGTGCCCCAGGAGGTGCTGGCGAAATACCCCAGCATCGTCGAGGGTATCAACGCTCTGGAAGCCCAGGGCTTTCCTGTGCTGGTCAAGGATGCCTCCATGGGCGGGCAGTTCCCGGTCATGTGCGTGACCTTGATGAACCCACGCACTGGTGGCGTGTTTGCCTCCTTTGGCGCCCACCCAAGCTTTGAAGTGGCGCTGGAGCGCAGCCTGACCGAACTGCTCCAGGGCCGCAGCTTCGAGGGGCTGAACGACCTGCCGCTGCCCACCTTCAACTCGCAAACCGTGGCCGAGCCGAACAACTTCGTTGAACACTTTATCGACTCGGTGGGCGTGGTCTCCTGGCGCTTCTTTAGCGCCAAGCCCGACTTTGAGTTCAGCGAGTGGGACTTCTCCGGCAGCAATGAGGAAGAAGCCGGGACGCTGTTTGGTATCTTTGAAGAGCTGGGTGCCGAAGTCTATATGGCGATCCACGAAGACCTGGGGGCGCCGGTGTGCCGTATTCTGGTGCCGGGCTACTCGGAGGTTTATCCCATCGAGGATCTGATCTGGGACAACACCAACAAGGCGCTGGATTACCGCGAGGATATTCTCAACCTGCACCGCCTGGATGACGACCAACTCACCGACCTGGTCGAGCGCCTGGAAGACAGCCAGATGGACGATCACACCGATATCATCACCTTGATCGGTATCGAATTTGATGAAAACACCGTGTGGGGGCAGTTGACCATTCTGGAGCTGAAGCTGCTGGTCTATCTGGCGCTGCAGCGTCATGAAGAGGCGCTGGACTGCGTGCAGATGTTCCTGCAGTACAACGACAACACCGTCGAGCGTGGCCTGTTCTATCAAGCGGTGAACGCGGTGCTGGAAATCGCCCTGGATGACGAGCTGGAGCTGGATGATTACCTGCCCAACTTCCAACGCATGTTTGGCGAAGAGACCATGGCAGCCGTTGTTGGCTCGGTGGAAGGCGCCGTGCGCTTCCATGGCCTAACGCCCACTAACATGCGGCTAGAAGGCCTGGAACGCCACCAGCGCTTGATCGAAAGCTATAAGAAGCTTCACGCGGCACGGGCGGCGAGGGCGGAAGTGTAAAGAAATAACGCCACTCCTTACATCACGCTAAACAAAAAGTGCGCGGCCCCAAAAGGCGCGCACTTTTTTTTGTGATGCACTCTGGTGCACCCGCTGATGCAGTCACTGCATACAACTGCAACGCTGCGCCAAATTTCATCCTGCCCCACGCTTGGTAAAACGTTCTCCGCGGCGCGCATTCCAAACGCGCGATTTTAAATAGCCACGTATTCCAACATAACGCTAATACAACAACGCGGAGAGAATCACATGCTCGATATGCTCAATGACCTTCTGTGGGGGAAGGTGCTGCTGGTGCTGCTGGTGGGGGTTGGCATCGGTTTTACCGTTGCGTCTCGCTTTGTGCAGTTTCGCTATTTCAGTGAGATGTTTCGTATCCTGGGCTCCGGCCAGGCCTTCAAGCGCAACCAACACGGCCATTTAAGCTCGTTCCAGGCGCTGGTGCTGTCTGTAGCCGGGCGTGTCGGTGGTGGCAACATCGCCGGTGTGGCGGTGGCGATTACGCTGGGTGGCCCGGGGGCAATTTTCTGGATGTGGCTGGTTGGCTTGATGGGCATGGCCACCAGCTTCCTGGAGTGCACCCTGGCGCAGACGTATAAAGAAGCCGAAGGCGACGGCACTTACCGTGGCGGCCCGGCATACTACATCGTTAAAGGGCTGGGTAAGCATTGGCGCTGGCTGGCAGCGTTCTATTCGGCACTGCTGCTTTTGACCTTCGGCTTTGCCTTCACTGCACTGCAATCTTATTCGGTGGCGACCTCTTTTGGTGACGCCTTCGGCGTGCCGGTATTGTATAGCGGCATCGGCCTTGCGATGCTCGTCGGGCTGATTATCTTCGGCGGTATCAAGCGGATTGCTCGAATTTCCGAGTTTTTGGTGCCCTTTATGGCGGTGAGCTATATCGCCATTGCGCTGTTGGTCATTGCCATGAACATCGGTGAAATCCCGGGCATTATCGCGCTGATTGTGAAAAGTGCTTTCGGTCTTGAACCCCTGATGGGTGGCGGGATCGGCGCGGCCATCATGATGGGCCTGAAACGCGGCCTGTTTTCCAACGAGGCGGGCCTGGGTAGTGCGCCCAACGTGGCGGCCGTTGCCTACGTACCGCATCCGGCTAACCAGGGTATCGTGCAGGCATTTTCGGTCTTCATCGATACCGTGATCATCTGTTCCGCCACGGCGTTCTTGATTCTGCTTAGCGGCGCTTACGACCCCGCTGTGGGCGCTGGCGTTGAGGGGATCGCGCTAACTCAGGCCGCATTGGCCGACCATGTGGGCGAATGGGGACGCACCTTTGTCAGCCTGGCGCTGCTGCTGTTTGCCTTCAGTACTATTCTGTACAACTACTATCTGGGTGAGAACAGCCTCAACTTTTTCAGCCGTGACAACCAGAACCTGTTCAATGCCTTCCGCGTGGCCATCGTGCTGCTGGTGTGCTGGGGAGCGACCACCGATTTGGGCACCGTGTTCGGCTTTGCCGATGTCACCATGGGGCTTCTGGCCGTGGTCAACCTGCTGGCGCTGATCATGCTGTTCAAGCGCGGCCTGCGCATTTTGAAAGACTTCGACGGGCAGCGTCGTCAGGGCATCAAGCAGCCGATTTTTGATGCTAACCAGCACCCGGATCTCGATCTGGATCCCAAAGCCTGGGAACTGGACCCCGAAGAGGCCGATGCATTAAAGCAGCGCCTGGAAGGGGTGCCTGCGAAGTAAGCAGTTAACTGGAACGTATTGCTAAGACAGAATAGGAGAACCCATGCCCCGCGTACTGATGCTCTATACCGGTGGGACCATTGGTATGCAGCCATCGCCACAAGGTTATATACCCTGCGCGGGGCTGGCCGAACGCCTGGCGGCGCACTTGGCGCTGGGTGACCCTTACCGGCTGCCAGCGTTTGATGTGATTGAGATGCAGCCGCTGATGGATAGCGCCGAGCTAATGCCAGTTGCCTGGAACCGTCTGGTGGCGCTGCTGGAAAGCCACTGGCCCCACTACGACGCCTTTGTGGTACTCCACGGCACCGATACCATGGCGTACAGCGCCGCAGCACTTTCGTTTATGCTCGGCGCGCTTAACAAGCCGGTGATCTTCACCGGTTCCCAAATTCCCTTGGGTGAGCCAAGAAGCGATGCGCTGAATAATGTGGTCAGCGCGCTACAGCTTGCGGCTCACCCCGCGACACCTTGCGAAGTCAGCCTGGCGTTTCATGACCGGCTATTGCGCGGTAACCGGGCGCGCAAGGTGCGCACTCAAGGCCTGGATGCCTTCGACTCTCCCAACTTCCCCTGGCTCGCTGAGCTTGGTATTGGCGTAAGTTTCCCCCAGCCCTCGGCACTGCTGAGCGGTCTGCCCAACTTTGCCCCTATTGAGGTGGACGACGAGGCGGTCGCGGTACTGCCGCTGCATCCGGGGATGTCGCTGCGCCGGGCAAAGGCGTTGCTGGAGGATAAAACGCTGAAAGGGCTGGTGCTTTACAGCTACGGCGTAGGCAACCCGCTTAGCTTTGACGGCGAGCTGCTTGACGCCCTGAAAGCGGCCAACGAGCGCGGCGTCGCGCTGCTCAACGTGACCCAGTGTGCCCAGGGCAAGGTGGTACAGGGCGCCTACGCCACCGGAGCCGCGCTTAATCAGGCGGGCGTGATCGCTGGAAGCGACATCACACTGGAAGCCGCCCTGGCAAAGCTCACCGTTTTACTCGGCCGCGGACTATCGGGCCTTGCATTGCGAGACTGTCTGAAAAGCGCGGTAAGGGGTGAATGCCGTCATACTGATCAATGAACGTCGGGTATCGCTAACCCGAAAGCGACAGAAAGAACAGAATAAGCGGCGGTGACAGCAGCGAGAGAATAAACCCGCTGACCACGGCGATGGGGACGCAGGCCACGCCGCCGTGTTGTTGAATGACGGGCAGGGTGAAGTCCATGGAGGTGGCGCCGCCGTAGCCGATGGCCAGCGCCGTGTGGCGGTGGATCACCAGCGGAATCAGGATAAATGCCAGCAGCTCGCGGGTCAGGTCGTTGAAAAATGCCACGCCCCCCATCAATGGCCCCAACTGGTCGCCAATCAGGATCGCCGACAGCGAGTACCAGCCAAAGCCTGCGGCCATGGCGAGGCCTTCGTTCCAACTGAGTGACAGAAGCGGGGCGGCCAACAGGCCTGCCAGTAGCGAGCTAAGCGCCAGGGTGACGGCAATGGCCAGCCCCAGGCGATTGAGCAGGATCTGCTTGAGCGGCATGCCCGAGTTGCGCAGCTGGCAACCGATCAGCGCCAGAAGGCCATAGAGAACCCACTCGGCCAATAAATCGGCCGTGGAAAACAGCCCTTCCCCAAACCGCGGGCCGGCCAACAGGCCGGTCGTCACCCCAGCCGCCACTACGGCAACCAACAATAACGAGCCCTGCATCGCGGCGAGCTTGCTGGTAGGCGCATCCTTGACCACCGGTGACTGGCCTGCCTTCAGCGCCACCCTGCGCGACAGCCACCATAGCGCGACCAGATTAAGCAGCGTGGTAATACTAAACAGGAGAAGGGCGTTGCCGCCCAGCTTGGCAAGCTGGTTGGACAGGTTTTCAAGCCCGGCCAGGCTAATGCCCATCAGCAGCAGGATGATGTAAACGGCACTGTTGACGGCATGGTTGATGCGCTGTTGCCAACGCAACGCGGGGACGGGTACCAGGTAACCCAGCAGCAGCGGGAGAAGGACAATCAGTAATCCGGAAAGCATTTACGGCGTGTCGCCCCCGCTTGGGTTGAAGTCGGTCAGGGCAATCTGCGTTTCGCGCTCGCCGTCCTTGAAATATTCCGCTGAAAGCAACAGTCCGGGCCAGTCCGGATGAAAGCTCAGGTGAAGCTCACGGTCATCTTTTTCTGCATTGAGCATGATGACATTCAGCGCGTCGAACTCACCGGCGGGGACGTTGATGGGGGCTTGGCTTTCCATATAGTACTGGTAGTGCTCTTCTTCTCCCTCGTGATCGAGAAAGCGCAGATCGCAGGGGGCCGTTTCGCTGCAGTTTTCCTTCCCCGCGCGGCGGGATAGGTCGAACAGGGCCGTTTGCCGATCAAGCGTCGTGAGCTGTTCTTCCTTGAGCTGGTAGTCGTTGCCGATGCCAAACAGCGAGTAGCGGCTGTTATAAAGCAATGCGTGCGTGGCATCGTCAGCGACGCTGAAGCGGCTGCGCTCTTCACCACTGACGATGGCAATCGAGAAGCGCATGTCGCTGCGCCAGTGGCTTTCTTCCTGGCTCAAATGGTGAGTGATGGTAGCGCTTGGCCAGCCGTCAACCTTGAGCCGGTAGTGTGCCTCAAAAGGCTGGGGCGTCGAGAAAGCCGTGCCGGGCGATGCCTCGGCAATGGCCGCCGTCACGCCGATAAAACACAGCGTGATTGCAACCGCGAGGCAGCGAGGGTACTGAATAGAGGGTAATAGAGCGCATTGCATGTTGAGTCTCCCTGACAAGTAGTAGTCCAGCCAACGGGGGTAGCCTAGTGCTATCACACCGTGGACGATAGATGCTTCAGGGTGTCACTCAGTTCCACCGGGTAATCGCTTTCACCTTGCTCCAATGCCGTCACCGAGGCAGGAAAACGCGGTAGGGCATCCGCCACGCGAGCCCTGGCTTGATGTGCTTGTGCCATCGTGTCGGGGATGATAACACCGTTTTGTACCACCGGGCTCAGAAGGGCTTCTCCGGGAATGTGGGTGTCATCGCGTTGGGCAATCGTGTCGCCAATATACCGCCCGGCAGCATCCTGGCGGCGGTATATCTGTTTGCGTGTCGGCAGGCTGATTTTGCCGGGGGAGTGTTTGGCCCTTGGCTGCCCGGCGTATTCAACCAGCTTGTACGAGAGATCGATGACCGGGGCATCTGCCGAAACGCCCATTTGAGTACCTACGCCAAAGGCATCGATGGGGGCTTCCTGGGCGACAAGCTCGGCAATGCCATGCTCGTCCAGACCGCTGCTGGCAATGATCTTGATGTCGGTGAAACCGGCATCGTCCAGCAAGGCGCGGGCCTTGCCTGCAAGCTGGCCTAGATCGCCGGAGTCGAGGCGAACGGCACCCACCGATAAATCGGGTAGGTCGCGGAGCATGTCAATCACATGCCTGACGCCTTCCAGGGTGTCGTAGGTGTCGACCAGTAAGGTGGTGTTGGGGTAGTGACGGGCGAATGCACGAAATGCCGACGGCTCATCGTCATGGGCAAGAACATAGCTGTGCGCCATGGTGCCACTCAGCGGCAGGTCATGACGCAGCCCGCCGAGCACATTGCTGGTACCGTTCAGCCCGGCGGTCTTGTAGGCCCTGACCCCACGCACGGCAGCATCGATGCCGTGTACACGGCGCATGCCAAAGTCGACCACCGGACGGTTGCCTGCCGCCCACACGATGCGGGCGGCCTTGGAGGCGAGCACGGTTTCCAGTTGCACGAGGTTCATGATGAGGCTTTCCAGCAGTTGTGCCTCGGCGATCGGCGCGTCCACTTCAAGCAGCGGCTGATGGGGAAAAAGCGGCGTCCCTTCGGGCACGGTCCAGATGTCCCCGGAAAACCGCCAGTTCGCGAGCCAATTCAGAAAGTCGTCGTCGAAGCGCCCGGTGGACGCGAGTTTTTCAATGGCCGCATCGTTAAAATGCAGCTGGCTGAGTTTGGCCGCAGCGTGCTGCTGGCCGCAGGCGAGGATAAAGCGGCGTGACGGGGGTAGCTGGCGGAAAAACAGGCTGAAAGTGGCGGGCGTGTCATGTATGCCCTCCTTCCAGTACGCCTGGATCATGGTCAGTTGGTAGAGGTCGGTTAATAGCGCCAACTCCTCGTCTGCAACGCTCAGCGTTAACGGTTCATTCATGCGCGTACCTCGGCCCCGGCAGCCTGCATTTCATGGCGGCAGCGCTCGACGGCGTCAGGGTCAGCCGCGGCGGATAGCGTTTCCAGCAACAGGGTCGTAAAGCCCTCGCGGCAGGCGGCAAGCACCGTGGCATGAACACAGACATCAAGCGCCAGGCCGCAGACCACGACGCGCTGGATACCGTTTTCGCGCAAGTACTCGCCAAGCCCGGTGCCATCGAATGCCGAGTAGGCGTCGGCGTTGAACGCCGTGGCCTTGCTGACGCGGATGACCTCATCGGGCAGGGTGAGGTCGGGGTGGAAAGCCGCTCCCGGCGTATCCTGAACGCAGTGTATCGGCCAGGGGCCGCCCCGGTGGCTAAAGCTGACATGGTCCACCGGGTGCCAGTCGCGGGAAGCCACCACGGTGGCACCGGCGTTCAGGGCGGCGGCAATCTCGGTATTAATGCCCGGCACCAGAGCGCTGCCGCCGTTAATCGCCAGCGCACCGCCTTCACAGAAGTCGTTTTGCATATCGACGACCAGCAGGGCGTCGTGGCGTTGATAATCATGGAGGGGCGACGTCATGGTACGTTTCTCCTTCGTTTACAAGGGTTTACTGCCTATCCCGCAGGGACAGGATAGCACGCCGTCTGTTTCGGCCTTCAGTAACCGGCCTCAGGGTCAATAGTGGTGACGGTTTCCCCTGCTTCAAAGGCCTTTACGTAATCAATCACTTGGTCGATAGCGTCACTGAGGGGCGTGGGGGCGGCCATGTGCGGCGTGATGAGGACCCTGGGATGCTGCCACAGCGGATGCTCGTCGGGTAGCGGCTCTTCCTCGAAGACGTCCAGCAGGGCACCGCGGATATGGCCAGGTTGGCTGTTGTTGCCCAGCGCTTCCAGCAGTGCCTGCTCGTCAATCAGGCTGCCGCGACCGGGGTTGATCACGCTGGCGCCATCGGGCAGCTTGGCAAGCCGCTCGGCGTCAAGAATATGCCGGGTGGCAGAGGTATCGGGCAGTATGGTGACCACCGTCTGCACCTGGCCCAAGAGCTCGTCAAGCCCGTCATCGCCATGGTAGCAGCGTACACCGGTGATCTGTTTGGGTGAACGGCTCCAGCCAAGCACCGGGAAGCCCGCCTGGTGCAGCAAATCGGCCACATAGCGGCCAATCGCCCCCAGGCCGAGTACGCCCACCGGCCATTGAGACTTCGCCACGACGTGCTGCGGTTGCCAGTTGGCGTGCTGCTGTTGAGCGGCATAGCGGTCCATGCTGCGGTAGAAGTGCAGCACGCCATACAGCACATAGTCGGCCATCAGTTCGCCCATGCCCGCATCGCGCAGCTTGACGATGGGCACATCCGTTGGCAGGCCCGGGGTTTTGAGCAGGTAGTCGACGCCTGCGCCGAGGTTGATAATGCCTTTAAGCTGGGTCTGCTCCTCGAGCAGATGCGCAGGCGCTTTCCAGACGGCCAGATAATCGGCGTTTTGACGCTGATCTGCTGGCGCATCGCTGGTGACGACCTGGGCATCAGGAAACGCATCGGCCAGCGCTTGTTGCCACTCTGCAGCCTCGTCTATGTGTACGACGATCTTCATTGCCTAGTCTCCCTCAGACGCTTGTTCGTTGCATCCATGATGGGGAGCTTCGTAGAGCGCTGCAAGCAGGGGTGAGCGTTTATGTGTCAATTGCCCCTGCCATTCAGTGCGCCCGGATCGTCTTATACCAGATCCCGCGGGATCTCCTCGTCCCAACTCTTGGAAAAGACCCGGCTGTCGCCCTCGAAGGCATCCAGGGTGGCCCGCAAGCGAAAGCTGGTGGCATTGGAGGTCATCAAGGTGCGGGTCAGGCTGCGGACCTCCCAGTCACCGCGACGGAAACGGCGCTCCCACTCGGTCCAGCCGCTGAGGCTGTCGTAGTTGCCGTAAGCATAGGTGTAGCGCTCGATCACCCGTGACGAAAGTTCGAGATCGATATCATCCAGGCGGAAGGTGCCTTCGTCATTGATGACCTCAAGCGTGGTCTGGTCCTGGGCCAGGTCGCGTATCACCCGCCAGCTTTCCTGACTGGGCTGTAACAGGCTCACGGCGAGTGGCGGTGCGCCTTCCGGTTCGCCAAAGGCGGGCAGCGCCGCCTCTTCCCGGGGCTGGGGCTCACGGCTGGGCAGGATCAACTGGCAGTCGGCAGGGTGCACGGTCAGCTTGACGGGAACCGGCGACGGCCAGGCCAGCGGCCAGTAACTGGTCGAGAGCGACAGCCGTATGGTGTGGCCGACGGGAAACTTCTGGGCGATGTGCTTGAGCGATACCCGCACGCGGTAACGCTTGCCGGGCTCCAGGGGCTGGGGGAATTCGTCGCTGTCGCGGTGGGTCAGGTTGAGCAGACCGTAGGAAATCCGGGTGGCCTTGTCATCCTCGGCAATATCGCTGAGCCGGACCGCCACCATCGCCACCGGCTGATCGGCTTCGATGTCGAGTTCCACAAACGGCTGCCCGCATATCTCGATGTCGTGATCGAGCCGGGCGGTCTGGAAGACTAACGCGCCGCCGTCCTCGTCGCGCTGATCGTGGGGTAAATCCGGGGGCGCATTATAAGAACACCACTTCCCGGCAAACAGGCCCACCGACAGCGGTGAACGTATGCTGAGCGGCACCTCGTCGTCCGCGCCCAGCCCGGCGGGGCTCTGCACTAAAGGCAGCAGATCGTGACCGCTGGTCAGCCGGAAGTGTTTGGGCTCAATCCGCGGCGAGGGCCAGCTCGGTTCGGCGACCCAGCGCCCCGGGCGTTCCTCGTAGCGGGCCGACGGGGGCACTGAATCCTGCATCCATACGCGCAGCATGGGCTCGTCCATGATCCCTGTTTCCTTGCCTTTCAACCAATGGTCCCACCAGCGCAGCGTCTCCTGTAAAAAGCCGATCGCCGGGCCGGGAACGCCAAGGTGCGGGTACTTGTGTGACCAGGGGCCCACCAGGCCTTTGCGCGGCACGTCGAGCCCCTCGAGCAGGCGGAAAACGGCGTTGCAGTAGCCATCGGCCCAGCCGCTGACGGCATAAACGGGGCAGCGAATGCGCGAGAAGTCTTCGCACACCGAGCCATGCTTCCAGTAGTCATCCCGGCGCTGATGCTGGAGCCAGGTCGACAGCCAGAGCCCGCTTTTTTCCAGGCGATCCATCCACATCTCACGCCAGCGCTCGCCGACCAACTGCGGGTCGGGGGGGCAGGTATTGCCATCGAACATGGTCGAGGCCCAGGACAGGTTGTCGCCCAGCAGGCAGCCGCCCATGTGGTGAACGTCATCGGCGTAGCGGTCGTCGGTGGAGCACAGCGTGATGACGGCCTTCAACTCGGGCGGCTGGAGCGCCGCGATCTGCAGGCCGTTGAACCCGCCCCAGGAGATGCCGATCATGCCGACGTCACCGGTACACCAGGGCTGTTTGCCGAGCCACTGCAGAATCTCGACGCCATCGTCGAGTTCCTGCTGCAGGTATTCGTCGGTCAGCACGCCGTCCGACTCGCCGCTACCGCGCATGTCGACCCGCACCCCGGCGTAGCCGTGGCCAGCCCAATAGGCGTGTGTCTGTGCATCGCGCATCGCTGTCAGGTCGCGTTTGCGATAAGGCAGGTATTCGAGAATGGCGGGTACCGGGTCGCTTTCGGCATCCACCGGGCGCCAGATACGGATGGCCAGTCGGCACCCATCGGACAGCGTGATCCAGTCTTCTTCTTCCTGCACGTTGCGCGGAAAATCGCTGACGATGTGCATGGGCCTGTTCCTTATTGTGAAAAGTGGCGCAAACCCTCAGCCGACGATGTCTTCGAAGGCGAAATGGAGCTGCTCGGCAAGCCGCGCGTAGTTGTCTTCCAGGGCGAGGTCGTCGTCGGCGCCCATCCACACGTATGCCAGGGCATAACTGTAGCTGTCCTGCTCTGGCAGAGAGGATAAACGCATACCGGCTTCGACCTGGAGGGTGATCACGGTGCCGGGGAACGCCTGCTGCAGCGTTTCGATCTCCTCGGCACTGGGGACCTGGCTGACAGTGGCGTCGCTGAAGAATACCCGATAAAAGAACTTGCCGGCGACTTTAAAATCTCCTTGGCGGTGGGGCATGTCGGGCAACTGCCCCAGTGCCAGATCCACCGTTATCTGCTGGTGGCTGACCCCGTCGACCTTTTCGAACAGGTCGCAATGCGACTGGGCCACGCGGGTATTGATCTCCAGCAGCCAGATGCGGTCCTGCACTTCGTCCCAGAAATACTCGATGTTGAAGGCCGCATTGTCATAGCCGATATGGGCCATGATCTGACGCGTAAGCTCCTGCATCTTGGTTTGAATGGCATCGGGAAGGCGCGACGGATAGCGATAGTAGAAAAAGCTCAGCACCTGCGGATAGCGGATCGAATCCACAATGCCATACGGGACGACATCCCCCTGGAAGACGTAGCCCTCGACCGTGCATTGCCAGCCGCCGATGATTTCTTCCGCCATGCAGTGGCCGCCATCGACCGAGCGGACGTTTTCCGGCAGCCGGGCATGTTCCAGCACGTAATTAAACGGCTCAGAAATTGTCCCGATCCCTTCGCACAGCCGCTCGACGGCATAGGCGAAGTCTTCGGGGCTTTCGATACGAAATCCCAGTCGTGAGCCTGACGACTTGATCGGCTTGACGAAGAAGGGCATATACAGCCCGGCTTCGCCGATGCGCTGAAGGGCACCGGGGTCGAAAGGGTCAAAGGCGGTGAAGCGGGGAATGTAGTCGCCGATCACCTCTTTCTGAACGAGTCGACTCCAGTACTTGTGCTCGCATTTGAGCAAGCTTTCAAGGCTGGTCGACGGTGTGCCCAGCCGCTCGCAGAGCAGCGGCAGCATGGTCGAGACGGGAAAGTCCATATAGCCCACGATGGCATCGATAGGCTCGCCAAATGCTTTCAACTGGGTTTCGGCTCGGGCCAGCATATCTTCGATAGGAAAGATTTCCGTATCATTGACTTCCTCTGGCTCGATCACACCATGGAAGCGGTAATGTTCAGCCCCGCGTATATGCTCAAGTCGTTGACGGTTATAGTCATCCATTCCGACAACAAAAATATTCCGAACGCTCATGATCGCCTCCTGGCGCAAGCGTTGCGATCGCAGCACTCGCCGCCGAGATGAAACAGATAACAGGCACGGGAAAGGCTATTGGAAAGTATAGCGGCTTATTCTTGCTGCGCTCGGCCCATTCGCAAGAGCTCAGATGCTTTCCAGCAAGGCGTTGAATGAAGATAAAGTGACTTTATAAGGATGTTTCAGCACCGATTCGCATGCCGTATGCACATTTTGTAATAAAGGCTTTGACCGGCAACCAAGGGTGAGTGCTAGTATCGGCTCAAGACGACATTGGCGGGCCTACTGTGGCGGTGGCCAGGTCGATCCTGTGGCCCAGCGGCGCTGGTTCTTAGTGATCTTTAATGGCGAGTTGCCCGATGACTCAGGTTTCCCTGCCCTTCACTCGTGAAGAGTATGCTAACCGCCTCTGGAAGGTGCGTGCTGAAATGGCCGTTAGAGGCATTGATGTATTGATCGTCAGTGATCCCTCTAACATGGCGTGGCTGACCGGTTACGATGGTTGGTCGTTTTACGTGCATCAGTGCGTGCTGGTGGGCCTCGAGGGTGAGCCGGTATGGTTTGGTCGCCGCATGGATGCCAACGGCGCGTTGCTCACCTGCTGGATTGATCCTGAGAACATCACCTATTACCCGGATTACTATGTCCAGAATCCGGACATGCACCCCATGGAATACCTGGCCCAGTCGATCATGCCCGACCGGGGCTGGCACCTGGGCGTGGTGGGCATGGAAATGGACAACTACTATTTCTCCGCTCAAGCCTACCTGAGCCTTTTGCGTTCGTTGCCCCACGCCCGCTTCATGGACGCCAACGCCCTGGTCAACTGGTGTCGGCAGATCAAGTCACCCCAGGAAATCGCCTACATGCGAATTGCCGCCAGGATCGTGGAAGGCATGCACTCGCGCATTCTGGAAGTAATGGAACCCGGGGTTCCCAAGAGCAAGCTGGTATCGGAAATTTACCGCGTCGGCATCGAAGGCTGGAAAGACGAAAACGGCAAGGTGTTCGGCGGCGATTATCCTGCCATTGTTCCAATGCTGCCGACGGGGAAGGACGCCGCGGCGCCGCACCTGACCTGGGATGACACGCCGTTTCGTGAAGGTGAAGGCACGTTTTTCGAGATCGCCGGTGTGTTCAAACGCTACCACGCCCCGATGTCGCGCACGGTCTTTCTGGGCAAGCCGCCGATGGATTTTATCCGCGCGGAGTCGGCGCTGCTGGAGGGCATCGAGAACGGCCTGGCAGTGGCCAAGCCGGGTAATCGGACGGCGGATATTGCCATGGCGCTGGGGGCGGCCATGGATAAATATGGCTTTGACCGCGGCGGCGCTCGCTGTGGCTACTCGATCGGACTCTCCTATCCGCCCGACTGGGGCGAGCGTACCATGAGTCTGCGCCCGTCAGACGAGACCATCCTGCAGCCGGGCATGACGTTTCACTTCATGCCCGGCCTGTGGGTGGACGACTGGGGCCTGGAAATTACCGAAAGCATCTTGATCACCGAAGACGGCTGCGAAACCCTGGCCAATTTTCCGCGCCAGCTGTTTGTTAAGTAATTAAGGAAGACACCATGACGATAACCTCCAGCCAACAGCGGCCCAGCCCGATTTCGGCCACCGTGGATTTTGACGCCGACGGCGTGCAGCACGGCTTTTTAAAGCTGCCCATCTCCACTGATGAGTCCGCCTGGGGCGCGGTGATGATCCCGGTCACCGTGGTCAAAAACGGTGACGGCCCCACGGCGCTGCTGACCGGTGGCAACCACGGCGACGAGTACGAAGGCATTACCTCGCTGTTGAAGCTGTCTTCAACGCTGAAGGCGGAAGACGTCACCGGACGGGTGATTATCGTGCCTTGCATGAATACCCCGGCCGTCATGGC
Source organism: Halomonas sp. Mc5H-6 (assembly GCF_024124705.1). Classification (NCBI taxonomy): domain Bacteria; kingdom Pseudomonadati; phylum Pseudomonadota; class Gammaproteobacteria; order Oceanospirillales; family Halomonadaceae; genus Halomonas; species Halomonas sp. Mc5H-6. The sequence goes on from NZ_JAMXSI010000002.1 coordinate 189,152, forward strand.
CGGCAAGCGCACCTCGCCGATGGATAAAGGTAACCTTAACCGCAGTTTTCCGGGGGACCCCAATGGCGGTGTCACCTCTCAAATCGCCGACTACTTCACCCGTGTGCTGGTGCCGATGAGCGATGTGGTGCTCGACCTGCACTCAGGCGGCCGCACCCTGGATATCCTGCCTTTCGGCGCTTCCCATGTGCTGGACGACAAAAGCCAGCAGCAGGCAGCTCTTGAAGGCGCCAAAGCCTTCGGCGCGCCCTACGCCATGGTGATGTTCGAGCTGGATGCCGAGAAACTCTTCGATACCGCCTGCGAACGCCAGGGCAAGGTGTTTGTGGCTACCGAGCTTGGCGGCGGCGGCACCTCCACCCCCGAAAGCATCGCCATTACCGAGCGCGGCGTGCGCAATTTCCTGATCCACTACGGCCTGATAGAAGGCGAGGTGGAGATGCCCGCAGGGGGGCAGACGTATCTCGATATGCCCGATGCCAGCTGCTATGTGCAGAGCCAGCACTCAGGCGTGCTGGAGCTGTTGGTGGCGCTGGGTGACACGGTGACAAAAGGCCAGACCCTTGCCTACGTGTACGACATGACCCGCAGCGGTACCGAGCCGGTCGCTTACAAGGCGGAGCGCGACGGTATTCTAATGGCCCGCCGCGCGCCCTCGCTGATCAATATGGGGGACACCCTGGCGGTGATTGCCGATGTTGTTGAGCGTCTGGAGGCGTAACATTCACCGTGATGAAACTTGACCGTTACGATCTGAAAATTCTCGACATCCTCTCCCGCGATGGGCGGATCACCAAGTCGAAGCTGGCCGACGCGATCAACCTCTCGGTCAGCCCGTGCTGGGAGCGGGTAAAACGCCTGGAAAATGCCGGTATCATTCAAGGTTACAGCGCCCGCATCGACACCGACGTACTGGTGCCGCGCAATCCCGTCTGGGTTCAGATCGAGCTCAAGCAGCATAACGCCGACAGCTTTGCGCGCTTCGAAGCTCTGGTGATGCAAACCCCGGAAGTCACCGAGTGCGTGGCGGTCGGGGGCGGGGTGGACTACCTGGTCAAGTTCGAAGCGCGCACCATTGATAGCTATCAGCGCCTGATGGACAAGTGGCTGGTCTCGGACGCGGGTATCGAGCGCTACTTTACTTACATTGTGACCAAGACCGTCAAGCGGGAGTCTATCGGCATCGATATTGATGTATAGCGAGCCGCCGCATCAGCCGTTTAAAACGCATCTGGTGCGGCGAATTTGCCTTCCCTCATTTCGTTAGCCATTCTTCTAGTCCTCGCCCGAGCTTCGACCCGGCAAGCTTATTGTGGCAGTGCGTCAAAAAGTTGAAATATTGATATTGCTAGGTGCTTGGTCAACGCCAATTCAGCGTTTCGTTGGCTTACTATGAGATAAATGACATTTCCTCATTCACCTAATGGCATATACGCACCTGAATCATCGAGCTGTATCGTCAAGCTAAGCTTTAATAATTCGTTCGCCTAACGCAGAGAGAACCCGATGTCTTACTTCACCATTGCTGGTGTCCAAATGCATGCCCTGCACCACGGCGATAATACCGAAGCCATGCGTCATAGAGTTGACGCTCTGATGGCTCGTTTTCCTCAGGTTCAGATGGTGCTGTTCAGTGAACTCATGCCTATGGGGGCTTCCCCCCACCATGCCCAACCCTTGCCCAGTGATACCGAGGCGATGTTCTGCCAACTGGCTTTGCAGCATCGCATCTGGTTGATACCGGGTTCCATGTTTGAGCAGGTCGGCGAACACATCTACAACACCTCCGTGGTCATCAACCCCATGGGTCAGGTGGTGGCGCGTTACCGCAAGATGTTCCCGTTCCGTCCCTTTGAAGCCGGTGTGGAAAGCGGCAGCGAATTTGTTGTCTTTGATGTTCCAAACGTCGGGCGCTTTGGGATCTCCATTTGCTACGACATGTGGTTCCCGGAAACGACCCGCACATTGGCCGCCATGGGCGCCGAGGTCATTCTGCACCCCACCATGACCGATACCATTGATCGGGACCTGGAGCTTTCCATTGCCCGCACCAACGCGGCGCTCAATCAGTGTTACTTCTTCGATATCAACGGAGCTGGGGCCTTGGGCAATGGCCGCTCGATTGTGGTCGGGCCTTCTGGCGACGTCATCCACCAGGCAGGCAGTGGTGAGCAAGTGATACCCATCGAGATCGACCTGAACCGGGTGAGACGCGAACGCGAGAGGGGCCTGCATGGCCTTGGCCAGCCGCTCAAGAGCTTCCGCGACCGGAAGGTGAACTTCTCCCTCTATGCAAACGAAGGCGGCTCTTCCGCCTTCCTGGACACCTTGGGGCCGTTGGTAAAGCCCGGACGCGCTGATCTGGAGACGCCTCCAGAACATTAATCCCGGCAATGGCCGGCAAAGGGAGACCATCGATGAAATTTCTGTTGGATCTGATGCGTCGGCTATTGCGCCCCGCGCAGAACAATAAGGCCGCCAGCAATGCTGTTGAGCCCTCAAGCGCTCCGTCGTCCTCACAGACGACGCTTGATAACACGCGCACTCCTTCCGCCACCCAGGGAGCATCAACCATGAGCAAGATCACCTCCATTGCCGATGTTCGTCGTCACTTTCGCAATAACCAGGAACCGATTTACTTCATATCAGCGACCAACTTCAACCTGTTGGGGATTGGCGACTGGGTGAGTAATTTTCGCCATATCAACTACATCGACTGTTTTGAGGGGCAGCAGCGAAACATTTTCGTGCCTAAAGAAAAATTCCCACGTGATTTTGAAGGCATTGAAGATATCAACAACTACCTGCTGGAACATAAGGAGGTGATTGACTTCATTCAGTCGCGATCCACCGGTGATAACGCCGGTATTGCGTCTTTCCTGATGTTCGATGAGCATACCGAAGACATCTGCAAGCAACTGGGGCTAAAGATTGCCTTTCCCCCGGCGACGCTACGCCAACGCATGGATAACAAGATCGAGACGGTGCGCATCGGCAATAAAGCGGGCGTGCCCAGCGTGCCCAACGTACTGGCGAAGGTCGGCAGCTATCAGGAGCTTTGTGAGGTCAGCAAGGAGCTCGGCAGCGACCTGGTGGTGCAGACCGCCTTTGGCGACTCCGGGCATACCACTTTCTTCATTGCCAATGAAGAAGACTATTACAAGCACGCCGAAGAGATTGAAGCCGAGCCCGAAGTCAAGATCATGAAGCGGATCAATTGCCGCGGCTCGGCCATCGAGGCATGCGCCACCCGCTGCGGTACCGTCGTTGGCCCCTTGATGACAGAACTTGTCGGGTTCAAGACATTGACACCCTACAAGGGTGGCTGGTGCGGCAACGAGATGTTTTCTGGTGCCTTTACCCAGGAAGTGCGCGACAAGGCGCGTGACTATACCTTCCAATTCGGTGAGGCGCTTCGCGAAGAAGGGTACCGCGGCTATTTCGAGCTCGACTTCCTGATCGACATGGATACCGACGATGTCTACCTGGGGGAGCTCAATCCGCGCGTTACCGGCGCCAGTTCGCTGACTAACGTGGCGGCGTTTGCCCACTCCGATATCCCGCTGTTTCTTTTCCACTTGCTGGAGTTTTCAGACCTCGATTTCGACCTTGATATCGATGATATCAATGAGCGCTGGGCGCATCCCGAAAGCGTCGACAGCTGGAGCCAGCTGGTCATCAAGCACACCGACGAGAGCGTGGACCTGCTTACCCAGGCCCCCAAGACAGGGGTATGGCGTATCAGCGACGACGGCAGCATCAACTATGACCACTACAGCTACCATCCCCACGCCGCTGAAAACGAGCAGGAAGCCTTCTTCATGCGCATTAGCGGTGCCGGTGACTTCCGCTACGAAGGCGCGGATCTTGGCATTCTCATCACCCGCGGTCGCCTGATGGACGACGATTTCAATCTCAATGAGCGGGCCAAGGCCTGGATCAAAGGCATTCGCGGTGAATATGCGGGTCAGGCGCTGCAAGATCCTGTGGTGGAGGGAGTTGCCGTCAGCCATGCGATTGGCGGTGGCAACTTCAAAATTCTGTGAGTATGGACGGAAATTTATCAGCGGGCCGTGCGCCAGGGATCGAGCTGGACAAGGCATTGACGTTTCGCACCGTTCATGAAGAGCAGGCGGGGCCCAAGTGGCAATCGTTGTTTGAGTACCACTGGCCTGCCTATGAGCCCTGGTACCTGTCCGAAGGTGAACGTGAACGGCCCTCCTATCTGGAGTGCTACAACGCTTTTCGTCATCACATGCCGGAGCTGCTGGATACCTATCGCACCCTGTGCACACTGACAGGTGGCGGCGATCTGGCATCGCGGCTGCTCAGTCTGTACCGGCCGCCGCCCTATATCACCGGCTGTTCCCAGGCGGTGTTGGCAAGGCCGACGTCTACCGTGCTGGCACGCAACTATGATTATCCACCGGAGCTGTGCGAGGGCACGATTCTCTACACCCGTTGGAATCAGCGCCGGGTGATTGCCATGTCGGACTGTCTGTGGGGCGTGCTGGATGGGATGAACGATTCGGGGCTTGCCGTCTCCCTGGCGTTCGGTGGGCGCAAGGTGGTCGGGGATGGCTTCGGCGCGCCGATCATTCTGCGCTACATCCTTGAGTTCTGCGATACGGTGCCCGAAGCGGCGGCGGTACTTGAACGCGTGCCCACGCACATGGCTTACAACATTACCGTGACGGATGCCTGTGGGCGCTATGTCACGGCGATGATTGCGCCGGACCGACGCGCCAATATCCGGCGAGTTGCGGTTGCCACCAATCATCAAAAGAAAATCGAATGGTATGCCCACGCGCTGGCCTCGGAAACGCTGATTCGCGAGCGTCAGCTTTCGATTCTGGTGGACGATGACGAGACCACGAACGATCGCCTGATAGCGGCGTTTTCCGCGCCTCCCCTGTTTCGCCACGACTACCAGCGCGGCCTTGGAACCGTCTACACCTCGGTGTATTACCCTAAGGAAGGGCGTGTTGAGTTTCGTTGGCCGGGCAGGGTGCTGGACCTGAGATTCGATAAATTTTGCGAAGAACAAATGATCGTGCGCTACGGCTCGCGAGGGCTATACAGCTGATTGACGCGTTGCCCATGCCAATGCGTTGCTAGATAAATACCAACAAAGGATGGTGTCGTCATGTCAGAGAACAATCCCACCGAAACGTCCTACACCGCCCTGGGTTTTTATCACAAAATCTCCCAACTGCGGGCCGACACCTGGAATGCCCTTAAACGTGACCTGGGAATTCTGACCCGGCTCGACGACGAGAATCGCGCCAAGAACCTGATCAAGTCCATCGACGTCAAGCTGACTCGTCTGGAAATCATCGAGGATTATCACGCCTTTCCCTCCAAGGAAGATTTCCGCCATCTGTGGACACTCTTCAACCGGGGTGAATACGCGCTGCTGGATAAAGTCGTAAAACGTCTGGTAAGAGCGTTGATCAGCGAATCCTACCGTCGTCGCCATGTCGACCTCTCCGAGACGGATGCTGGGGCAGAGGACATGGAAGCACTCGATGCGCTCAATCAACTGCGCCGCGGACACCCGGCTTCCAACAGTTCGGCACAGCCTTATTTCGAGCTGTTGATCGTCGACAACCTGTCCAACCAGGAAGAGGAGGTGGTGCGCGAAGCGTTTCACAACATGCGTCGCCCCGAGGATCGTTTTGTCTATGACGTGGTGACGGTCAAGAGCTTCGAGGATGCGTTGATTGCCATCCTGGTCAATCCCAATATTCAGGCCTGCCTGATCCGCTACGAGTTTCCCTACAAGTCGAAATACAACCTCAGTGCCCTGCGTAATTACCTGGAAGGCCTGTCGGAAAAGGAACTGGAGCATCAAACGGAGGCCGAGCGCAGTATCCTGCTGAGCTCGATGATTCATGAGCTGCGCCCGGAAATCGATCAGTTCCTGGTCACCAGCGGTGATGTGGAGGCCACGGCGAGCCGGGATATTCAATATTTCAACCGTATCTTCTACCGTGAAACGGATTATATCGAGCAGCACCACACCATTCTGCGCGCGATCGATAGCCGTTACCGCACCCCCTTCTTTGATGCCCTGCGTGAATACAGCAAAAAACCCACAGGAGTGTTTCACGCCATGCCCATTTCCAGGGGCAAGTCGGTGACCCGCTCCCATTGGGCGGGCCACATGATCGACTTCTACGGCATCAATATATTTCTGGCTGAAACGTCGGCGACGTCGGGTGGGCTCGATTCTCTTCTACAACCCTTCGGGCCGATTAAAAAGGCACAAGAGTATGCCGCCCGGGCCTTCGGCGCGCGTCGTAGCTTCTTTGTCACCAACGGCACCTCAACCGCCAACAAGATCGTGGTGCAAGCCCTCATCAAGCCGAAGGACATCGTGCTCATCGACCGCGACTGCCACAAATCGCACCACTACGGGATGGTGCTGGCCGGTGCGCATGTCAGTTATCTGGACTCCTATCCGCTCGACGACTACTCCATGTACGGTGCTGTGCCGCTGCGCGACATCAAGAAGACACTGCTTGACTACAAGCGCGCTGGCCAGTTGCACAAGGTGAAGATGCTACTGCTGACCAACTGCACCTTCGACGGCATTGTGTATAACGTTCGCCGCGTCATGGAAGAATGTCTGGCGATCAAGCCTGACCTGGTGTTCCTCTGGGATGAAGCCTGGTTCGCCTTCGCGGGCTTCAATCCCACTTATCGGCCGCGTACCGCGATGAACACGGCAAGCACCCTGCGGTATCGTTATCGCAGTGAAAGCTATCGTGAAGAATACGCGGCCTGGAAAGCGGAGTTCGACAAGCTCGACCCGCAAGATGACGCGACCTGGCTCGACCAGCGACTAATGCCCGACCCGGACGAGGTACGCATTCGTGCCTATGCGACCCACTCGACCCATAAAACGCTGACTTCCTTGCGACAAGGCTCGATGATTCACGTCTGGGATCAGGATTTTCGCCAGAAAGTGGAGGCCTCTTTCCATGAGGCCTACATGACGCATACCTCGACCTCACCCAATTACCAAATTGTGGCGTCGCTGGACGTGGGACGGATGCAGGCGGAAATGGAGGGTTTCGAGCTGGTGCACGCCCAGGTCGAAACGGCGCTATCGCTCCGCGAACAGCTGTATACGCATCCGTTACTGCAAAAGTATTTCCGCGTACTGAAAAATAGCGACATGGTGCCTGCGGCTTACCGTGAGTCGGGTGTCGAGTCTTATTACGACCCGGTAACCGGCTGGAACAAGATGGAGGAAGCCTGGGCGCGCGATGAGTTCGTGGTGGATCCTTCCCGCGTGACCATCGCGATCGGCAATACGGGGGTCGATGGCGATACCTTCAAGAACGAATACCTGATGAACAAGTACGGTATTCAAATCAACAAGACATCGCGCAATACCGTGCTCTTCATGACCAATATCGGCACGACCCGCGGATCGATTGCTTACCTGTTGGATGTGTTAATCAAACTGGCTAAAGAGTTCGAGTATCGCCTGGAAGACAGCAGTCGCCCTGAGCGCAAGATTATCGAACAGCAGGTGTATTCCCTGAATCATGACCTGCCACCCTTGCCGGACTTCAGCCGTTTTCATGATGCATTCCGTCCCAGTGCGGATACCCCCCAGGGCGATATTCGCACCGCCTACTTCCTCGCCTACGACGAGGAAAACACTGAGTATCTACGTTTCGATAACGGCAAATTGCAGGCGCAGATGCGTGAAGGGCGAGATGTGGTGTCGGCAAGCTTCGTGATTCCCTATCCGCCAGGCTTCCCGGTATTAGTACCCGGACAGGTCATCAGCGAAGAAATTCTCGACTTTCTCCAGGCGTTGGATGTGACCGAGATCCATGGCTACCGGCCGGAGTTAGGGCTGGTGGTCTTCACCGAGGAGGCATTGCTGAACCCTTCAGACGACTGATCAACGGCGCTGCCAAAAAAACACAGTGTTAAGTCACTGTTCGCCAAAAAAGGGCCAGAATTATCCGGCCCTTTCAAAAACACTTCGTGCGCAATCTCCCTTAGGCTAGACACATCGAAACACGACGGCTCAGGCCGTCATTTTTAATGTGCAACGGCTGTCGCCCACGCTAGGCGTCAACCAGGGGAGGTTTCCATGACCACACTATCGACAACGCTCGCCAAGCGCCTGGAAGACCCACGCCTGTTCCGGCAGTATGCCTACGTGAACGGTAAGTGGACCCATGGTGAAGGCGGTCGCGAAGAAGCGGTGATTGATCCGGCAACCGGTGAAGCCATTGGCCATATTCCGCTGATGGAAGCCGAACAGATTACCGCCGCGGTTGATGCCGCGGAAGATGCCTTCGTTCAGTGGCGGGCCCTGCGTGCCGATGAGCGCTGCGAGAAACTGCTGGCGTGGTACGACCTGATTCAAGCCAACCGCGAAGACCTGGCAACCATCATGACCTTGGAGCAGGGCAAGCCGCTGCCGGACGCGCGCGGTGAGGTCGAGTATGGTGCGAGCTTTGTGCGCTGGTTTGCCGAAGAAGGCAAGCGCACCTACGGCGATACCATCCCAAGCCCGATCCCCAATGCCTCGCTGGGCACCATCAAGGAGCCGGTGGGCATCTCGGCCATGATTACGCCGTGGAACTTTCCGCTGGCGATGATTACCCGCAAAGCCGCAGCGGCACTGGCAGCGGGCTGCCCGGTGGTTATCAAGCCCGCCAACGAAACCCCGTTTTCAGCCCTGGCGCTGGCGGAACTGGCCGAGCGCGCGGGTATTCCGGAAGGCATCTTCAATGTGGTGCTGGGCGACCCTGCGGAAGTGTCCAAGATTCTATGTGCCGAGCCGCGTATTCGGGCGCTGTCGTTTACCGGGTCCACCCGCGTCGGACGCATTCTGATCGAGCAAAGCGCCAACACCGTTAAGCGACTCTCATTGGAACTCGGCGGTAACGCGCCATTTATTGTCGGTCCGGATATGGACCCCAAAGAAGCGGCCTATGCGGCGGTAGCGGCCAAGTTCCAGACCGCCGGGCAGGACTGTCTCGCTGCGAACCGTATCCTGGTACACGAATCCATCCACGACGAGTTCGTCGAGCAGTTCGCCGAGCGCATGTCTGCGCTCACCGTGGGCAATGGCCTGCAAAGCGAAATCGACCTGGGCCCCTTGATCCATCGTCAGGCGGTAGAAAAAGCCGCCTCGATCGTCGATGACGCCGTCTCCCGCGGCGCCACCATGGTAGCGGGTGATCAGAGCCAGGCACCTGGCGAAAACTTCTTCATGCCCGTGTTGCTGACCGATGTCACGCCACAGATGAAAGTATGGCGGGAAGAAAACTTCGCCCCGGTGGCCGGTATTACCGCCTACCGCGATGATGATGAAGCGATCGAGATGGCCAACGACACCGAGTACGGCCTGGCGGCCTATATCTATACCCACGATATCCGCCGCATCTGGAAGCTGATGCGCGCGCTGGAGTATGGCATGGTCAGCGTCAACTCGGTGAAGATGACCGGCCCGCCGGTACCGTTCGGCGGTGTGAAGCAGTCCGGCCTTGGCCGTGAAGGCGGCGCCACGGGTATCGATGAGTACCTCGAAACCAAGTATTACTGCCTTGGCGCCCTGGGCTCCGTGTCCGGGAGCTAGCCCCAAAGGCTTGGCACATTTTCAATATCCTCCCCGCTGATCGGGGAGGTTTACCGTATAGAGGGAACACCATGAGCTTGCACCAGGATCTGATCGAACGTGACCGCAACGTCACCTTTCATGCCTCCACTCATCTGCGTGATTTTGCCCACGGCGATGCGCCGGGCCGGGTGATTACCGGCGGTAAAGGCATCAATATCGTGGACAAGGATGGGCGTGAATTCATCGACGGCTTCGCCGGGCTTTACTGTGTCAACATCGGCTATGGCCGCACCGAAGTGGCCGAGGCGATCTACAAGCAGGCTCTGGAGCTCTCTTACTACCATACCTATGTGGGCCATTCGAACGAGCCGCAGATCGAGCTTTCCGAGCAGATTCTGAAAATCGCCGGCATGAACATGTCCAAGGTTTATTACGGCATGTCCGGCTCGGACGCCAACGAAACCCAGCTCAAGATTGTGCGCTACTACAACAACGTGCTCGGCCGCCCGCAGAAGAAGAAGGTCATTTCGCGGATGCGCGGTTACCACGGTTCCGGCATTGCCTCGGGTTCGCTGACCGGCCTGAAAGCCTTCCACGACCATTTCGATCTACCGATTGAAACGATTCGCCACACCGAGGCGCCGCACTACTACCTGCGTGCCGCCGAACAGCACGGTATGTCCGAACTCGAGTTCTCCGCTTTCTGCGCCGACAAGCTGGAAGCGATGATTCTGGAAGAAGGGCCGGATACCGTCGCTGCCTTTATCGGCGAGCCGGTACTCGGCACCGGCGGGATCGTACCGCCGCCGGAAGGTTACTGGGATGCGATTCAGGCCGTACTGGCCAAATACGATGTGCTGCTGATCGCCGACGAAGTGGTATGTGGCTTCGGCCGCACCGGCTCTGATTTCGGCAGCCACCACTACAACATGAAGCCGGATCTGGTGACCATCGCCAAGGGCCTGACCAGCGCTTATCAGCCGCTCTCCGGCGTCATCGTTGGCGAGAAAGTCTGGCAGGTGCTCGAGCAGGGCACCGGCGAGTACGGCCCCATCGGCCACGGCTGGACCTACTCCGGCCATGCGCTGGGCTGTGCGGCCGGACTTGCCAACCTGGCGATCATCGAGCGTGAAAACCTGGTGGGCAACGCGGCCGAAACCGGCGCCTACTTCCAGCAGCAACTCAAGGCCACCTTTGAAGGCCACCCGCTGCTGGGCGACGTGCGTGGCGTCGGCCTGATGGCCGCGCTCGAATTCTCGCCGGATGCCAAGCAGCGCCTGCATTTCGATCCGGCGCTGAAAGTGGGGCCCCGAGTAGCGGCCGCCGCCATGGAAGAGAACCTGATTGCCCGCGCCATGCCCCAAGGCGATATCCTCGGCTTTGCACCGCCGTTGACCATCAACCGTCATGAAGTGGACGACATGATCGGCCGCGCCAAGCGCGCCATCGACCGTGTTACCGATGAGCTGGTGCGTGCAGGCGACCTGAAAACCGGTGAAAAGGAAGCCGCGTTCACGGTGTGATTGAGAGGACCGACAAGATAATGCCGCTGCCTGAGAACGGTGCAGCGGCATTTTTGTTTTTCAACGCCTCGACTATGCTAAATACACGTCACGTCCGTCAATCTAAGGAGTTTCCATGCAGCCCGTACTAGCCTTTGATGTATACGGCACGCTGATTGATACCCAGGGGGTCAAGGTCGAGCTCGAAAGACGTTTGCCCGACCGGGGAAAAGCGGCCGAATTCGCCCGCCGCTGGCGCGACAAGCAGCTGGAGTACAGCTTTCGCCATGGCTTGATGGGTGCCTATGTACCCTTTGTGGAATGCACCCGGGAAGCCTTGGTGTTCACCGACCGGGCCTTGCAGACCGGCCTCTCCGATAACGACTATGATCACCTGATGGCGGTTTATGCCGAATTGCCCGCCTTTCCGGATGTCGTGCCAGCCCTTGACCAGCTCCGCGATGCCGGTATGCGTTGCGTGGCCTTTTCCAATGGCACGTCTGACGCCGTCTCGGCGTTGTTGAAACGCGCAGGCGTGGACCAGCATATGGATGACGTTGTCAGCGTTGACGACATCAAACGCTTCAAACCCGACCCGGCGGTGTATGCGTTTTTAAGAACCCGGTTGGAAACCCGCCCTGAAAATACCTGGCTGATTTCCAGCAATCCCTTTGATGTGATCGGGGCAACCCATGCGGGATTACGTAGCGCCTGGGTACGCCGCAGTTCTGATGCCCCCTTCGACCCCTGGGGCATCGAGCCCGACATGACGGTCACCGATCTGGAGACCCTGGCCAACCGGCTGCTCAAGTAATTGATAAGGAGATACCATGCGCTTTTTTTATGGATTGGGAATCGCGGTAGTTGGCGGACTGTTGAGTCAACCGGTTCTTTCCGAGGATAGCAACGGCATTGAACATGTGATCAGTGATTCAGCTTATGGCACTGTCGTGAGGCAGCTTAATACGGCCCTGGAGGACAATGGTCTGAACATCATGGCCACTGTCAATCACGCTCAAAACGCGGCAAACAACGACCTTGAGCTACCGCCTACCATGACGTTCATCTTTGGTAATCCCAAGGCTGGTACGCCCATGATGGAGTGCCAGGGCAGCGTCGCATTGGATCTTCCGCAAAAGATGGTGGTGCGCGAAACCGCCGACGGCGTGCGTCTGGAGTGGAACGACCCTCACTATCTTGCTAAACGCCACGGTTTGGAAGAGTGCGATCTACCACTCGATAATGTGGCGGATGTACTGCGCGACGTCGCAGAGAGCGCCGCCCAGTAAAACGGACGAACCTTGGCCGAGTCGCATTGTCCAGGTGGCGTGACCAAGCGCATAATAGCCAGTCGTTCAATGATTCAGGGTCCAAGCATGTCAGAAAAGATCTATTGTGTGGCGGGTTTCAAACCCAAGCCCGGTAAAGAGGAAGCGGTGTTTAAAGCGCTTCAGGCGTTAGAACCCAATGCGCATCGTGAAGATGCCTGCATCCACTACACCGTGACGCGTCAGATCGATAACCCCTTCGCGCAGGGCTCCAGTTACCCGATTGTGTTCCATGAAATCTGGGCCAGCCGCGAAGAGTTCGAGGCGCACTGCCAGCGCAAGGAAATCCAGGAGTTCTTTGCCCAGCACGTTGAAGCCCCCGACGGCGATATTGAAGATGCCAACGTCTGTGTTTACACCGACGAACCCTGGAACTTCGACGCGCCAAAAGTGTAGCTTGAAGGTGTAGAATAAGACTTAGCCAATACGCAAACGGAGAGGAGCCAACATGGCCGAGCAAAAAATGAACGTTGAAAGCTTTAACCTGGATCACACCAAGGTGAAAGCGCCCTACATCCGTTTAGCTGATATCAAAGAAGGCGAAAACGGAGATCGTATTCACAAATACGACCTGCGCATTTGCCAGCCCAATAAAGGCCATATGGACATGCCGGCGCTACATTCGCTGGAGCACCTGCTGGCCGAAAAGTCGCGCAACCACACCGATAAAGTGGTGGATATCAGCCCGATGGGCTGCCAAACCGGCTTCTACATCGCGATGATCAACCACGATGACTACGATGAAGTGGTTTCCATCGTCGAGAAAACGCTGAACGATGTACTGGAAGCCACCGAAGTACCTGCCTGCAACGAAATGCAGTGTGGCTGGGCAGCCAGCCATAGCCTGGAAGGTGCCCAAGAGCTTGCCAAGGCCCTGCTTGAAAAGCGCAGCGAGTGGAAGGATGTGTTTGCCTGAGGGGTAATGAGCAGGACCTAAAGACTGCTATCCAAACGCCTCCTGCCGGGAGGCGTTCTGGTTTTATGACGTCACCGTTGGCCGCATGGCAGATTCAGCGGTTCTTGGCTGCGGCAGATGAAAAGGTTCTTTATTGAACCGCCTGTTGATTCTGGCGGTCCATGCCTCTATAACACATCCATCGCCCCTAACATGAGCCTTACATGGTCCTTCTGATCACGATTGCCGCCTTATCCATCGGTTTTTCCTTTCTATGCTCGATTCTTGAAGCGGCATTGCTTTCTATCACACCAAGCTATATTGCCAAGCAGAAAGAAGATAACCCCAGACTTCATGCGTCGCTGACGCAGTTGAAGGACAATATCGATCGCCCGCTGGCGGCCATTCTGACCCTTAATACCATTGCCCATACGGTGGGTGCCACGGCTGTTGGCGCGCAAGCTGCGGTGGTGTTTGGCGAGTCGTCCATCGGCATTGTCTCAGCCGTGATGACCATGTTGATTTTGATCCTCTCAGAGATCATTCCGAAAACCATCGGGGCAACTTACTGGCGAGGGCTGTCGCCGATGTTGCCGCGTTTCCTCAAGCCGATGATCATCATTCTGCTGCCATTCATCTGGATGTCGGAGCAAATCACCCGTCGCCTGGGCAAGTCCGAACACGATGTCGACTTGCGTGAGGAAATCAAGGTGCTTGCCCGGGTGGGGCTGGAAGAAAAAGTACTGGATGCCGATGAGACGCGCACCATCGTCAACATGCTCAACCTGCACGAAATTCCGGTAGGCAAGGCAATGACGCCGCGTACCGTCTGCAAAACGGTGCTGCCCCATCTTACGGTGGGAGAATTTGAAGAAGCCTACAGCCATACACCGTTCACTCGCTTCCCGGTCATGGATAATGGTGAGCAGGCCTTTGGCTATGTGCACAAAGCGGATATGTATCACGCGGATGAGCACAGCATCATGAAAGACATGATGCATCCGATTGCCAGTGTGGATGTCTCCAGTAATGTGGAGCAGGTGTTTGCGTCAATGCTCAGTGACCGGCTGCACATGCGCGTGATTTACGACGAGCATGGCACCTTCGTTGGCCTGATTACCCTTGAAGACATCATTGAAACGATTCTTGGGCAGGATATCGTCGACGAGACCGACGATGTTGATAACCTGCGCAGCTACGCGAAGCAGGTGTGGCTCAAGCGGGTCAAGCGAGAAACCAAAGCCGCTGAAAAGTCGGCCGGTTCGCATAGCGTCTAGTTTTATCTATCGTCCAGTGACGCTATGCCTTGGCCTGGGCCGTTTTTTATCACGGTAAGACGGTTTTGATTGGCTTGCTTAGCACTTTATGTTCTATAGTGATGGACCTGAAAGACGCTTAAAGCATTAGGGTTTTTGACCCACAGGAGGAAAACATGTCACTACGTATCAATGCCGTGGTTCCCGACTTTGAAGCCGAGACCAGCCATGGGCCCATTCGCTTTCATGATTGGATTGGCGACAGCTGGGCGATCCTGTTCTCCCACCCCAAAGACTTTACGCCTGTGTGCACCACCGAATTCGGTGCCGTTGCCACCTTGAGCGAGGAGTGGAAAAAACGCGGTACCAAGGTGATCGGCGTCTCGGTAGACGGCGTGGAAGATCACAAACGCTGGTGCGACGATATCAAGAGCGTCAGCGGCAGCGACGTGGATTTCCCGATCATTGCCGATGACGGCCTGACCGTCTCCAAACTCTACGACATGCTGCCCGAAGACGCCTATCTGCCGGATGGCCGCACGCCCGCTGACAGCGCTACGGTGCGTTCGGTATTCATCATCGGGCCGGACAAGCAGCTCAAGCTGTCCATGACCTACCCGATGACCGTAGGCCGCAACTTCGCTGAGATCCTGCGTGCTTTGGATGCCTTGCAAGCCACGGCCAAGCACGGTGTGGCGACACCGGCAGACTGGACAGTCGGGCAGGATGTGATTATTCCGCCCAGCGTGTCAGACGAAGACGCCAAGCAAAAATTCGGCGATTACGAGACGGTGCTGCCGTATCTGCGTAAAACCACGCTGAAGTAAGTTGCATCATGAAGGCGGGGTAATGAAAACCTGCCAATAATAAAGTGCCAGCCTTTAAAGGCTGGCACTTTATTATTGGGCCAGGAAAGCTAGCTGGTTTCCTTGAGCGTTAGTTGGTCGATGGATGACGATACATTACGCGACCCTGTCAGTATTTCATTTACGATCGTTTCTATTTCGCTGATGCTTGCCTGACTCGACTCGCTGCGGTCTATGACTTGCTTCATGGTCTGAGTGGTGCGTGTCACAAGGTCGCTGTTTTCCCTGAGCACCAGGGTAATGCTGTCGACCGCTTCACTCGATCCTTTGGCCAGCTGGCGAACCTCATTGGCAACAACGGCAAAGCCGCGGCCCTGCTCTCCGGCGCGAGCGGCTTCCACCGCCGCATTAAGCGAAAGTAAATTGGTCTGGTTGGCAATGTTGGCGATGGCCTCAGTAATCATGTTGATATTTTTTGCCTGCTCGTTGAGCGATTCAACCAGGCGTTGCGCCTCAACCAGCGCCTGGGCTGATTGCTGGGCGTCCTCCAGTACACGCTGCAAGTGAGACAGGCCGCTCTGGGCAATCTGCTCGGTTTCCGATGATGTCGATTGCGCCGTCAACACCGCTTGATTGGCGGCATGGGCTTCCTGCATGGCCGAGGTGATATCGGTGGCAAACTTGACCACTTTGAACACCTCGCCGTTGGCATCCGTAATCGGGTTATAAGTCGCCTCCAACCAGAGGCTGTGGCCTTGCGAGTTCAGTCGCTCAAACTTGCCTTGCTTGAACTCGCCTCTGGCCAGTTCTTCCCAGAAATGCGGGTGTTGCTGGTAAAACGAGGGTGGGCATAACTGGCGATGATGCGAACCTGCCAGCTGCTCGTTGGTATAGCCCACCGCTTGCTCGAAGTTGGTATTGGCATTGATTATTTCGCCTGCCGGGGTGAATTCAATCACTGCCATGGAGCTATCAAGCGCCTGCAGAACAGCGTCCTTGCGCGCCGCTTCCTGGTACTTGGCCGTCACGTCATTGGCGACCTTGAAGACGCTGACGACACGGCCTCTGCGGTTGCAAACAGGCACATAGGTTGCCTCGAGCCATATGTCCTGGCCTCTGGCATCTATCCGCTTGAACGTACCCTGATGGCTTTCTCCTTCAGAAAGTGAACGCCAGAATGATCGATACGCGGAAGAGCTCGCCTCGTTTTCAGTGCAGAACAGTCTGTGATGCTGGCCCTTGATGGCGTCCAGCGAATAGCCAACCGCATCCAGGAAGTGTTGGCTGGCGTCCAGAATAATACCGTCAGGGGTAAATTCGATGCAGGCGGTGTGTAGCATCAAGGCACGTCGATGGGCGTTATTCGTGTTGTCAAAAATCATGTCTTAAGTCCCGGTGTCTTCTAAACCGCCTGAGTAATGAGTGTATTGCGACTTTTTTTTGATAGTTATACACATCCTATACGAAAGCGGCAAGGCTGACATCCTCAGTCACCTTGAAGACCGAGCGGCAGGTCAAAAACTGTTTTATATACCTCAACGGTAATATCAATGGGCGGTATGGAGGCGTCTGCTATCAGGTGTTGGGGGAATTCGAGAAACCGTTTTTAAGGGCAGTTTGGCAGCTGTCTAGTCGCGGAGAACCCGAGTTGGCTAAACCAGGCGGTGGCGTCATTGCCTGAGTTGTCGCCATCGCTCATCAAGGCAACCCCGTCAATGGTGGTTACTGTGTCGCCAAACAAGGTGGCAAAGTCGGCGCGCACGTCGCGTACCTCGGCGACCCATTCGCCCACCTTTGAGGCGCCGCCTTGTAGGGCCATCAATTCGGCGCGGTCGGTAAATGCATTGGTCCAGGCGCTACCCGCGTCCTGCGTCGACGACCAGACATAATTGATGGATTGAACTTGCCAGGGCAGCAGCCCCGTTTTGCGCGCCACATAGACACGAGCAGGGTAGTCGTCGCCCGCCTTGGTGGTCTCATCGAGTCCCGGGTAGGTGGAGTCCACCTGCCAGCACCAGTGCAGGTAGGGCGTTTCATTGAGGTCGATTTCGCGCTCCAGATAGCGTGCCGATGCCTGGCCCTGTGATTGGGCCATCAGCACCCTGGCACCATCCTTTTCGACGATCTCGTAATGGGTCTCACCGTCAAAACTGCGGGTGGGCCAGGTCATGATCTGGTTGGGTGTCAACAAGATGTCTGCCGTGGCCGTGCTGCTGATCATCAGCAAACCGGCGATAACCGCAACGCCGTGAAGTGGGCGCATAGGGCAACTCCTAGTCATCCTGTGTCGATGACGGTTTCAAGGCAGCAGGATGGTGTTCACCGATGGCATGCAGAAGATCGAACTGACGCGCGCAGGCACGGCAGGCACCACACATGGAAAGGTGAAAACGCAGCGCTGTTTTTTCCCGGAGGGTAAGCACCCTATCCTGTTTGAGCGACATCAAGCGTGTGGCTTCACGGCACATCAGCATGGTTAACTCCTAGGCTAGCTTGCAAAAACCAGCTTTTCTCGATGCAGTCGCGCAACTTCAACCGCGCGCGGTGCAGGATGACCCAACAGTTGGACTCTGAGATATCGAGCACATTGCATATTTCCGGTGTTGAAAGCTCCATGAGTTCACGCATCGTGAACACGCGGGCCGTGTTTTCCGGCAATGCCACCAGGCAGGCATCCAACACTTTCCAGAAAGCCGTGTTTTCGAGCACCTGATCGGGGTCGCCCCATGGCGTTGGACGTTTCGTCGCCTGCCAGCGGCCGTTTTCCTGGAACAGGTTTTCCAGCGCGTCGTCGTCACTTTGATCATCACTCTGCCACGCGACAAAGCGGCCTTGCTGGCGGAACCTTTCGAGTATCTTGTTTTTGAGGATGCCGAAGACCCAGGTTTCAAACGCTGAGCGCCCGCCAAAGGCATCGTGCTTTTCCAGTGCGGTGACCAGCGTGTCCTGCACGGTATCCTCGGCTGCGGTGTTATCGCGCAGCTGTAAGCGAGCAAAGGCGACAAGCTTGGGTCGTAGCGCCGCAATATGTTCATCGGGTGAATGCGTGGCGGTTATCACGGCAGAGAGTCCTCATGGAGACCGGGTTGCAGTAGCGTTCCCATTTCCAGGCAGCATCCGTCTGTGGCCGCAAGGCGGCCACCGGTAGACAGGCGTTATGATGCGGGTGCTTCCCACGCAAGCGGCTTGAGCTCTTCGTTGAGCGGCGTGCCGGCAACGTGGTTGGTGTAGTTCGAGAGTGTTTTCAGCGCGCAGGCAATGACCAGCTCCAGCACCTGCTGATGGGTGAAACCTGCTTCGAGGAAGGCATCCAGCTCGGCTTGCTCGGCCCAGCCACGCTGAGCGTTCAAGTGGCGCGCAAAACGCGTCACGGCAGCCAGCTTGGCATCGTTAGGTGTCTTGCGATCGCGCAGATCCTTGACGGTCTCGTCGTCGGCACCGGCTTGTTTAATGCCACCGGTATGGGCGGCGACGCAGAACGCACAGAGGTTATCAGCACTGATGGCGAGCAGGGCCGCCTGCTGTTCCACCGGACTCAGGCTGGTCTTGGCATAGATGCCGTCAAGGGTCAGATAGGCGTCGAGAAGCGTCGGCGCCTCGGCCATCTTGGCAAAGATATTCGGCAGGAAGCCCATTTTCTTTTCGGCGGCTTTCAGGTTCGCCTGCGCTGCTTCGGGTGCGCTATCGACGGTATGTAATGGAAAATCGGCCATTTCTCTCTCCTTGGATCGATAAAAGACGGCTGATGCAGGATCGCCGTATGTCTGTATTGATTATGGAACAATTAGTCCAAAATTGGCAACAAACGCGACGGAATTTCTGTCATGCATCTTTCGTTGAGCGTTGGTGGCCGGAGTCTTTGTCACCACGCCAAGGCGATAGAGTGGTGGCCCACCGGAATTGAACAGGGGGCGAGGAGGTGATGTGGCGGATGGAAACGCGCTTGGAAGCGGGGGCGGCAGCGAGTACATTTCTCAAGAGACTGAACGCTGCTGCTCCCAGTAACGTAGCGTCGATGGATGAACGCCGAAGTGCTCGGGTAGCGTAATGCCCAGCTGTTCGCAGAGCAGGCCGAGCAGCGCCATGTGGTGAATGCTGTGGCTGGTTAAAAACGCCAGTTCCCGGCCCAGGCTGGTGGGCAGGGCCAACGAATCGTCGGCGCCATCCACCTCAACAGGGTAGCTCAGCGTCAGGGCGGCGTCGTGGGGCCTGTCTGCCAGTGCCTCGAGCTCCGCCTGGAACGCTTCGACGCGCTCACCCGCGTAACCGGGCCGGGTTTCCAGCGCCGCTTCCCGCAGGCGTTCTTCATAGTCCAATACCGCCTTTGTGGGTGCCGTCGCGCAGGCATCCAGCAGCGTCTGGTAGTGCTCAAGAATATGTCGGATGTGTTTGCCCAGTGACTGAGTACCCTTGGCGCCAAGCGGGCGCTGGTAGTCGTGTGCCGAGACGCGGCCAAGCAATTGGGCGAGTTGCGCGAGCGTTTGCACGTTTTCGTCTATCAGTGGCGACAGTGATGATGTCGACATGGTCATTAGCCTCCCGGTGAAGTGTGCCGGTGCGTACACCGGCACAGAAGCAGTTAGTTTGACGGGCAGGGCCGGTGTTAGCCGGCTTCGGCACCGCCTTCGCCTTCCGCTTCAGCTTCGCCCTCAGAGCCACCTTCGGCCAGCATCATGGGCGCTTCCTGCATCGAGGTGAATCCTTCGGTGGGTTCGTCAGCCTGGGCCTGAAAGGCCAGACCACCCGCGACCAGCGCCAGGGCAGGGGCGGTATAGCCGAACCGGCGGCCAAGGCGGCTCAGTAAACGACGTTTCGCTTCGTGTTGAGACATGAGGCTTCTCCTTATAGTGTCATAAGCAAATGCGCCAGATGGCGCGACTTCCTGCCGCTATACAGCGGCCTGGGAAGAGGGTAAAAGCGGTGTCCGGTCAAGCCATTGGGTAACGGCCTCGACCTGGTTGCTGGCCAGCCGCGCGCTGTGCGCGCCCTGGGCCATGTGCTGCAGCGCGGTCAAGGCGTCAGGGCTTAACCCTTGCGGTTGATCTGCTGTTTCCTGGGCCCTGGGCAGCAGGGCGCCAAGCAACTCGAGCGACGACGGTGCTTCGGAGCTGTCGCTCGGGGCGTCATCAAGCCATAAAAGCCCAACGCAAGGGGCGCGTTCCTGAAACAGGAACCCGGCATCCTCAAGCGGTAGATTAAGCGGTTCCAGGGTGTCCGGTGTGGCCAGCGAGAGGCGTGCGCCGCGTGTCAGGGCAAGGTCATGCTGGGCCGCCACTGTTTTCAGTGTGCCCATCGCCTGGGCAGGCGCCTGGTTGGGCACAACGCAGACGACGTGCCCCTCCGCCCGACTCAGCAGGGCGACATCGAGCACCAACTGGCCGTTACTGGCAGCGTGGGACAGGCAGAACTGGGTGATGGCGGGGACGATGTCGTCGAGGCGCAGGCGCGAGCGAATGACTCGGCTGTCGCTGGTCAGGCAGTAACCGTTGGCGCTTTCCAGGACATGCAGTGATGTGTCGGCGGTGTTGCCGTCGGTGTCCAGCAGCGGCGTCAGTGTCTCGGCAATCGTGGCTGACACGGGGCCCTCGGGCGCGCTGATCGACCAGCGGCGCTGATCGAAGAACAGCGTACTGCGCCAGGTGGCGGGACGCTGGCGAGCGGGGGAGGCCGTGTCGGGCGCGGAGGTGTCGCCATCCCCGGGCGCCAGCAGGCCGTGCTGCCACCATTGTGCAAGCGTCGCCCAGAGGTCGCTGGCCAGGGTGTCGGCATCGACCTGCCCACCGCTTGCCTCTTGGAGCTGTTCAATCACGCTCTCGATCGGTGCGCCGTCGCTGACCAGCAGCCAGATCAGCGCTGCGCTGTCGTTGAGCTGAAAATAGTGCCCGCTGGGGTGGTGATAAAGCGCCAGACGATCATCGTCGATCAGCTCACTGACGTCCTGGCCTTGGAAAGACAGGCTCAGCGGAGCGAGTTCGGTCGCCAGCCGGTAATCGGCAAGGCTGGGTAGCCCGATAAAGGGCAGGTAGCGATGGGCGTCCTGGGTCGGGTAGAGCGGCACGAAGCCACCCGCCCGTTCGCGCTCGGCCGCCAGCGCCGCGGCATCGAAGGTCGCCGTGTCCCGGGGCGGCTGAGTCAGCCCGGTCAGGGCGATCATGTCTTCCACCAGCCCGGTCTTGACGGCCTCTTCGACCACGCCGCCGTGTGCCGGCTTGGCGCAGGTGCCCAGCGAAGGGCTCAAGTTGCACTCCAGAATCCAGGGCTTGAGCTGGTCGTCCACCAGGCAGTCCAGGCCGATCAGCTCGTAACAGCCCCGCGGGTCGGCGCCGTCTTCCCGGGAGCGGGCGCGCATCGCTCCGACCCCGGAGAGCGCGGTCAGCGTGGCCAGATCCTGCAGTTGGTCAAACAGCGCCTGATCGTCGTGGCCCTGCTCCCGCAACCAGTGGCGGTAGCGGTCAAGGTCGATAAACTCAACCGGAATCTCGGCGTCCAAGTTGAGCGCGTTGATGTCGGGATTGGTCAGCTGGCTGAAGGGGTTGTCGATGTCGTCTGGGCTCCACGGCGCCGAGGCCAGCTTGGCAAAGCCCTGGTCGTAGAGATAGACGCGTAGCGGGTCGATGCTGGCGATCAGCATATACAGGCGCAGCACGTACTTGTGGCCGCGGATGGTATGCGGGTTGGCCACGTATTCCTGCACCAGCCAGTTGGGTTCCAGCGGGGCACGGACCGGGTCGCGCAACACCTGAACCCCTTGGCCCTTGGACGCATTGGTGGGCTTCAGGATCCAGCGCTTATCGGGATGCGCGGCGGCGTCTTCGACCAGCGCCGGGTAGTCGTGGGGCATTTCATAGGCGCGGGGGAAGAAATTAAGCCGCTTCGTGTTGGGGTGCACCTCCCCAAAGTGGCGCCGGGTGCGGTCACGCAGCGCCTTCAAGCCCGCATGCAGGCGGCTTTTGACCGTGAGCGCGGCGTTGCCGGGGATGTGGTTCATCACCTGGCTGGGGGAGGTCGACTTGAACGCTGACTTCGGCGGCATGCCGGTGACCCAGGCCGCCTGCCACTGCGTTTCGTCGCCCGGCTCCCAGCCTTCGGCTTCCAGGGTCTGGCGGAAAAAAAGGTCCTGCTCGGCGTGGCGTTTGCCGCTCAGCCAAAAGCGTGGTGGGGGAGTAGCGTGCGCGCTCATCCTGGGCTCCTTGTCGGGTCGTTACCAGGAGTGGTCGATCAACGCAATTGCTTACACAACATTTCCAGCGATTTTGAAAAGCAGGCCCTGCATCGATGCCACGACTATTGGTACCTTTATCTATACGGTTATGCCAAAAAAGCATTTTAATAATGGTTTTATATCACCCACTATCATATTAATGTACCAAGCGTTCTTTTGCCTGTTTTACTAAAGTCGATGAGCGTTGCTCGCGACCGCAATGGAGGTTTTATGTCCCGCTTACTATTGGGCCTGATCGGCGCCCTGGGGGTTTCCGCCCAGGCCTATGCGCTTGAAATGACACCACTGGTGGATGCCCAGTGGCTGAACGAGCACCTCGATGAAGAGGAATTGGTGGTGTTGGACGTGCGTTCGTCCATCGACGATGGCGGCGATGCCGAGAGCTTTGCCGAGGCCCGCATTCCGGGCAGCCGCTATTCAAACTACACCGATGACGGCTGGCGCGAGACCCGCGACAGCGTAGCGGGCTTGATGCCCGAGGTGAGCGATCTGGAAACGCTGGTTGGCGACCTGGGGATCGATAACGACAGCGCGGTGGTGATTGTGCCCGCCGGTACCGGCGCCACCGATTTCGGCAGCGCGGCGCGAGTGTATTGGACGCTCAAGGTCCTCGGCCACGACGATGTTGCCATCCTCAACGGTGGCTTTGCGGGCTGGGAGCAGCAGGGCTTTGACGTGGCAAGCGGCGAGCCTGAGCCTTACGATGCCGCCGAATTCGAGGCGACGCTTCGCGAGGAGTTGATCGCGTCAACCGAGGACGTGGAAGCCGCCCGGGAAAGTCAGGCACAATTGGTCGACGCCCGCCCCGCTGACTATTTCGCCGGTGACAACCAATCCCCCGCGGCGCGGGTCGCCGGTACGATTCCCGGCGCGCGGAGCCTGCCCCACCAGTCGCACCTGAACGACCAGAACGGCGCCTACTACCTGGACGTCGAGGGTCTACAGTCGCGCATTAATGCCGTGGAGCTGGATAGCAGCGAGCGCACGATCGCCTTCTGCAACACTGGTCACTGGGCCGCGACCGACTGGTTTGTGCTCAGCGAAGTCGCCGGGTTCGACAACATCGCCATGTATGACGGCTCGATGGCCGCCTGGACCGTCAGTGATTCCCGCCCGGTGCAGCTTGCCCGCGAAGGCATCAAGCAGGTCAGAGAGCTGCTGAACTAAGCCTTCAACGGCTTCTAAACGCACCCCATCCCCGGTTCGGCCAGACCGCGCCGGGGATGAGCGTTGCTGTGTCCCCATCGGCTGCCACGTGCAGCTTTTTCTTTGCCCCGCGGTCGCGAAGGGGTGCTGACTCCCCTAATCCCCCTGCAACATGTTAAATTAAACGGCTAGAGAGTGATTTGCCCCGTTGAAGTGTGGGCGACAGTTTCCAAGAGTGGTGACAATGACCATCGGCAGACCCTTACAGCATCAGCCGAAAGAAGCGCTAAAGGCGGCGGTTAACACCTTCTGGCGCTCTGGCTACTATCATACGTCCATGCGCGATCTGCTGGACGCCATGGCGCTGTCGCGCAGCAGCCTGTACCAGGCGTTCGGTAACAAAGAGGCGCTGTTCCTGCTAGCCCTGCAGAATTACCGCGAAGAGCTGTTGGCGTCGCTGTCCGAGCAGCTGGACGCCGAAGATAGTGCCTGGTCGTTTATCGAGCAGCTGTTGTATTCAGCCGCCGATACCGACAGTCAGCAGGCATCGCTTGGTTGCCTGCTGTTCAACTCTGCCACCGAGCTGGGCGGAGAGGACTCGCTGCCAGCACAGACCGCTCGTGATAGCGTGGCGAGCGTGACGGCTTTCTTTCATGGCGTCATCAAGCGCGCCCAGCGCGAAGGCAGTATCGCTGAGGCCCGCGATCCGCAAAGTGCTGCCCAGTTTCTGACACTGTCGATGTCAGGGCTGCGGTTATTGATGAAGAGCGGTAGCTCGAAGCAGCAGGCGCAGCAAACCGTCGACTTTATTCTGCGCGGATTGGGTTAGCGATAACCCCCGCCGCGCTGACCCTCTTGATACAAGGCCCTTTTGGCGCATGGAAAATACCTTTTTACTCGGTTTCTTGGGTAGCCTTGCCGCTGGCTCGTTAACGGCCGTCGGTGCGCTACCGGTACTGCTGGGCAAAACCCCTGACCGCGGGTTTCGAGACCTGGCGCTGGGTTTTGCCGCCGGTGTCATGCTGGCAGCGTCGTTCTTTTCGCTGATCATTCCAGCGCTGGACGCCGCCGAAATCTATTACGCCGGTGGGCCGGTGCCCGCTGCCATTGTCTGCGCGGCGATCCTGCTGGGCATGGGGGCGATTGCCCTGCTCAATGAGCGTCTGCCTCACGAGCATTTCCAGCAGGGTCGCGAAGGCCCCGAAGCCGCCTCGCTGCGGCGGGTATGGCTGTTCGTCTTTGCCATTGCCATTCACAACCTGCCCGAGGGCATGGCGGTGGGCGTGGGGTTCGGTGCCAACGGTCTCGAAGGCGGGATGCCGTTGGCGATCGGCATTGGCCTGCAAAACATGCCGGAAGGGCTGGCCGTGGCGATCGCGTTAATGGGCGAGGGATATTCGCGGGTTCGCTCATGGACGATTGCCGCGCTCACCGGGTTGATCGAGCCCATCGGCGGCCTGTTCGGCGCCAGTATCATCAGCGTATCGCAGATATTGCTGCCCTGGGGCATGGCCTTTGCCGCCGGGGCGATGCTCTATGTGATCAGCCATGAAATCATTCCCGAGACGCACCGCTGTGGGCACCAGAAGAAGGCAACCTTTGGTCTGGCCATCGGCCTTGTGATCATGCTGTTCCTCGACGTGTGGCTGGGGGCGTAACGCGCCGCCGCATCAACGGAGCGCCTCCGCGCCGCCATGGGCGGCATCGTGGCTGCACAGCCGGTGGTCGCTCAACACCTCGATAATCCGGCACTGGGCCACGCTGTCGCCGTCGCACTGGGCAACCGTGCGCTTCAGCTCGTCGCGCAAAACCATCAACCGCTGAATGCGCGACTCCACCTCCGCCAGGTGCCGACGTGCCAGTTGATCGACCTGGTCGCAAGGCTGGCTCGGGTGGTCGGCCATATCGAGTAGCTCCCGCACGGCCTCCACCGAGAAGCCGAAATCCCGCGCATGACGAATGAACATCAAGCGCTGCACCGTTGCCTCGCTGTAACGCCGCTGGTTGCCCTCATTGCGCGGGGCGGCGGGCAGCAGGCCGATCTTCTCGTAATAGCGCACGGTTTCCGGCTTGCAGTGGGTGCGGGTGGCGAGTTCGCCGATGCCGATAGCGGCCTGGCTTGACGTGCGGGTCATGGGTTGAACCTCTAGTGACTACAGGTATTAGGCTGATCCCAATATAGTCGACTGGGAAGGACGATGCCATGACCACTCGCCAGCAAGAGACCCGCGACACCGCACGCCTGAATGTCCAGGGCATGGACTGTGGCGGCTGCGAGCGCAAGGTAGAGGCAGCGCTTGAAGGCTTGTCGCAGGTTGAACGGGTCAGCGCCTCCAGCATGAGCGGTACCGTGAGTGTGACCGCCTATGCCGACCAGGCGCTGGACCATGACAGCTTGAAACACACGCTTTCCAGGCTTGGTTATCCGGTGATTGAAGCCTCGCCATCGACGGCATCGACGCCGCGCTGGTGGCACACGACAAAAGGGCGGCTGGTACTGATTAGTGGCGTACTGCTGGTCATGGCGTGGTTGTTGGCCTGGCGTCTGCCTGAAGTGGGTGCCTGGCCATTCGTATTGGCCACGCTGATCGGTTGGCTGCCCATCGGGCAGGTGGCCTGGCGCTCGCTGCGCATGGGCAATCCGCTGACCATTGAAATGCTGATGAGTATCGCGGCCCTAGGGGCTTTAACCATCGGGGCCGCCGCTGAAGCAGCCATGGTGGTGTTCTTGTTCGCGGTGGGTGAGCTGCTCGAAGGCGTGGCGGCCGGGCAGGCGCGACGCCGGATTGCCGCGCTGGGCAATTTGACGCCAGCGACGGCGCGTCTGCTTGAGGGGGAGGCCACCCGCGAGATAGCGGCTGATGCGTTGACGCCAGGCCAGCGGGTACTGGTGCGCCCCGGCGATCGCGTGCCTTGCGATGGACGTATCATCGCGGGTACCTCCCAGCTCGACGAGTCACCCATCAACGGTGAGTCGGTGCCCCGGCAGCGGGCCACCGGCGAGGAGATCTGGGCGGGCACGGTCAATCTCGACGCGGCGTTAGAGGTAGAGGTCACCCGGGGGGCTGCCGACAATACCATTGCCCGGATTATCCATCTGGTCGAAGAGGCGCAGGCCGCCAAAGCCCCGGTGGCGCGCTTTATCGATCGCTTTGCCCGTTGGTACATGCCATTGGTCGTCGGGGTGGCCGTGCTGGTGGCGGTGGTGCCCCCCTGGTTGACCGGGCTTGCCTGGTCCGAGTCGGTCTACCGGGCCTTGGCGCTGCTGCTGATCGCCTGCCCGTGCGCACTGGTCATCTCGACACCCGCCGCCATTGCCGCCGGGCTTTCAACCGCGGCGCGGCGTGGGCTGTTGATCAAGGGTGGCGCCGTACTTGAACAGCTGGGCAAGCTTCAGCGCGTGGCGGTGGATAAAACCGGCACCCTGACCGCAGGCGCGCCCAGCGTGACCGATGTGGAAGGCTGGGACGAGCCCAGTGAACAAGAGGTCGTCCGCCTGGCCGCTGCACTGGAGCAGGACTCGAGCCACCCGGTGGCGCAGGCCATTGTGCAGCATGCAGAGCAGTTGGGGCTGTCGCTGGGCAGGGCATCCGAGGGGCAGGCTCAGGCCGGGCAGGGGGTCAGCGGTCGGTTCGAGGGGCAGGCGTTGACCCTGACAAGCCCGCGCCACTGGCAGGGGACCGAGACCCAGTCAGCGCGAATTGCCGCGCTGGAAGCAGAGGGTAAAACGGTGGTCCTGTTGCTGGCTGAAGGTACCGCGCTTGGCATCTTGGCGCTGCGCGACGAACCCCGCGAGGATACGCCAGCCGCGATTGAAGCGCTCAAACGCCTGGGCGTCAGCGTGGTGATGCTCAGCGGCGATAATGCACGCACGGTAGCGGCCATGGGGGAACAGCTGGGCATTGAGGCCGAGGGCGAATTGATGCCCGAAGCCAAGGCACAGCGGGTCCGTGATTGGCAGGCACATGGGCTTGGGCCGGTAGGTAAAGTCGGCGATGGTATCAATGATGCCCCGGCGCTGGCGGCGGCAGACGTGGGGATCGCCATGGGAGCTGGAACCGATGTGGCGCTGGAAACCGCCGATGCGGCCTTGCTGAAGAACCGTGTGATGGGGGTTGCCGAACTCATCGCGCTGTCCCGGGCGACGCTGAACAACGTCAAGACCAACGTGGCGCTGGCGCTGGGTTTCAAGGCGTTGTTTCTGGTGTCGACCGTGCTGGGAATCACCGGGATGTGGGTGGCGGTAATGGCTGACACCGGCGCTACCGTGTTGGTGACGCTTAACGCAATGCGCCTGTTGGGCTACCGGTTTCGCTCACCGGCCGTTACCGCGGCCGGTGAGCGGAAGCTTCATTAGCGGCCGACGTAGTCCACCAGTGCTTCGGCAAAGGTGTCGGTGGTGCCGGTGCCGCCCATGTCCGGGGTGACCATATCGCGGCGGTTTTCCAGCACGTCGCGAATCCCCTTGCGGATGGCGGTGGCTTTGTCGTCCATGTTCAGGTGGTCGAGCATCTGCGCCGCGGCCAGCAGCAGCGCGCAGGGGTTGGCGATCTTCTTGCCTTCGATATCCGGCGCGGAGCCGTGCACAGCCTCGAAGATCGCCGCTTTTTCGCCGATGTTGGCGCCCGGTGCCAGGCCAAGCCCGCCGACCAGACCCGCGCACAGGTCCGACATGATGTCGCCAAACAGGTTGGTGGTCACCACGACGTCGAACTGATGCGGGTTCATGACCAGCTGCATGCAGGCGTTGTCGACGATCATCTCCTGGAATTCGATGTCGGGGTATTCTTCGGCGATTTCCCGGGCAACGTCCAGGAAAAGCCCGGAGCTTGTCTTGATGATGTTGGCTTTATGTACGGCGGTGACTTTCTTGCGGCCGTTGCTTTTCGCCAGTTCGAAGGCATAGCGCACGATGCGCTCGGAGCCTTTGCGGGTCACCTTGATCACCGACAACGCGGTATTGCCGTCGTCGATGTATTCCTGGCCATCGGCGAGGTAAGCCCCTTCGGTGTTTTCCCGCACGGTGATCATGTCAATGTTGTCGTAGCGTGACTGAGTGCCGGGAAAGCTGATCGCAGGGCGCACATTGGCGTAAAGGTCGAAGTGACGGCGAAGCTGCACGTTGATGGAGGAGAAGCCCTTGCCGATCGGCGTGGTAAGCGGGCCCTTGAGCGCGATACCGTGTTTTTCGATGGCGTCCAGCGACGCCTGGGGAATCAGAGTGCCGTGTTTGTCCAGCGCGCCCAGACCGGCGTCGATAAATTCGTACTCCAAACCGCAATCCAGGGCATCCAGCACGCGTAGCGTGGCGTCCATGATTTCGGGGCCGATACCGTCGCCTTTGATCACTGCTATGGAATGGCTCATCTACTGCTCCTCTTCTCTCGGCGGGGGCCGCTTCAACGTGGAAAGTTGGGACTCGATCAGTCGGTATATTGCATTGCAATGGTACGCCAAAGTGGTGGGCTTGGGCACCCTGCAGTCGTCGAACATGGTGCCTGCCTGACGGCTGTCACGGAACGCCAACGGTGATGACTGGGTGCAGGGTGGTAAAATTACTGTTAGAATCCTGCGCCTTCCGCTGGCGCCTTTATGGTTCAGGGCAGGCCAGCGAATCCGTGTAGATGACACAGTGACCTTGTTTATGACGTTACCGGCACTTGCCACCTCAGGGCTGATGACTCCGCCCTAGGCTTTCCTTCCTAATTTGCTGTGCATGACGCCTTCACCCGGCTGTCATCGCCTGGCGGTATCCTTGCATACCGTTTTTGCTATGCCCTGACGTCAGCGTACGTCGCTCTCTCAAGCACCATCTTGTATCAAGCGCTTCACGTGCCGCTGTCGGGTGTTTTACGCCCCACGCTTGCGGCCTGTCGTTAACCTTCAACCATGGACCCCCGCATGTACGAAAAATTTAAACAGTCTTGGCTCTCGAACCTCAAGGGCGACACCCTGGCGGGTATCGTGGTGGCACTCGCCCTGATTCCCGAGGCCATCGCCTTCTCGATCATTGCAGGGGTCGACCCGAAAGTCGGCCTCTACGCCTCCTTCGCCATCTGCGTCATTATCGCTTTCACCGGCGGGCGCTCGGGCATGATCTCGGCTGCCACCGGGGCCATGGCGCTGCTGATGATCACCCTGGTCAAGGAGCACGGGCTCGAGTATTTGCTGGCCGCCACGCTGTTGACCGGGGTGTTCCAGATCATCGCCGGCTACCTGAGGCTTGCCGACCTGATGCGCTTTGTCTCGCGCTCGGTGGTCACGGGGTTCGTCAACGCGCTGGCGATTCTGATTTTCATGGCCCAACTGCCTGAACTGACCAATGTGACCTGGCACGTATACGCCATGACGGCGGCGGGCCTGGCGATCATCTACGGCTTTCCCTATGTGCCCGTTATCGGCCGGATGATTCCCTCGCCTTTGGTGTGCATCGTGGTACTGACCGCGGTGTACATGATTACCGGCATGGAGATTCGCAGCGTGGGCGATATGGGCGAACTTCCTGACAGCCTGCCGATTTTCCTGTGGCCGGACGTGCCGCTGAACCTTGAAACCCTGATGATCATCCTGCCGTACTCACTGATGCTGACCGTGGTGGGGCTGCTGGAATCCATGATGACCGCGACGATCATCGATGATCTGACCGATACCAAGAGCGATAAAAATCGCGAGTGTAAAGGCCAGGGCATTGCCAATATCGGCTCGGGCCTGATCGGCGGCATGGCGGGCTGTGCGATGATCGGTCAGTCGGTGATCAACGTTAAATCCGGCGGGCGTCGGCGTACCTCGACCCTGATTGCCGGTGTTGCCCTGCTGTTGATGGTGGTGTTCCTCGCCGACTGGGTCTCGCAGATTCCCATGGCGGCGCTGGTTGCGGTGATGATCATGGTGTCGGTGGGCACCTTCAGTTGGGAGTCCATCCGCGATCTCAAGAAACACCCCATGAGCACCAATATCGTGATGGTGGCGACCGTGGCGGTGACCGTGGGCACCCACAACCTGGCGATAGGGGTTTTCGTGGGCGTGCTGCTGGCGGCGATGTTCTTCGCCAACAAGGTTGGCAACATCATGTACATCGGGTCTAAAGAAGTGGAACCCGGCACTGAGCGTGAATACCAGGTCGTGGGTCAGGTGTTCTTTGCGTCTTCCGAGCGCTTTATCGAAGCCTTTGATTTCAAGGAAAGCATCGACAAGGTCACCATCAATCTCTCCCGGGCCCACTTCTGGGATATCACCGCCGTGCAGGCGCTGGATCGGGTGGTGATCAAGTTCCGCCGCGAAGGCACCGAGGTTGAGCTGATTGGCCTCAACGAGGCGAGCGCCACCGTGGTGGATCGTTACGCCGTGCATGACGACCCCGTGGCGGTGGAAAAACTCATGGGCGGCCACTAACCAGCAAGGAGTGCATGATGTCTGATCAATTCTCAATGTCCGGTCAGGTACTGGCCGCCATCGACGGCTCATCGTTTTCAGAAAGCGTCTGCGATTACGCTGCCTGGGCCAGCCAGGCGCTGAATGCGCCGCTGGTGTTTGTTCACGTCGTGGACAACCATTCGCAAGCGCCCGAAGACCCCAATTTATCGGGCAGCCTGCGCCTCGGGGCGCGGGAAAAGCTCATGGAAGAGCTTTCCGACCTTGACGAGCAGCGGGCCAGGATCAACCGCGAACAGGGCAAGCTGATGCTCGAGGCGGCCAAGGCGCGTGCCATTGAAGACGGCATCGCCGAGCCTGCCACCCGTCAGCGCAACGGTACCCTGGTGGAGACCCTGGTAGAGCTTGAAAACGATGTGCGTCTGCTGGTCATGGGCAAGCGTGGTGAAACCGCCGACCAGGCCAGCGGTCATCTGGGGTCAAACCTTGAGCGCGTGGTACGCGAAATGCACCGGCCGATCCTGATGGTGCCGCGCGGCGGCTTTAAAGCCCCGGCAAAGGTCATGATGGCGTTCGACGGCAGCAAGACGGCGCGGAAGGGCATTGAAATGCTCGCCAAGAGCCCGCTGTTCAGCGGCATTGCCTGCCATGTGGTGATCGTCGGTGCTGATACCGGCGAGAACAGCTCGCAGCTCGAGTGGGCGCTGACCACCCTGCGCGAGGCGGGCCACGAAGCCGAAGGGGCGATTCGCGCCGGTGAAGTGGAGGCCACGCTTCACGCCTACGCCAAAGACAATGGTATCGACATGATGGTGATGGGCGCCTACGGCCATTCGCGCATTCGCCACTTGCTGGTGGGCAGTACCACCACCGACATGCTGCGCAAGAGCACTATTCCCGTGCTGATATTGCGCTAAGCGCTGCCCCAACCGGCCCCTTCCGATGGAAGCGTGGCCGGTTTTTTGTGGCTGAAGAAAGTGCCGCCAACTTCACCAAACGTCGATCTTGGTTCTATGCTTAGTGAAGAGGTGTTACCAATTCACTCATAGGCAAAGGTGGGGTGTAACCTTGAATTTACCAACCTTGGATACGCAGAAAACGGTTTTTGACGAACGCTCATCATCCCATCGCTTCGTCGCGGATTTATTGAAACAGGCGGATATTGCGATTAATGGCCACCGCCCTTGGGATATCCAACTGAAAGCGCCAGGCGTTATCGATAGCGCCCTTTCGCGAGGCAATCTGGGGCTTGGCGAAAGTTATATGAATGGCGACTGGGATGCCAAATCCCTGGACCAGTTCTTTTATCGCCTGATGCGCGCCCAGCTCCACCAGCGGATCCGGCCCACGCAGCTTGTCTATCACTCACTGCGCTCCCGGCTGCTCAATCGCCAGAACGCCAAACGGGCCTGGGAAGTGGGCGAAAAACACTACGATCTGGGCAACGAATTCTACGCGGCCATGCTCGACAAGCGTATGACCTACACCTGTGGCTACTGGAAGGACGCTGCAACGCTTGATGATGCCCAGGAGGCCAAGCTCGATCTGATTTGTCGCAAGCTGGACCTCAAGCCCGGTATGCGGGTGCTGGATATCGGCTGCGGCTGGGGGAGTTTCATGGCCTACGCGGCCGAGCACTACGGCGTTGAATGCGTGGGCCTGACGATTTCCAAACAACAGGCGGAGTTTGGCAAACGCTTGATGAAAGCCGGGCTGCCGGTTGAGTTCCGGCTGCAGGACTACCGCGATGAAACCGAGCAGTTTGATCGTATCGTCAGCGTGGGTATGTTCGAGCACGTAGGGCGCAAGAACTACCGTGAATACATGGAAGTCGCCAACCGCTGCCTGAAAGAAGATGGTCTCTTTCTGCTTCACACCATCGGTAAGAATTTAAGCACAACGTCAACCGACCCGTGGATTGATAAGTATATTTTCCCCAATGGCGAACTCCCCACACTCGGTCGAGTGACCGACGCGGCGGAGGGGTTATTTGTGGTCGAAGACGTCCATAATTTTGGTGCCGATTACGACAAGACGCTGATGGCCTGGCATAAAAACTTTGAAGCCAACTGGGCGCAATTCAAGGAGCAGTTTGATCACACCTTCTACCGCATGTGGCGTTATTACCTGCTAAGCTGCGCTGGCGCTTTTCGCGCTCGTGAAACCCAACTGTGGCAGTTTGTGCTCAGCAAGCAAGGTGTGGTGGGCGGATATGAGCGCGTGAGCTAATCATATCTCGGGCATGACCCGCCCCCTGCAACGGTCATTTGACTCAGGAGCAGACGCTACCTTGATGCGCGACACCCTGGAAAAGTATCAAGTCTGGCTTTATCTGTTGGCCATTGTTGCCGGTATTGGTCTGGGGTCGCGTTGGGAAACGGTTCAGGCATGGGACCTCGCCCTCTGGCCGCTACTTGGCGGGCTGCTATACGCCACCTTTACCCAAGTGCCCCTTTTGAATATTTCCCAAGCCTTCAAAGACCGGCGCTTTATGGGCGCGCTAGCGTTGGGCAACTTCATCGTCATGCCGTTGGTCGTGTGGGGATTGACCACGCTGTTTGGGTTGGAGGGCGCTGTGCTGCTCGGCGTCCTGCTTGTTTTGCTGGTGCCCTGCACCGACTGGTTTATCAGCTTTACGCATCTTGGGCAGGGAGACAGTGCCAGGGCAATTGCCGCGACTCCCGTATTGCTTCTGCTGCAGATAGTACTTTTGCCGCTTTATGTCGCGTTAATGATGGGCGAGCAGTTTGTCGGTGCCCATCTGCTGAGCGACTTGTTGCCTGCCTTTTTAGGGCTGATCGTGACGCCGTTGCTACTTGCCTGGCTGACCGAAAAAGGGGCCGCGCAATCCGCTGCACTCAAGCGAGGCGTTGAAGTGATGGGGTGGCTACCCGTGCCACTGCTGGCTACGGTGGTGTTCTTGATTGCGGCCTCTCAAGTACATGTGATTATTGAATCACAAGAAGTGCTTTGGCGAATCGCCGTGGTCTTCGTGCTCTATCTGTTGGCGGCAGCCTTGGTCAGCAAGACACTCCACACCCTGTTTCGTCTTCCCGCGGCGGCCGGCCGGACGCTGATGTTCAGCCTCGGCACCCGCAATTCCTTTGTGGTACTCCCGTTGGCGATTGCGTTGCCCGATATCTGGGCCGCGGCGGTGGTGGTCATTGTCCTGCAGTCACTGGTCGAACTGCTGGGCATGGTGGCCTACCTCGCCTGGGTACCGCGGCTGGTAAAACAGTCACCGGCCGAGTCGGGAGCCGGTTAAGCGCGGATCAAGCAGGATGACTTAACCGCTATGGGCGCAGCGTTGCCCCACCCATACGGCCACCAACCATAAAGGCAGACTGACAGCGATATAAGCAAACGCCAGGCGGGGTTGGGTCTGGGCAAGTGAAACGACCTCTAGGCTGAACAGGGAAAAGGTGGTGAACCCGCCGCAAAAACCAGCCACCCAAAAGGGCTGCCAGCGTTTGCGTTGCGCATCGGGTGCGCGGGCAATGCGCCCGGCAAGCCAGCCGATCAGCCCTGAGCCGACGACATTCACCAGAAGCGTCCCCCAGGGAAAGGCGCTACCGAAACTGCCTGCCATCGATAACGAGATGACGAAACGCAGCGCACTGCCGAGACCGCTGCCCAGGCCCACCGCGGCATAGGTGGCAAGCGCCTTCATAGTCCCCCTCCCGCTAACCATGCACCTAACCCCAGCGCCGCCACGCCGAATGTCAGCGTGCTGATGATATTGGCGAGTGCCTTGCCTCCCATGCCGTTTTCCCACAGCCCCAGGGTTTGCAGGCTGAAGGACGAGACCGTCGTGAAGCCGCCCAGTAACCCGACGGCGATAATCAGCCAGGCACCGCCTGAAGGTGTGCTGCCCTGATGGAGTGTGCTCGCCAACCCGCCAAGGGCAAAAGCGCCCAGCAGGTTAACGGCCAGGGTGCCCCAGGGAAAGGCGATACCCAGCCATTTGGCAAATAGATTAGAGAGGGCGACGCGGGCCATGCCGCCGAAAGCCCCGCCCAACGCCACCAGCATCATGCTACCCCAGCTAATACCCAAGATACGTCCCCTTGCCAATTCGCCCGAGAGGTCATCAAGCTTATCATGTTGAGGTGTCGGGGCCGTCGCTGTTGCCGGTCAATAAGTTCGTGTAAAAAGGTAGGCGATAACAATAATGTTTATTGCACCCGCTCAAGTGAGGTTAATCAATGTCCGATCGAGTATTGGCGGCTATCGACAGTTCCCAGTTTTCCGAAGGGGTATGCGACTACGCTGCCTGGGCGGCCAGGGCGCTCGATGCACCGCTCGCGTTTATTCATGTGCTGGATAACCGCCCGCAAGTCTCCGAGCCTGACCTGACCGGCAACCTGGGACTGGGCACCCGCGAGCATCTACTGGAAAAGCTATCCGACGTCGAAGAACAGCATGCCAAACTGGCGCGTGAGCGAGGCAGGCTTGTGCTGGACGATGCCAAGCAGCGAGCCCTGAAAGCGGGTGTCGCAGCGCCGGATACCCTGCAGCGCAACGGTACCTTGGTGGAAACCCTGGTCGAGCAGGAAAATAGTGTACGCCTGCTGGTGGTGGGTAAGCGCGGTGAAACCGCGCACCAGGCCAGCGGCCATATAGGTTCAAACCTGGAGCGCGTGGTGCGCGAAGTGCACCGGCCTATCCTGATGGTGCCCAGGACATTCACCCATCCCGAAAACGTCATGATGGCCTTCGATGGCAGCAAAACAGCGCGCAAGGGCGTTGAAATGCTCGCCAAAAGCCCGTTGTTTAACGGCACGACCTGCCACACTGTCATCGTTGGCGCAGAAACCGCCGAGCATCGTTCACAGCTGGATTGGGCACTGTCGACCCTGACGAGCGCGGGCCATACTGCCGAAGGCGCCATTCGAGCAGGTGACGTCGAAGAAACCTTACGCGCCTACAAAGAGGAACATGGCATCGATATGCTGGTCATGGGCGCCTACGGCCACTCGCGGATTCGCCATTT
Source organism: Halomonas sp. Mc5H-6 (assembly GCF_024124705.1). Lineage (NCBI taxonomy): Bacteria > Pseudomonadati > Pseudomonadota > Gammaproteobacteria > Oceanospirillales > Halomonadaceae > Halomonas > Halomonas sp. Mc5H-6. Next base: position 225,269 of record NZ_JAMXSI010000002.1, read on the forward strand.
GCTGGTTGGCAGCACCACCACCGCGATGTTGAGGAAGGCCCAGCTGCCGGTGCTGATCCTGCGCTAGGGGCTGGCCGCTTGGTTGGCCAGCTGCAAGACGCCTTGGGCAAGACACCAGGCGGCGATGATAAACGCCAGCATGGCACTCAATACGGCCGTGAATGACAGGCCGACACTCAGCGCCATGCCAATGGCGGCCGGCGCGATGCCGGTGGAGAATACCATGGCGGCGCTCAGTGCGGAGCGCACGCGCCCCAGGTGCTCGATGCCCCACAGCTTGATCAGCAGGCCCGAGGCAATCAGTTCTTGAGCGCCCATTGCCAGGCCGCCGCCCACCATCAACGCCCACACGCTTGCGTTACCCCCGACCAGGGTGGCGAATAGCATCGCCGCGGCATAAGGGAGCAAGTAAATGCGGGCCAGGCGCACTGGGCCGATTTTATCGATCCAGCGGCCGCCCAAGAGTGCCCCGGGAAGCTTGGCGACCCCCATACCGGTAAGGGCCAGCGCATAGACGCCAAGCGAACTGTCCAGGGCATCGGTCAACTGCGCCTGATAGATGAACAGCCCTGTCATAGTGATCGGCAGCGACATGAGCAGCGGCAATAACGTCCAGAAGCGAAACTCGCGAAAGGGTTGCGGCCCGGTGGCATCGTGTTTTTGGGGTTTTTTGCCCGGCGCGTTGGACCAGGGGGCTCGCTTGAGCAGCCATAGCCATGGCAAGGCCAGCAGAGCACACAGCAACCACCAGAAAGACTGCCAGCTAAGCCAAAGTAGTGTCATCGCGACAAGCGGCGGAAGTAGCGCTTCGCCGAGTGGAATTCCCAGGCTTGCCAGCCCCATGGCACGTCCCCGCTGGGTGCTGAATTCCCGGGCAGCGAGGGTGTTGCCCAGGTGGGTCAGCATGCCTTGCCCGCATAACCGCACCAGGCCCAGGCCGAGAACGCCAAGCCACCACCAGGGGGAAAGGGTGAGCAGGGCGACGCCCGTCACCAAGGCAAGCAGCACGGTAATCGCGAAGCGGCGGGGGGATATCCAGTCGATGGAAGGGCCGTAATACAGCATCACAAACCCTGCAGCGAGCGTCACGATGGTGTAGGCGGTACCGAACTGGCCAGCGCTGAACTGCCAATGGTCGGCCAGGGGCGCCTGAAAAAGCCCGACAAAAAAGCTTTGCCCGAGGCTCGAACTGAACATCGCCAAAAAGGCGATACTTAACACACTACGATGGTCGCGCAGCAGGGTACGATAGCCCATGATGCAGTATCCTTTGCGAAACAAGCGGGCGTAGGGGCGCTCGTAAAAGGTTAATTCCCCTAGTATAACAGCAGATCATAAGGAGGCGGCGATGAACCACCCCGATGTGGACGTGGAGGCCATGAAGGCCCGATTAATCACGCTGCGCGAGACGCTGATCGACGAAAGTGCTGGCAGTGCCGAGGCTCGGGATACGGTGACGCTGGACCAGACCTCTGTCGGCCGACTGTCGCGCATGGACGCCCTTCAGGGTCAGGCCATGGCCAAGGCCGAAGAGCAGCGTCGCCAGCAAAACGTGACGCGTATCGCCGGCGCCTTGCAACGTCTCGAGCAGGGTGCCTTCGGTGAATGTATCGAATGCGGCGAATGGATTAACATTAAACGACTGGAAAGCGATCCGCTGGTGCTCAAGTGCATCGACTGTGCTGAGTAGCTGGATGACAACGGATTCAACGACAATGAGGAAACCAATGACGATTGAACGCCACGACACCAAAGCCCGCATGAGCCGAGCGGTCATCCATCAGGGTGTGGCCCACCTGTGTGGCCAGGTCGCCGGGCCAGAGGCGCGTTACGATGATATTACGGCACAAACCGAAAGCATGCTGACGCGGGTGGATGCTCTTTTGAGCGAGATTGGCTCGTCGCGCGAACAGCTGCTGACCGCCACGATCTACCTCAAGGACGGCAGCGATTTCGCGGCGATGAATGCCGTTTGGGATGCCTGGGTACCGGAAGGTCATGCCCCGGCCCGCACCTGTGTATGCGCGCCGATGCCGGCCGACGAACTCAAGGTCGAGATTACCGTTTCCGCCGCGGTGACCGGTTAGGAGCTTTTGGGCACAGGGAAGCGTGTCTCCCTCAGGCTGTCCTTTATCTTTTTAAGGTGCGGCAGGAAATCCTCGCCGCGCCGGAGGGTTACCCCCGTGGCCAGCGCATCGATCAGCGTCAGTTGAATCACGCGTGACGTCATGGGCATGTAATGGTCAGTGTCTTCCGGCGTCGCGACTTCAAGAGTGGCGGTGCACTCCAGCGCCAGCGGTGAATCCGGTGCGGTAATGCCCAGTACGACAGCGCCCGCTTCGCGGGCGACGCGCGCGATATCGACCAGTTCACGTGTTCGCCCGGTGTAGGAAATGATCACCACCACATCCCCTGTGTGGCAGGCAGCGGCAATCATGCGTTGCATCAGCACATCGATGTGCACCATGACCGGCAGGTTGAAGCGGAAGAACTTGTGCTGGGCATCCTGCGCCACCGCACCGGACGCGCCGAGGCCGAAGAAGTGGATCTGCTTGGCCTGGGTCAGGTAATCCACCATGCGCTCCACGGCGCCCATGTCGACCTCGCGTTGGGCTTCATCCAGGGCAGCAATGGTGGCACCAAAGATTTTCTGGGTGTACTGGGTGGCGGAGTCGCCAGGTTCCACCGCCCGGGTCACGTAGGGGGTGCCGCCCGCCAGGCTCTGGGCAAGTTTGATCTTGAAATCTGGGTAGCCCTTGGCGCCAAAATTACGGCAAAAACGGTTCACCGTTGGCTCGCTGACGCTCGCCGCCTGTGCCAGGCTGGCAATGCTCAGGCTGGTGGCGGCCGCAGGATCATCGATAATCACGTTGGCGACCTTACGCTCCGAGCGATTGAGATCTTCAAGGCGTTGGCGTATCCGGTCGAGCAAGTCGTGAGCCATTAAACGGTCTCCGTGGCTTTTGGTGGCAAGTTTGGCTGCCAATTATCGCACCAGGCGAGGAACTCGCTGGCCGGTAATGGCCGAGAGAAATAGTAGCCTTGAGCAGTTTCACAGCCAATACCCCGTAAGTACATGGCCTGATACGCGGTTTCAATGCCTTCCGCGACAACGTCACTGCCCACGCTATGCGCCAGTTGGGCAATGGTGCGGGCCAGCTGGCGTTCTACGTCGCTTTCTTCCAGGTCCATGACAAAGGCGCGATCAATCTTCAGCGTTGAAAAAGGCAGTGTCTTGATATACGCCAACGAAGAGTGGCCGGTGCCAAAATCATCGATGGCCACAGCGATATTGGCCTGTGTAAACTGCTCGAGCTGCTGGCGGGCGTTCTGCATATCACTCAATAAACCGGATTCAGTGACTTCAATGGCCAAGAAGCGCGCGGGGATTTGGTGGTCCTCCAACTGCCGCAATACACTTGCGGCGAAATCCTTGCGCGCCAGCTGCCGGGCGGCTACGTTCACGGCGATGTGAAAGTCATCACTTAGCACGTTTTTCTGCCGCCAGTCGGCGATCGTCCTGATGGCCTCTTCCAGTACCCACTCGCCAACCGAAAAGATATCTCCGCTGGCTTCGGCCAGGGGAATGAACATGCCTGGCGATATGTGCCCCAGGTCGGGATGGTGCCAACGCAGTAACGCTTCGGCACCGGTAATACGCTGATCACTCAGGCGCAGCTTGGGTTGGAAGACGAGCGACATTTCACCGCGCTCGGTGGCGCCGCGCAAGGCTTGACGGACGTGTAGCCGATGACGCTGCTGGGCCTCGAGCGTTTCGCTATAGCACTGGACCGACCTGCCATTCTTCTGGGGCAGCGCCAAGGTCGCCATATGGACCAACCGCTCAATATCAAATCCCCCGCGGGTTCGGCTAATGCCGACTCTTGCCTCCAGCGGCAGCAGCAAATCGTCAATCTGCTGGTCGGTTTCGAACGTTTCCATCAGGTAATGGGCCAGCGACACAAGCTCGGACGTGTCATCGGTGGCGCTAATCACCAACAGCTCGCTGCCACCCCATAAGCCGAGTGTGTGAGAGTCGCCCAGGCGCTCAGCCAGGCGCTGGACGATATGGCTCATTAGCCTTTCGGCAATCCGGTACCCATGCAACCGAATGACATCATCGAAGCGGTCTAATGCGATGAACAATAGCCCAGTGGCATCGTTGTGTTTTGTCGCTTCGCTTAGGGCTTGGGTAAGGCCGCGCCGGTTGGGTAATTGCGTAATGGGGTCGGTGCACGATTGAAGATAAAGCGCCTGAGTGCGTTCATTGACCATGCGTTCCAGAGTGTCGGCCTGTCGGTCCCGGACGTGGTAGCGGTGCTCGACGTTGAGCACGTTGAGAATACGTTGTAGCACCTCGGCATGCTTGAAAGGCTTGGTAACAAAGTCGCGCACGCCAAGCGCCAGCGCGCGCTGGCGGGTGTCGTCGTCAACCTGGGCGGTAAGAATGATGATCGGCGGCGTCTGCTGATCGAAGTGCGCGTTAAGCTGCTCGATAACCCCGTAGCCATCCAGATGCGGCATGCGGATGTCCAGCAATATCAGGTCGGGCAGAGACGCCTGGCAAAAGACGAGTACCTCCCGGGGGTCGCTGATGCCGTGGATGTTGTGAAAACCCTGGTTCTCGAGCAAGTCGATCATGAGCTCGATGTTGACGGGGTTATCGTCAACGACCAATACGCGTTTGGAATAAAATGTCATGGCTCCTGCCTGGTGGGTGCCCCCAGCAACGGGTTAAGCGTGTCGGTAAACTGTTTAATATCGATCGGTTTGGTTAAATAAGCATCAAACCCTGCTCTGAGGCCCCTTTTTATGTCGCTGGGCAGCGCATTGGCCGACAGGGCAATGACGCGCACCTCGCGATAGATGGGCGTTTCACGCAGCTTGGTAAGCGCTTCGTAGCCGCTCATGCCGGGTAGGTGCAGGTCCATTACCACCACGGCGGGGATGGCGTAACGCATCATTTCCAGGCCGATCTCGGCACTTGATGCGGTGCGTAGTGTCACGCCCTCCATGGCGTCGACAATATCTTCCATCAGGTGTTGGTTAGCGGGATTGTCTTCGATGTACAGCAGTGTTTGCTGGTTTGCGGTCTCGGGCAGGCGTCGTTGCTCGGGGCCTGCAGGGCGCTCAGCATCGGGGGAGGTCGACACCGGCAACGTAAACCAGAACGTCGCCCCATGGCCTGGCTGACTGTCGACGCCGATCTCTCCGTGCATGCGTTCCACTAACTCCCGGGTAATGGACAATCCGATGCCCGTCCCTTCCACGTGGCTGCCTTCAGCATCAAGGCGGTTAAACGGTTCGAACAGCTCGCTGAACCGGTCGGTCTCGACACCGGGGCCTGTATCGCTGACGCTGATCCTTACGACATCTTTCTGACGCTGCGCAAGAATATCGACCCGCCCGTTGGCAACGTTGTACTTGATCGCGTTGGACAGCAGATTGAGAAGGATTTGCTTGGTACGTGTGTAGTCGGCACTGACCTTCAAGTCGCTATCGGGTAATGTGCAGGTCAGGGTGATACCGGCGGCCCCGACGTTAGCCTCGAGGGTGCTGCAGGCATCTTCAAAGAGGCTGTTCAACGCAATGGCTTCAATGGAAAGCGACAGCTGACTCGCCTCGATTTTGGCCAAATCCAGCACATCGTTGATCAAACTAAGCAGATGGTGGCCGCTCTTTTCGATCTGGTTGACCTGACGCTTTTGTTTGTCGTTCAGAGGGGCGCGGGGGTTGTGGCCGAGTACCTGGGCAAAGCCGAGAATCGCGTTGAGCGGCGTGCGCAGCTCATGGCTCATCGATGATAAAAATTCGCTCTTGGCCTGGTTGGCGCGTTCGGCTTGATCGCGGGTATTGGCCAAGTCCTGCATGACCTGCTCACGCTCCGCCATCTGGCGGTACAGGTTGATCAGTAGCACGCAGGTGTCGGTGAAGGGCTGTAGCCATTCCAGCAAGTGCTGGTCCAACTGCTGGCGGCTGTTGGCGATGGCAAACATGCCGATAAGTTGACCGCTACTGAAAATAGGTACGCCCAGGTAGTTATCGAACTGTACCTGTCCCAGCGGGAACTCGCTGCGCTGGGTATGCTCATTGACATCGTTGTCGATGACCACCTCGCCCCGGGCAAAGACGCGTCCCAACAGTGAGTCTGGATTCTTGAGCACCCGGTCGCCACTGAGTAGTTGCTCGATGTGATGACGCGCTTCGGGACTCCACAACGGCCCTTTGATGGCATTGAGCTTCAGCGCATTGCTGGTGTCGCCGGGCAGCACCTCGCCAATCAAGGCGTATTCGCTGTCGGTGAGTTCGCTCAGGGCTTCCGTCAAAAAGGTCCACAGCCGTTCGCCGGACATGAGCGCCTGATAGTCGGTAATACCGTGGTGGAGAACTTTGAGTAGTTGCTGCTCTTTATGCATCAGATTGGCTGTCTGGGTGAGTTCAATCTGCAGCTTGTGGTGGCGAAACAGTTCTTCAACCTGACCCGCTAAACGACCCAGTAGCTTCAAGTCACGTTCGCTGAATTGGCGCGGTTGGTAGTCGATAATGCATAAAGTGCCAACGGCCATGCCATTGAGGGGCCGTATCGGGTAGCCTGCGTAAAAGCGGAAATGCGGTGGGCTTGTGACCAATGGGTTGTCGGCAAAGCGCTCGTCTTCAAGAGTGTCTTCAACTATGAACGGTCCATCTTGGGCGATGGCGTGGTCGCAGAAAGAAATGCTCCGGTCCGTTTCAGACATCTCAATTCCCTGGTGCGATTTAAACCACTGCCGTTCTTGATCAATGAGCGATACCAAGGCAACAGGTACAACGAATAGGTCGCGGGTCAGTTGTGTCAAGCGTTCAAACGCCTTGTCATTGGGGGTATCAAGGACACTAAGCTCATGCACCGCTGCCAGGCGCTGAGGCTCGTTATCGAGGGTTGGTGGTGCTGGCATCCCTGCTCCCTGAGAAGGTGTCAATAAAACCTTATATTAACATTATCGGCCGCTCGCTCCCCGGCTTAAATGAGGCGGAGTAATTTCAGTAGCCAGCGCTTGTAAGGTGGGTAGACTTGCGTAGCTGGGGAGCGGCTGGCCTGATAAAACATCCCGCGCAGGTGGCTGAAACGGTGAAAACCATGGCGGCCGTGATAGGCCCCATGGCCGCTGGCGCCGACGCCGCCAAACGGCAGCCCCGGCACGGCGTGATGTAACAGCGTGGTATTGAAGACCAGGGCACCGGACTGGCTGGCGTGTTGCCAACGGCGTTGTTGATCGCGTTGCTGGGTGAACACATAGATCGCCAGCGGGTGTGGTCGCGCAGCGACAAAGCCAAGCGCCCGATCGCTGTCCTTGACGCTGATGACCGGCAGGCAGCGGCCGAAAATTTCCTCGCGCATTACGGCAAGGCCCTGATTGGGATCAATTACCAGCGCGGGGGCGTGGGCGCCGTGGTCGATAATACGGCATCCGTGATTGCGCGCCTCGGCGAGCATTGCTTCGCTACGTGCACGCTGAGCCTCGTTTATTGGCTGGGTGGCATCCTGTGCCGAGGGGCGCTGTTTTAAAATCGCGCGGCTCAGGGCGTTGGTCAAAGCATCGAGATGGCGGCTTTCGACCAGCACGTAGTCCGGAGCAATACAGGTTTGTCCAGCGTTCATGCCTTTGCCGAAAATAATGGCGTCAGCAGCGCGCGTAAAGTCGGCGTCGCCGGCTACGAACGCCGGACTCTTGCCACCCAGCTCCAGCGTCGTTGGGGTTAGGTTGCTGGCAGCGGCCTGTGCGACTTTCCGGCCGACTTGGGGCGAGCCGGTAAACAGTAAATGGTCGAACGGCAGGGCGCTAAACGCCTGGCCAATAGTGGCGTCGCCTTCAATCACACACAGCGTCCGGGGACTGAAATACTGTTTCACCAGTTGGCCTAACAGGGCGCTGGTTTGCGGCGTCAGCTCGCTTGGCTTGAGCATTACCCGGTTGCCCGCCGCGAGGGCGTCAACGACCGGCATCAACGCAAGGCTCCAAGGGTAGTTCCAGGGAGCGATGATACCCACCACGCCAAGGGGTTGGGGGGCAATACGCGCGCGTGCAGGCAGTAGCCGCCAGGGGACGCTGACTCGCCAGGGGCGCATCCAGTGCCATAGATGACGTCGTGCATGACTTACCGCATCGAGTACCGGCTGAATGTCGGCGAGCTGAATCTCCACGTCGCTGCGCTGGCCGAAATCGGCCTGGATGGCCTCGATGATGGCGTGTCGATGGCGCTTGGTCATCAGCGCCAGCCGGGCTAACAGCTCACGTCGCTCCGCCAGGGAGAGGTAAGGTGACTGGCGGCAGGCAAGACGCTGGGTCTCCAGGCAGGCATTGAGGTGGCGGGTCATGGCGTCTCCTTGGTGGTCCCTGACGTCAGGCGCGAGGCAGTTCTTTGCGTTAAATTACGGGCCTGTATCCTAGCAGGGTAACGGTCCTGCATAGTGTAGAGTAGCTTAAGTGAAGCCAATTCCAGGTTCGGGAGAGACTATGCCAGCGTCGCTATCGGTTGCGGTGTTATCTGCCATTGAGGCTGTGCCGGCCAGTCAGTGGGATGCTCTGGTAGATGCCGATCAGCCGTTTTTACGTCACGCCTTCCTGCATGCCCTGGAGGCGAGCGGTTCGGTAGGCCCAGCGACCGGCTGGCAGCCCCGCCACTTAACCGTGTGGCAGGGTGATCAGCTGGTGGGTGCCATGCCGCTTTACGAGAAGCACCATTCCTACGGCGAATATGTGTTTGATTGGGGGTGGGCTGATGCTTTTGAGCGCGCCGGGGGGCATTATTATCCTAAAGCGCTGAGTGCCGTACCGTTTACCCCGGTGCCCGGCACGCGCGCCTTGGTGGCCCAAGGAGTTGATACGCAAGCCGTCTACACGGTCCTGGCCCAGGGCTGGCAGGCGCAGTGCCAGCGCCAGGACCTTTCGAGCTGGCATTTGCTGTTTGCTGACACGTCAGAAGTGGAAGCGTGGCAGGCCCAGTGCCCAGAGCTCATCAGCCGCGAGGGTGTGCAGTTTCAGTGGCGTGATCGAGACTTCGGCGACTTCGGCGGGTTTCTCGCTGCGCTGACGTCCAAGCGGCGTAAAATGATCAAGCGTGAACGCCGTCTGGTGGCCGAGCAGGGTCTGGAGGTGGTGCGCTTGGTCGGCGAGCAGATCACGCCTGCTGACCTGGTGCATTTTTACCGCTGTTACGCCATTACCTACCAGGAACGCGGTCGGCCGCCTTATCTGACCCAGGATTTCTTTACCCGGATTTACCATGCCATGCCCGAGTCGCTGGTCTTGGTACAGGCGCGTCTTGACGGGCGACCCGTTGCGGCCGCGCTTTACTTTCGGGGTGCTCAGACGCTTTATGGACGTTACTGGGGCAGCGAAGTAATGGCGGACTGCCTGCATTTCGAGGCCTGCTATTACCAGGGCATCGAGTTTTGCCTGGAGCAGGGGCTTACCCTGTTTGATCCGGGCACACAGGGTGAGCACAAGCTGCTACGCGGCTTTGCACCGCATCGCGTGCGCTCCTTGCATTACCTGGCCCACCCTGGCCTGGCAAACGCGGTCGCGACCTTTTGCCGTGAAGAGGGGCAACAAGTGGCCGCCTACCGAGATGCCGCCTTTGAGGCGCTGCCCTACAAGTGAAAGCAACTCGCTGGCCGAGCCGCTTAATGGCATAATGCGCGCCAATTTATCCACACAACCGGTTCGATGACCTTGGGTAGTCGGCTTTAAGGAGAGCGGTCATGCGCAGATGGCTATTGATTGCGCTGCTGCTGGTGCTGGGCATGCTGCAATACCAGCTTTGGCTTGGCGATGGCGGCTGGCGTGATTTGCAGCGACTCGAGCAGCGCGTTGCCGCTCAGGAGGCAGAGAATGTGCCCCTGCGCGAGCGCAATGCCCGAATGGCGGCTGAGGTGACCGATCTCAAGGGCGGCCTGGATGCGATTGAAGAGCGCGCACGCAGCGATATGGGCATGGTACGCACCGACGAACAGTTTTTCTGGGTGCCAGGTGTTGCCATCGAGGAAGAATTGATCGGCATCAACGCGCGTTCGGTGGTCAGGCCGGAGTCGCCCGATGAGTGAGCCTTTATGGTTAGTGGTGCCCGCTGCCGGTCAAGGGCGCCGCATGGAGGCAGATAGGCCCAAACAGTACCTGACGTTGCTGGGACGCCCGCTGCTTGTTCATACCCTGGAACGCTTGTACAGCGCCTTTCCGGACGCGCGGCTAGTGCTGTGCCTGGATGACGACGACCACTGGTTCGCTGAAGAGTGGGTGCCGTTTGCCGACTGGCAGCGTGTCACCGGCGGTGAAGAGCGCATGGACAGCGTGCTCAACGCGCTCACGACTATCGATGCGGGGGATGACGATCTGGTGCTTGTCCATGATGTTGCCCGCCCCTGTGTAACCCGTGAGGATCTGCTGGCGCTCCACCAGGCCGTGCAGCGCCATGACTCGGGTGCGCTCCTGGCGATGCCGGTGGCCGACACCATGAAACGCGCCAGCCCAAGTGGCGCCAGCCTGCGTAGTGAGCCCCGCGACGCGCTTTGGCATGCCTTGACGCCTCAGGGCTTTCGCTACCGCCAGCTTCACCGGGCGCTGGTCGAGGCGCGAAACCGGCATACGCTGGTGACCGATGAAGCCTCCGCCGTGGAGGCATTGGGTGATGCTCCCCAGCTGGTGTCCGGTCGACGGGACAACCTTAAAGTGACCCACCCCGATGATCTGGCACTGGCGGCCGCGATTCTTACCTCACAGCGTGATACCACCGAGAGGAGCCTTTAATGCGCATTGGTCATGGGTTTGACGTCCACCGGTTTGGCCCCGGCGATCATCTGATGCTTGGCGGGGTCAAGGTGGCGTTTGAGCAAGGGTTCATTGCCCACTCCGACGGCGATGTGCTGTTGCACGCAGTGAGCGATGCCCTGCTGGGCGCCTGTGCACTGGGGGATATAGGTCATCACTTCCCGGACACCGACCCGACGTGGAAAGGGGCGGACAGCCGCGATCTCTTGCGCCAGGTTATCGCCCTGGTGCGCGCCGAAGGGTATAACGTTATCAATGTCGATGCCACGGTGATGGCCCAGGCGCCAAAACTGGCCCCCTTTGTGGGCGCCATGCGCGAGGTGATCGCGGCGGACCTGGGGGTGGCCACGGGCCAGGTGAATGTTAAAGCCACGACTACCGAGCGGCTGGGCTTTACCGGGCGCGGTGAAGGCATCGCTGCCGAAGCGGTGGTGCTGCTCGGCCCGCTTGAGAGGCCCCATGCTTGAATTGCCCCGTTGGCAACGCAGCCTTGATGCGATACTCGGCCCGCCAAAACCCGGCCGGTTTCGTCTGGCGCCTGACGACTTTGTGGTCGACGAGGTGCTGGATTTTGTCCCGGAAGGCCACGGGGAACACTTTTGGCTGAATATTGAAAAGCGCAACCTGACGACCCTGGAGGTCGTTAAAATGCTCAGCCAGCGCTGTGGTGTTGCGCCCCGTGACGTGGGCTATTCGGGGATGAAAGACCGTGTCGCGGTGACTCGCCAATGGCTGAGCGTGCATTTGCCCGGTAAGGAGGCGCCTGAGGGGTTGATGCAGGCTCTCGCCGATGGCGGCGTCGATGTTTTGCAGCACGCCCGCCACCCCCGCAAGTTGAAGCGGGGCGTGCATCGTTACAATCGATTTCAACTGCGGCTTAGCGGTGAGGCGGTAGAGACGGACGATGTCAGTCAGCGTTGGCAATTGCTATGTCAGCAGGGCGTGCCCAACTACTTTGGGTCGCAACGCTTCGGGCCAGCGGGGCGCAATCTACAGCGCGCAGAAGCATTGCTGGCGCGCGGGTGGCGCAAGCGTGACGATCGTCACGGTATCCTGCTGTCCACCGCGCGCAGCTTTCTGTTCAACGAGTTGCTTAGCGAACGAATTGAGAAAGACCAGTGGCAACAGCCAGTTAACGGCGATACGCTGATGCTGGACGGCACCCGGAGCGTGTTCGATGTCGACCAGGTAGACGCCACGCTTTGTGCGCGTGCCGATGCGCTGGATGTGCATCCGACTGGCCCCTTGTGGGGTATAGGCACTACCCGCCAGCAGGCGGCGGGTGACTACGAGGCAATGTTGCTGGATCGTCATCCATTGCTGTGCGAGGGCTTGCTGCGTACCGGAGTCAAGCGTGGGCAGCGGGCGTTACGCATGCGTTTGAGCGAGCCACAGCTAAACCGGGAAGCCCAGAGCGTGGTACTCTCATTCGCTCTGCCGCGGGGTAGTTTCGCCACCGCGGTGGTCAGCGAATTGATCGCGTCGCCGGACTGATGGGCGCGCCGGGGTGGGTGTAACCAATTAAGGAGTTTTCCATGCGGCGTTTGCTGCTATCCAATGACGATGGTGTTCATGCGCCGGGGCTCAAGGCGCTTTACGATGCGCTGACCAAGCACGCCAATTTGCGTGTCGTGGCCCCGGACCGTGACCGCAGTGGGGCGAGCAACTCGCTGACGCTCTCGCGACCGCTTGCGATGACCGCGCTGGACAGCGGGTTCTACAGTGTCGACGGCACCCCGGCGGACTGTGTCTACCTGGGGGTCAACGGCGTGTGGGATGAAAAACCCGACCTGGTGATTTCTGGCATTAACCATGGCGGTAACCTGGGCGATGACGTGCTGTATTCGGGGACCGTTGCCGCTGCCATGGAAGGGCGCAACCTGGGCATGTCGGCGATTGCCATGTCGCTCTGCGGCCATCGGCACTTTGCCACGGCCGGCCACCTGGCGGCGAGCCTGGTGGGGGCGGTGGACCAGCTGTCGCTGCCGCCTCGCACGTTGCTCAATGTGAACGTGCCTGATGTGCCCTGGGAGGAAATCAAGGGGGTTAAAGTCACGCGGCTTGGTTATCGCGGCCCTGCCGAGCAACCGCAGGCCATTAAAGACCCGCGCGGGCGCACCCGTTACTGGATTGCCCCGGTGGCGGCCAATGCCGACGATGGTGACGACACAGACTTTGCGGCCGTCGAGGCGGGCTTTGTGTCGATTACCCCTTTGCAAACGGATTTAACGCGCCATCAGGCGCTCAACGACGTTCGAGACTGGCTGGATGCATTCGCCTGACCTGTCACCGGAAGAGCTGCGCGGCACTGGAATGACCTCGCAGCGCACCCGTGACCGCATGGTCCAACGCCTGATGCGCCAAGGAATTGGCGATGCACGGGTGCTCGAGGTCATGGCCAAGGAACCGCGCCATCTGTTTGTGGATGAAGCGCTGGCCCACCGCGCCTACGAAGATACCTCCCTGCCCATCGGGTTTGGCCAGACGTTGTCGCAACCGCTCATCGTGGCACGCATGACCGAGCTGGTGCTGCGCGCCGAGCCCAAACGGGTTTTGGAACTGGGCACTGGTTCTGGCTATCAAACACTTATTCTGGCCCGACTGGTGGATAGGCTGTTTTCCCTTGAGCGCATCGAGGCCCTGCACCGGCGCGCCGCCTTCCGGCTTAGCCGCCTGGGGGCCAGGGCGTCGCTGGCCGTTGCTGACGGTGGCGAAGGCTGGCCCGGCGCCGCGCCATTTGACGTCATTCTGCTGACCGCCTGTGCCCAAACGCTACCAGAGCCGCTACTCGAGCAGTTAAGCCCCGATGGCGTATTGATTGCCCCTTTAGAGGCATCCGACGGCAGCCAATGGCTTACCCAGATCAAACGCGTCGGCAACGCGTTTGAAAAACGCCGCCTGGAACCGGTTCGTTTTGTTCCCTTATTGCAAGGAGTGGTCGATTGAAGCGTCAACCCGTACGATTGTTATTAACCGGTGCCGGGATGGGTGCCGCTGACGCGGTGCCGGGGGTGTCAGGTGGGACCATTGCGTTTATCAGCGGCATTTATGAAGAACTTATCCTGACCATCAAGCAGTTTGGCCCGAGTGCCTTTGGCGCATGGCGTCAAGGTGGACTGCGTGGGCTGAGCCAGCACCTTAACCTGGCATTTCTGGTACCTCTACTTGCCGGTATTGTGATCAGCGTCTTCAGCGTGGCGCACCTGGCGCTGTGGTTGATGGAAGAACACCCGCTGCTGCTGGACGGTTTTTTCTTTGGTTTGGTGGCCGCTTCGGCCCTTGTGGTGAGTGATTCGCGAACGCGCTTCAAGTGGCGCTACCTGTTTCCACTGGGGGCTGGACTGCTGCTGGCTCAATGGTTACCTGGGTTGATGCCCCTGGTGTCAACATTGGGTAATGAATCGCTGATATTGGTAGTGGCGGGAAGTATTGCCATCAGTGCCATGTTGCTGCCCGGCGTATCAGGCAGTTTTTTACTGCTCACCATGGGGCTTTACAGTACGGTGATGGAAGCTGTGCGCGGTTTTGATATGACGACCATCCTGCTATTCGGGAGCGGCTGCCTCATTGGCCTGGCGCTTTTCTCAAGGGTGCTTTCCTGGCTGATGCGCCGCCATCGTGGTTCAACGCTTCAATTATTGTTAGGTTTCATCGTGGGGTCACTGCCCGTTATTTGGCCGTGGCGAGAACTGGTGCGATATCAACTGGGTAGTGATGGTGAAATGATTCCGTTGGACTATCGCTATTTACTGCCCGGTGACTATGCGCAGTTGACGGGCGAGCCCGCACAGTTAATCGGTGTCATCGCGCTGATGGCGTTTGGCGCCTTGCTGGTTGTCATGTTACATCGGCGTGGGCTGAGGCGCACGCCGCCTACGTCTCCCCAAACCGCTTCCGCTGCTGAAAAGGAGTAGGCTTTGCATGCGTAAGATAGTAATGATGTCCGCACTGGCGCTGGCCGTTGCTGGCTGTGCCAATCAGCAGGGCGGCGGCCCGCAGGTGCGTGATTTGAGCGACGCCCGTGAAGCGGTCGAGCGCTCCCCCGAATACCAGGTCAAGGAAGGTGACACCCTGTACGGCATCGCCTGGCAGCATAATCTCGATTACCGTGACCTGGCGGCAATCAATGACATCGACCCCCCTTATCGCATCTATCCCGGGCAGACGATTGCCTTGCGCGAGGGAGCGGAAACGTCGTCGCAAAGCGCCCCGGCATCATCCGATGCAGGCTCGAGCGGCGCCGTGGCCCGAGGCCTGGCGCCCGATGCCGCGGCGTCAAACGACGACCAGCAGATGGACTGGCTGCTGCCCGATGAGTCCGCCATCGAGCGTAATCAACGGCTAAGCGCCGAGCGTGAGGCCGATGACGCGGAAGAAGACGCCGCTTCCGAGGCGCCCCGAGAAGACGTCGTGGCCGCCGAAACCGCGCCGGATCCTGAGCCGGAAAGCGAACCCCGTCAAACCGAGCCGACCCAGGCGGATACGGCGTCGGCGCCCGAAGCTGATGATTCCACTGAGCAAACCGCCGCCCGGAATGAGGCGTCATCCGAGCGCGATGGGCGCACCTATACGCCTGCCGAGACCATCGACTGGCAGTGGCCCAGCGACGGTGATGTGGTAGGCGAGTTCGGCCAGGGCGATAGCATCACCGCCGGTATTGATATCGCTGGTGAAAAGGGGCAACCTGTAAGGGCCGCTGGTTCTGGCATTGTGGTATATGCAGGCAGCGGTGTGCGCGGTTACGGTAACCTCATCCTGCTCAAACACAACGATGAATTTCTCAGCGCTTATGCGCATAACGACAGCCTCAATGTCAGCGAGAACGACGTTGTAGAAGCCGGTGAGGTAATTGCCACTATGGGCGATAGTGACGCGGAAGACGTGAGACTGCATTTCGAGGTACGCCGCGAAGGGCAACCACAAGATCCCCTGGAGTTTCTACCGTCACGCTAACCGGTATCAGCCATGTACAACGTGCGTTGCCACGACCCACTCGACAGGTAACGGCGTGAACGCTTTGTATAACAATAACGATGGGAAGCCCAAGCGACCCATTTGGTTTTTTAAGGGCGGATAGGCGATATAACGGGGGTAAGACGCATGAGTATGCTGGAAAAAGATCTACAGGAAGTAGACCTGAACGCTGTGGAGGAAGCACTTGACGACGGTGAGGACGTTACCGCCGCTGAAGAGGCCTTCGAAAAAGCGTTAGGGCGCGAGGACCGTCAGCATCAAAGTCTTGATGCCACACAGATTTACCTCAACGAGATTGGCTTTTCACCACTGCTGACGCCGGAAGAGGAAGTCTATTACGGGCGCCTGGCCCGCAAGGGGGATCCGCTGGGGCGCTCGCGGATGATCGAGTCCAACCTGCGCCTGGTGGTGAAGATTGCCCGTCGCTATCTCAATCGTGGTTTGACCCTGCTGGATCTGATTGAGGAAGGTAATCTGGGCCTGATTCGGGCCGTCGAGAAATTTGATCCCGAACGCGGCTTCCGTTTTTCCACCTACGCCACCTGGTGGATACGGCAAACCATCGAACGGGCGTTGATGAACCAGACACGCACCATTCGTCTGCCGATCCATGTGGTCAAGGAACTCAATATTTACCTGCGGGCTGCCCGTGAGTTGACGCAAAAGCTCGACCACGAAGCCACGGCGGAAGAAATTGCCGAGCACCTCGACAAGCCGGTAGGCACGGTGAAAAAGATGCTGGGGCTTAACGAACGGGTCTCGTCGGTTGATTACCCCATGGGCGGCGAAAGCGACAAGCCCCTCATCGACACGCTGTCTGATGAGGAGGACCACGGTCCCGAGGCCTCCCTGGTAGATGGCGATGTCAAGGAGCACGTTGACCACTGGCTCGACGAGCTCAATGAAAAACAGCGCGAGGTGGTGGTACGTCGTTTTGGGTTGCGTGGCCATGAAGCGGCCACCCTTGAAGAAGTGGGCGCCGAGATTGGCTTGACCCGAGAGCGGGTGCGTCAGATTCAGGTTGAGGCGCTCAAGAAACTACGCCGGTCGCTGGAGAAGCAGGGGTTGTCGCTGTCGTCGATTTTTGAAAGCTAACCGTCTTTCTCTAACCCTTGTGAGTTACCCCAACACCGGGCCATGCGCCCGGTGACTTTATTTAGCGATAATGTTCGACCCCGATTGGCAAGCAACAAGCGAGAAAACTCATGCGCCCGCTGGTGGCCCATATTGATTTGGACGCACTGCGTCATAACTATCAGCTGGCGTGTCAATGCGCGCCACATAGCCGCTCCGTAGCGGTCATCAAGGCAGACGCCTATGGTCACGGCGCGCTTGAATGCGCGCGTGCCTTGGCGCACGATGCCTCGGCATTCGCGGTGGCGTGCCTGGAAGAGGCAGTGACGCTGCGCGAAGGCGGCATCACCGCACCGATTATCCTGCTGGAAGGTATCTTCAGTGCTGACGAGTTGGCGCTGGTGGATGACCACCGGCTATGGATGGCGGTGCACAGTGCCTGGCAGGTTGAGGCGCTGCTGGCCTTTTCGCCGCGCGCGCCGATTCCCGTCTGGGTCAAGGTGGATTCGGGCATGCATCGCCTGGGGTTTGCCCCTGAAGACGTCTGCGCCGTCTGGCAACGGCTCAGCGAGGCGCCCCAGGCCACCGGGCTGCACCTGATGAGCCACTTTGCCACCGCCGACGCCTCGGATAGCCGCTACTTCCAACAGCAGATGACGCTGCTGCAAGCGCTTGCCACTCAGCTTGATGCGCCGCTGTGCCTGGCGAATTCCCCCGCGACCCTCGCCTGGCCGGTGGCCCACGGCGCCTGGAACCGGCCCGGTATTATGCTGTATGGCAGCAATCCGCTGGAAACCGCTACGCCTGCCACGGACCGGCTGCGTCCGGTAATGACGCTGCGTTCTGAAATCATTGCCCTGCGTGACGTTGAGGCGGGCGAGCCGGTCGGCTACGGCGGCCGCTGGCGGGCACCGCGTCCCTCGCGCATCGCGGTGGTGGCCGGGGGCTATGGCGATGGCTATGACCGCCACGCCCAGGATGGCACGCCAGTGCTGGTGAACGGTCAGCGCTGTTCGCTGGCAGGCAAGGTCTCCATGGACATGTTCACGGTGGATGTAAGCGGCGTGCCCGATGCCGTCATTGGTAGCGAGGTTGTGCTTTGGGGGCGCGCAAGCAATGGCACGGTGCTATCGGTGGACGACGTTGCTCGCCACTGCGATACCATCAGCTATACCTTGCTGACAGGGGTGTTGCCCCGCGTGCCGCGCCGTTATCATGGCGCTTTTGTATAAATGACGACGAGACACATGTCAGGTTCATCGTATCCCCGTTCTTTCGCGCACCCGCGCTTTTGGCCCACCTGGGCGGCCATTGCGTCCATGCATGTCGTGGCATGGCTTCCCTGGCGATTGAACATGGCGATCGGGTCGGCAATCGGGCGTTTGGCCTGGCGCTTTGCCAAACGTCGCCGACACATTACCGACGTCAATATAAGGCTCTGTTTTCCTGAAAAAAGCCCTGACGAACAGCGCCGGTTGGTCAAGCAGACCTTTATTGCCAATGGCGTCGGGCTGATGGAAACCGCTGTTGCGTGGTGCCGCAGCCCCGAGGACTTTCGCCATCGCGTCGCGTGCATCGGCGAAGAGAATCTGGCCAGGGCCCAGGCGCAGGGGAAGGGGGTGCTGATCATTGGCGTGCATTTTTCGCCGCTGGATCTGGGGGGCGCGCTGCATTCGCTGTTTTTTCGCTCGGACGCGGTCTACCGCCCGCACAATAACCCGCTGTTCGACCGCTTCATGACCCGCGCCCGTCGGCGGGTGTTCGATGAGATGATTCACCGTCATGACCTGCGCAGCGTTATACGGCGGCTGAAAGCCGGACACTCGGTATGGTATTCACCCGACCAGGACTTTGGCCGCGATGCCAGCGTGTTTGCCCCGTTTTTTGGGCAACAGGCCGCGACCGTGCGGTTAACCGCCAAAATTGCGCGGATGACCGGGGCGCAGGTCGTGCCGTTGATTTTCTACCGCAACCCCGATAACCGTACCTACACCTACGAGTGGCTGCCCGCGCTGGAAGATTATCCAAGCCACGATGAAGTGGCCGATGCCACCCGGGTCAATGCCTTTATCGAGCAGGCGATTCGCCAGCACCCCGAGCAGTATCTCTGGTTGCATCGGCGTTTCAAGACCCGGCCCGAGGGTGAGCCGGGGGTTTACTAGTCGCGCGCCCTCAGTCGAGGTTGCGCGAGTAGAAAATCTCGAGCATTTCCTTGCGCAAGCGGTCTTCGATGTCGCGCGCTTCCTCGAAGGTGATATCCCGCCGAGAGGTGCCGAACAGGTAGTTGTCCAGCTCGAAGTCCTTGAGCAGCATCTTGGTGTGAAACATGTTTTCCTGGTACACGTTCACATCGATCATTTGATAGGCGTGCTTGGTGTCTTCGGCCAGGTAATCCTGGATCGAGGTGATGTCGTGGTCGATAAACAGCTTTTTGCCGTCCACGTCGCGGGTAAAGCCGCGGACACGGTAATCCATCGTCACGATGTCGGAGTCGAAGCTGTGGATCAGGTAGTTCAACGCCTTGAGGGGGCTGATATGACCACAGGTCGAGACATCGATATCCAGGCGGAAGGTGCTGATGCCGTTATCCGGATGGGATTCAGGGTAGCTGTGCACCGTGACATGGCTTTTATCCAGGTGCGCGACCACGGTTTCCGGCAGTGGCCCCGGTCCGGGTTCTGTTTGCTCGGGATCCGTCTCGTCCATCTCATGTTCGGCAATCAGAATCGTCACGCTGGCGCCGTGGGGCTCATAATCCTGACGTGAAATGTTCAACACATGGGCGCCAATGATGTTGGTCACGTCTTTAAGAATCTGCGTTAGCCGTTCGGCATTGTAGAGCTCATCGATGTAATCGATATAAGCCGCACGCTGCTCTTCTGTCTTGGCATAACAGATATCGTAAATGTTGAAGCTTAGCGAGCTGGTCAGGTTGTTAAACCCGTGGAGTCGGAGATTATCTGACACGTCCGAGCCTCCCTATGGCAGATGAAAACACCCCGACGAGCCAACGCCGGAACCGATCATGCGTTAGCGACGCATGGTGATGAGCACTCAAATCAGCACCTGATCATCCCAGGCGTTCAATAAGCGGGCGTATTATGCCCGCCTCAGGCGCGGGATGCATCCAGCAGGGCAAGTTTTTTGGGCTGCCTGCCTAAGCTTGAGTGCATTTTCAATGCAACAGCGCTCAGGCGTCGACGATCTCGTAAGAATGGGTAATCTCGACGCCGCCGTTGGTGAGCATGATCGATGCACTGCAGTATTTTTCAGCGGACAGCTCGACGGCGCGCTGGACCTGTTTTTCTTTTAGCGCGCGACCGGTGACCACAAAGTGCACATGAATACGCGTAAACACTGAAGGCACGCTGTCGGCCCGCTCAGCGTCAAGCTCTGCCACGCAGTCTGTGACGTCGGCGCGGGCCTTGTCGAGAATATTCAGGATATCAAATGCCGTGCAGCTGCCCATGCCCATCAGCAGCATTTCCATGGGCCTTGGGCCGGTGTTGCGGCCGCCGTGATCGGGCGGGCCGTCAATCACAACACTGTGGCCGCTGCCCGACTCAGCGACGAACTGGCGACCATCTGTCCATTTTACGCGTGCTTTCACGTTGTTCTCCTCATTCAGGCGGCTGGCTGATACAAAGTAAGTCGCGCAGCATAACATCTCTTACCTGGTTCGCACTGCACTGCCTCATGGTAGCCTCATTGGGGCGGCCAGCCACCCTCGGCAATCATCATGCGGCCGTCAACGCTGGGATTATAAATATACACCCAAGCCTTGCCGAAACGGGTCGTGAGCAGTTGGCGCTGGTACTCGCCCTGTTCAGGCGCCTCGTGGCGGTGATCTTCCAGAGCGTCCAGGTGGGCAAGCTGGCTGGCCGTCACGCGATACACCTCAAGGCTAATCCCGCGCGATGCCTGCCATTTTGCCCCGGGGTAGGGGCCGATGTCGTAGAGGGTCAGTGCCGTGCAGGTATCGCCGCCCAGCCGGGTTGCTGTCGACAGCCAGTGAGCGTTATTCAGGCCTTGCTTAAGCGTGCCGTATACCGCCACCAGGGGAGTTGTGGCGACGGCGGCTTCCAGGTGTCTGGTGGTCATTGGGGATACCTCCGGTCTTGCAGGTGAGTGTCCAGCTCGGCAAGGCGTTCCGGGGTGCCCACATCGACCCAGTGCTGTGCGGTGTATTCACCGCTGACGCGCTGGCTGTCGATGGCGTGTTTCAACAGCGGCGCCAGGGCAAAGGCGCCTGCCGAGTGATTCGCCACCAGCGCCGGGTGTATCAGGCTGATGCCCGCGAATGTCAGGCGCGGGGCAGGGCCTTGGTAGACGCGATTGCCGCGCAAGGCGAAATCCCCGTCAGGGTGGTGCCCGGGGTTATCCACCAGCACCAGATGCGCCAGATCATCCTTCGCCAGGGCGCCTGCAGCCGGCAGGTGATCACACCAGACATCGCCATTGATGAGTAAAAACGGGTTCTCGCCCAGTAAAGGCAAGGCATGAAGAATACCGCCGCCGGTCTCGAGCGGGATGCCCTCACGGCTCCACTGGATGTTGACGCCATGGGCGTGGCCGTCGCCCAAGGCCTCGATAATCTGCTCGCCGCGGTAGCTGACGTTGATCACCACCTGGTCGATGCCCGCGCGTTTGAGCCGTTCAAGATGGTGGACGATGAGCGGCTTACCGGCAACGGGCAGCAAGGGCTTGGGGCAGCGGTCGGTGAGTGGGCGCATGCGTTTGCCGAGACCGGCCGCCAGAATCATTGCCTTCATTCGCCTACCTCGCTCAAACGTGCCGTGATGGCGGGGCGCAGGGTGCTGGACGCCCAGTGGGCGAACTCGGCATGGGCGGGCAGGCCGGCCAGGCTGTCGTCCAGGTGGTCCAGAAAATGCGGCAGGCGCGCCAGGTAACCGGCTTTTTGGTCGCGCAGGGTAAGGCGGCAGAAAATACCCAGCACTTTAAGGGTCCGCTGGGCGGCCATGGCCTGGCTCTGGGTGAGAAACGTGTCGGCATCAAGGTGCTGCGACAGGCGGCCATCCTGTTGAGCCTGCGCGTGAAAGGCACGAATGAACGCCGCAAACTGCTGTTCGCTGAAACGGAGGTAGCGTCCCCGCAGCAGCGAGATGGCATCGTAGCTGAGTGGCCCGGCGACGGCGTCCTGAAAGTCGATCATGTAAAGGCGCTGATCCAACACCATCAAATTCATGGCGTCAAAGTCGCGGTGCACGCAGACCACGGGCTGGGCCAGGGACTGTTCAATGAGTTCGGCCCGCAACGCCGCCCAGCTCCCAGGCGCCTCGATGCCCAGCCATTCGCTGAGGCACCACTCGGGAAACAGGTCGAGCTCCCGACCCAATAGCGCGGCGTCATAAACGGGCAGCGCCTCGGGCGATACACGATTTTGCAAATCGGCAATCAGCGATAGCGCCTGATTATGATAGCCTCTGATACGCGCATCATCAGAGAACAACTGCTGCAAGGGCGTGTTACCCAGATCGTCCAGCAGTAAAAAACCCTGCGCCAGGTCGGCCGCATGTACCTGAGGGACGGGTAATCCTGCGCTGCGAAAGCGTCGAGCGATGGTCACGAACGGTTGACTATCTTCCTGCAGGGGGGGGGCATCCATGATCACCCGGGTCGTACCGTCGGGTAGCGTGAGCCGGAAATAGCGCCGAAAACTGGCGTCACCACCGGCCGGGGCAAGGGAAATAGCGTCTATGGAAAGACCGTGTTGTTGCGCGGCCCATGAAATGAGGGCGTTAATCCGCGATGAAGACATGCAAGCTCCTGGCTGGTCGGGCATGATGCGGACTGTATAATACCGATTCTCGATGCCAAGGATAACGAACATGGGCAAGCGATTTTCGCGCGCGGTGCCAGTGGCGCAAACATTGATGGGTAGTTTGCTGGCAAGCGCCTCTTTTTCCGTCGTGGCACAGAGCGAGCCACTCTCGGCGGAGGCGCTGGACTGGCAGCCTTGGGGACGAGAAGAAGCGGCAACCCAGCTATGCCGTGGGCGTTACGTGATGCCCGGCTACCGCCTGGCGGAACAGGACAACCCGGAAATGCTGGCGGCCGAGGCCACTGAGGCTGACTATGCTACCGATGGAAAAACGATTCTGCGTGGCGACGTGGTATTGCGACGAGCGAACGAAGAGGTTGAAGCGGAACAGGTCACCATGCCCGCTGACCGCGAGCGGGTATACGCCGAGGGAAATATTGCGCTGCGCGACGGCACTGCCCTGGTGCGGGGCGATACGGCTGAGATCATGCTCAACGAGGACCGCACGCAGCTGGATGATAGTCAATTCGTGCTTTACGACCAGCATCTGCGCGGGCAGGCCGTCCAGCTGGAGCAACTGGAAAAGGACCAGTACCGCCTGCAGGATGCCCGCTTTACGACATGCGATCCTGGTGAAAATACCTGGCACCTTGTCAGCAGCGATATTCGGCTGGACCAGGCAGCAGGTTTCGGCACTGCGCGTCATGCCCGCCTGGAAATCAAGGACGTGCCCGTGATGTACGTTCCCTGGGTACGCTTCCCGATCGATGACCGTCGCCACACCGGCCTGTTGACCCCGGCGATTTCTGCGTCCGGTGACGGGGTCGACTATACACAGCCGTTTTACTGGAACATTGCGCCCAATCGCGACGCGACCATCACCCCCCGCTGGATGACCGACCACGGGCTGCTGCTGAACGGCGAGTTCCGCTATCTGCAAGACGATATTGCCGGTACCGTAGAAGCGGGCTATCTGAACAGCGATGACGGCGGCTCGGGGGGTGCGGAAGGCCGCTTTACGGGGCAGGACCGCTGGTATTTTGAAACCCAGAATACCGGGCGCATCAACCCGCGTAGCGGTTACCGTTTAAATTACGGCGCTGCCAGCGACGGGCGTTACTTCGATGACTTCGGCGGTGAGTTCGGCAGCAGTGACCGGGTCAGTATGGAGCGCCTGGCGCAGGTCGATTACCGTGGCGAACGTTGGCAACTGGATGCCCGGGCTCAGGGGTTTCAGCGCCTGGATGACCCGCTTAACGAACGCAACAAGCCTTTTTACCGCCTGCCAAGCCTAACCGCCAACGCCCGTTGGCAACTGGGTAACGGCTTTTACAGCCAGTGGCGCTCCAACGCGACCTACTTCTGGCGGGATGTGAACGAACAGCGCGTCATTGAACGCGAAGCGGCGACAGGGAGTCGCCTGCACCTTACCCCCGCCGTGGGTTGGCGGTTCGAGCGCCCGTGGGGCTACATCGAGCCCCGCACAGAGCTCTGGCACACCGATTATCAGTTGGATTACGGTGACCGGGTGACCGCAAACAGCGAATCGCCGAGCCGTAGCATTGCAGTGACATCCGTGGACAGCGGCCTGGTGTTTGAGCGTGAACTGGCGCTGGGTGGGCGTGACTACCAGCAAACCCTGGAGCCGCGCTTGAACTACGCCTTTGTGCCGCGTACCGACCAGAGTGATCTGCCTAGTTTTGACAGTCGCGAACGCCCCTTTTCCTGGAATCAGCTTTGGTCGGCCCAGCGTTTTTCCGGCGCCGACCGGGTGGGGGATTTGAATCGACTGTCGTTGGGGGTCGAGTCACGGGTGCTTGAAGACGCAACCGGCCGCGAACGGTTATCCGTAGGGGTAGGGCAAAGCGTCTACTTCGACGAGCGAAGAATAGATATTGAAGGCAACGCCGATGAGCTGCCAGACAGAGGCACTGAAAGCCGCTATAAAGCCACCCGTGATCGCTCGCCGCTGGTGACGCAGGTTGACTGGCAGATTAATGACCGCTGGAGCACCGGCTACGAGTGGCTCTACGACGACAAGCGCGAGCGTACAGAAAGCTCTACCGTTGACGTACGCTATCGTCACCCTCAGGGCCACGTAGTGAACCTTGGCTACCGTTGGGAAATCGAAGATTTTAACCCGGGCGTGGAACCCAGCGATGACGAATTCCGCAACTATGATCGTGAAGAATGGGACCTGTCCTTTGCCTGGAAGGCCAGTCCACAGATTGATCTGATCGGCCGTTACCTTCACGATCAAACCAATGATCGCTCGCTCGAGCAACTGGTGGGCGTGCAGTGGAACGACTGTTGCTATGGTCTGCAGCTGGTGTGGCGTGAATGGGTCGATGACAGTGACACTGCGCGTATCGATGATGATTTTAACGACCGCGGTATCTTCCTGCGCTTTGTGTTCCGCGGTTTAGGCGGCGTTGGCCAGAATGCCGATGGGTTCTTTGAACAAGCCATTCCGGGTTACCGCCCGACGCCTTTATAAATTAGCCTTTAGAATGGCGACTGATTGAGACTGACGTTATGAAATTGAGAAAGACCTTGTTCGCCCGTGCCATCCTGCTTTCATTGGGAGGTGCGCTAGCCCTTTGCATGGCCGCCGCTGTGCCTCTGAGTGCCCAGGCCCAGACCTCGGCGCCCACTGAGCGGCAGGCGCTGGACAGTGTGGTCGCGGTGGTCAACGACGGCGTTATCATGCGCAGCGAGCTGGATAACCGGTTGGCGCAGATCGAAAGTCAGGCGCAGTCGCGGGGTGAATCGCTTCCCTCTCGCCAGCAGCTGGAAGAACAGGTGCTTGAGCGCATGGTGCTTGAAGAGATTCAGCTGCAGATGGCCCGTGATGCCAACATCACCATCGACGATACCGAACTGAACCGGCAAGTCCGTTCCATCGCCGAATCCAACAACATGACCCTTGAAGAGTTTGCCGATGCGGTGGAAGCCGATGGCATGACGCTAGCCAGTGTTCGTGAGAATGTGCGTAGGGAAATGTTGATACGCCAAGTTCAACAGAGACAAGTCGGCCGTCAGGTCAATGTCAGCGACAGCGAGGTTGACCGCTATTTGAGTCAGCAGATGGGGCAGGTAGACGAAGAAGCCGTTATCCAGGAGACCCGTGCCCGTCACGTGCTCATTGAGCTAACCCCCACCCGGGGTGAGGACCAGGCGCGGGCGCAAGCCGAGGAAGTGCGCGAACGACTGGCGCAGGGCGAAGATTTCGCCAAGGTGGCCCGTGAAATGAGCGACGACGATGGCAGTGCGCTTAACGGGGGGGATCTTGGCTGGTTGCGCCCAGGGCAGACGGTCCCGGCGTTTGAAGAAGCCATGCGTGGGCTAGCGGTCAACCAGATCTCCGAGCCGGTCCGTTCGCAGTTCGGTTATCACATTATCGAGGTGCTTGATCGGCGTCAGCAAGATGTGACCCAAGAAGCCCAGCGTGAAGAAGTCCGCCAAGCCATCTTCCAGCGCCGCGCCAATCAGGAGTTGGAAACCTGGCAGCAGCAAATCCGCTCGCAAGCCTTCGTTGATATTCGTCTTTGATGGAAGCTCGTTGCGCAACGCCGTTGGCGATAACCACCGGTGAACCCGCCGGTATCGGCCCTGAATTAACGCTGATGCTGGCAGCTCAGGGGGCCCTGCCCGCCGGTACCGTCGCGATTGGCGACCTGCAGATGTTGCGGCAACGCGCCGCGGCCTTGTCGCTTGAGGTCGACATCATTGAGGTATCGCCGTCGCAAGCACTGCCTGTACAACGGGCGGCAACGCTTGCGGTCTGGCCGGTTGAACTCGCCGAACCCGCGGTTCCAGGCGAGCTCAATCCCGCTAACAGTCGCTACGTGCTTGAGACGTTGGCGCTTGCTGTGACGGCTTGCCAGGCTGGACAGGCGGCGGCGATGGTCACCGCGCCGTTGCACAAAGGCGTGATTATCGACGCAGGTTTTGCGGGCTTTACCGGGCACACCGAATGGCTGCGCGACGCCTGCGGCGTTGACGAGGTGGTCATGATGTTAGCCACCGATCGCGCTCTGCATGCGCAAGCACCTGGTTGGGAGGGCAGTGGTGATCTGCGCGTGGCGCTCGCGACCACGCACTTACCGCTGCGTGAGGTGGCGGATGCCATTACCGTTGAGCGTGTGATACGTATCAGTCGCCTGCTGGAGGCTGATTTACGCCACCAGTTCGGCCTTTCGACCCCGCGCATTGCGGTGTGCGGCCTGAACCCCCATGCCGGGGAAGACGGCCATCTCGGGCGCGAAGAGCTGGATGTCATTATTCCCGCTCTCGAAAAGCTGCGTCAGACGGGCATGGCGATCAGCGGTCCTTTCCCCGCTGATACGCTGTTTACCCCGCGCCATCTGGCTGGTGTCGATGCTGTCCTGGCCATGTATCATGACCAGGGACTGGCGGTGCTTAAATATGCAGGCTTTGGGCAGGCCGCCAACATCACCCTGGGCCTGCCGATAGTGCGTACCTCGGTTGATCATGGCACGGCGTTAACGCTGGCAGGCAAGGGCATTGCCGACCCCGGTAGCCTGCAAGTGGCGCTATCGTTGGCGCGGCGACTCGCCGACCAGCGCGACGCCTCGTTGGGCTAGCAACGCGCGACGCAACAATGTAGTTATTCAGGCCTTTTGGCCAACGACCGACCCCCAAGGAATCGTGTTAGATGTCTCACGCGCCCCAGCAGCACCGCGCCCGTAAACGTTTTGGTCAGAACTTTCTCCGTGACCTGGGGATCATTTCGCGCATTGTGCGGGCCATTGGCCCACGCGAAGGCGACCGGCTGATTGAAATTGGCCCGGGTCAGGGCGCGCTTACCGAGCCGCTGCTGGAGGCCGCCGGTGCGCTGGAGGTTGTCGAGCTCGACCGCGACTTGATTCCAGGCTTGCGCGTGCAGTTTTTCAATTACCCGGATTTTGTCATCCATGAAGGCGACGCGCTGAAATTCGATTTCACCGCCCTCAAAGGCGATGGCCCCGGGCTACGTGTGGTGGGCAACCTGCCCTACAACATCTCGACGCCCTTGATTGTGCACCTGCTGACCATGGGTGATGCCATTGCCGACATGCATTTCATGCTGCAAAAAGAGGTGGTGGAACGCTTGGCGGCCGAGCCTGGCGGCCCTGACTGGGGGCGCTTATCGGTCATGGCCCAGTATTACTGCCAGGTCGAGCAACTCTTTATTGTCCCGCCTGAGGCCTTTGTGCCGCGTCCAAGTGTCGACTCAGCCATTGTTCGCCTCACGCCCCATGCAACGCTGCCCCATCCGGCCGATGACCCAGCGCTGTTATTCGAACTGGTCAAGCTTGCTTTCGGTCAGCGGCGCAAAACGCTGCGCAATAACCTGAAAGGGCGAGTTAGCGTCGAACTATTGGAAACGCTCGGTATTGACCCGGTGCGTCGCCCGCAAACGCTGACGGTGGCCGAGTTCGTGGCGATCGCCAACCGCGTGGCAGCCAACGAAGGGGGTGTCACACAATGAGCGACCTGGCGATCGATGTCACGGTGACTCCCGAGTACCGTGCTGAAGAATCCAGCGAAGCAGAATCACGCTTCGTATTCAGTTATACCGTCAGCGTCCACAACGGCAGCCCGCACAGTGTTCAACTGATGGCGCGCTACTGGAAAATCACCCATGGCAGCGGCGAACACCAGGAAGTGCGCGGCAAGGGGGTCGTGGGCCAGCAACCGCTGATTGGCCCGGGCCAGCAGTTTCGTTATACCAGCCGCGCCATGTTGCAGACGCCCGTGGGGGTCATGGAAGGCGTTTACACCTTGCTGGATACCTCGACCCAACGGGTTTTTGAAGTGGCAGTTCCTACCTTTCGACTTGCGGTACCTTATCAACTGCACTGAAGACCCATGACCGGAAAGGCCTTTGACAATGAGCACCTATGCGATTGGCGACCTGCACGGCTGTTATAGCGAATGGATGGTCCTGCTGGATAAGCTGAATTTCAATCCGGCGCAGGATACCCTCTGGCTGGTCGGCGACCTGGTCAACCGGGGGCCCGACTCGCTGGCTTGCCTGCGCGAAGCTGAAAGGTTGGGCAGTCGCGTTCGCTGTGTACTGGGCAATCATGACTTTCACTTGCTGGTAGCCGCACGGGGCGGTGGCAAGGTCAAGAAGCATGCCAGCCTCGAGGCCGTATTGGCGGCGCCTGACCGTGAGCGTTTGCTCGACTGGCTTCAGAGTCAGCCACTGGCGGTGCATGAAGGGAACCGGCTGATGACCCACGCAGGCCTGCTGCCCCAATGGGATCTTGCCCAGGTGGCATCACTTTCCGGCGAAGTGCAGGCGGCATTGATGAGCGAGACCTCAGGGCGCTTTTTAAACCAGCTTTACGGTAACCACCCGGCGCAATGGGACAGCGCGCTTGACGGTATGGATCGCCTGCGCTGCATTGTCAATGTGCTCACCCGCATGCGCTTTATCGATGCCGCAGGGCGCCTGGATTTCGATGCCAA
Source organism: Halomonas sp. Mc5H-6 (assembly GCF_024124705.1). NCBI lineage: Bacteria > Pseudomonadati > Pseudomonadota > Gammaproteobacteria > Oceanospirillales > Halomonadaceae > Halomonas > Halomonas sp. Mc5H-6. Next base: position 254,384 of record NZ_JAMXSI010000002.1, read on the forward strand.
TCAGGGGCTTGAAAGCGCTCCTCCGGGGTTTGCGCCGTGGTTCCAATTCCCCCGCGACGATGATCCTCAATTAGTGTTTGGCCACTGGGCGGCACTCGGTGGAGAAACGCCCGGTGCCCGCGTGCGAGTTGACGCCCTGGATACTGGCTGCGCCTGGGGCGGGAAGCTGACCGCCCTTGATCTGGCGACGGGGGAGCGTACCAGTGTACCAAGCCATCAATCACAAGGCTCACCACGATGACGGACATCAGCGATCCGCGTATCGCCGGACTGGATGTTTACCGAGTAGGCGGGGCGGTGCGCGACAAGCTATTGGGCTGGCCGGTCTATGACAACGACTGGGTGGTGGTCGGCGCCACGCCTGATGAGATGCTGAAGCGGGGGTTCAAGCCAGTGGGGCGCGACTTTCCGGTGTTTCTTCATCCTGAGAGCGCTGAAGAGTATGCCCTGGCACGCACCGAGCGGAAAGCCGGGCATGGCTACGCAGGTTTCGAAGTGATCGCCAGCCCCGATGTCACCCTGGAGGATGACTTGCTGCGTCGCGATCTGACCGTCAATGCGATCGCGGAAGCACCGGATGGCACGCTGATCGATCCCTTTGATGGCCGGCAGGACATCGAGCGGCGACAGCTACGGCATGTCTCCCCCGCGTTTCGCGAAGATCCGCTGCGAGTGTTGCGCACGGCGCGCTTTCTGGCGCGCTACAGAACACTTGGCTTTGTGATTGCGCCGGACACGATGGCATTGATGGGTGAGGTCAGCCGCAGCGGTGAGCTGACCTATCTGGCCGCTGAACGGGTATGGCGGGAAACCGAAAAGGCGCTGGGTGAAGAGCAGCCAGCGAGCTATTTCACCACGCTTGACCAGTGTGAAGCGCTGACTACCTGGTGGCCTGAATTAACGAGTGGTCGCTTGAATGGTTGTCTCAACGCTATGTCGCCGGGGCTGGATGATGAGGCGCTGGCCAGTGCCGAATGGCGCTATGCGCTGCTGGTTTCGCCACTGGATGATGCCGCGCGCGAGTCGCTGGCCCGGCGGCTACGGTTGCCGAATGCGGTGGCACAGCTAGCGCGGCATGCGGCCCTGAGTCGCCACCTGGTCGAGGGTGCGCTCGATGCCGCGGCGGTATCTCACTGGCTCGAGCGTCTCGATGCCTGGCGGAAGCCTGCTCAGGTATCTACCCAGTTGACGCTGGTGGCGGCGTTGGCCCCGGAGCAAGTGGATGCCTTGAATGGCGCTTGGCAGGCCGCGCAACAGGTAAGTCCTCAGTCGCTGATGGCCGAAGGTTTTCAGGGGGCCGAGCTTGGGGCTGCGCTAAAAGAGCGTCGTTATCTGGCTATCGAGAAGACGCTCCATTGACGTTGCCGGTTTAGCGGGCCAGCGCCTGGCGCAGCGGTGTATCGGCCCGGGAAATCCACCTGCCTTGCCATTCGAAATCGATGGCCCACAAGCGCTGGGCGCCCAGGTCAAATGCTGCCCAGAGCGTTGCATAGGGGGTGCGACAGTGGGGGTGGCAGTGCGTGGGCAGGAGTTCGGCCAGGGGCTGCAAGACAAAGGCGTTGTAGCTGATTTCGGCGCGGGGTAGCGTGATCCCGTCGACGATGCCGCAGGTGTCGCCCACCGTCAGCAGGTCGATATCCAGCGCACGGGGGCTATATTTGGTCGTCTCCGGCGTTCGGCCGTGGTTGGCTTCCAACTGTTTGGCCCAGGCTTGAAGCTCGCCGGGTCGCCAGTCGCTCTCGAATGCCACTACCAGGTTGAAAAAATTGCGCCGATCGCTGAAGCCAACAGGTTCACTCTCGAACACCCGGGAAACCGCAAGCGAACCGAAGGTGTCGGCCAGCGCATCAAGGCATAGGCGAATGTGTCTGGCGGGCTCGATATTGCTGCCCAGACTCACGGTCACTAAGCTCATGAGGCGGGTGCTCCGGTTTCTTCGGGGAGCGTGCCGCGGGTGATTTCCAGGCCGACGCTGCGCGCTTTGGGGACGGCGCCGGGTTTGTGGACGGTAAGTCGCAGCCAGCTGATCGGAAAATCATTGCGTAGGCAGGCGGCCAGGCGCTCGGCGAAGGTCTCCACCAGGGCAAACTGATGCGTATCAGCAAACTGTTGAATACGCTGGCAAATGGTAGCGTAATCCAGCGTCAGCCGAAGGTCATCGGTGGCCGCTGCCGAGCGGATATCGGTCGCCAGGGTTAAATCCAGGCGCAGTGACTGATGAATGGTGCGCTCCCATTCGTAGACGCCAATAATGGTATCTACCTCAAGCGCTTCGATGAAAATGCGGTCCATGAGCCTTCCCCAACACAACGAGCGAGCGATTGTACGTGAGCAAAGCGCTCAGCAACAGTAGCCAACGTGAGCACAATGGCATGATATGGATACTAGTGGGATACGCGAGCGGTAGTTGGCTGGCGGCGCTTAGCGTCTGCCGCTGGGCAGGGGTGCCCGACCCCCGCCAGCACGGCTCGCACAACCCCGGCTTTTCCAATGTGCTGCGCCTGTACGGCGCCCGTCTGGCGGCAGCCACGCTGCTGCTGGATGCGCTGAAAGGCATGCCCGCGGTGCTCGCCGCCAAGCTGCTGGATTTTCCCGTCTGGCTTCAGGGGATGGTGGGGCTGGCCGTCTTGCTGGGCCACAGCTACCCGTTATGGCATGGGTTTCGTGGTGGCAAGGCAGTGGCCAGTGCATTCGGCGTGCTACTGGTATTGGTGCCCGCCGTGGCGTTAATCAGTGCCCTGGTCTGGGCCCTGCTCGCCTGGCGGCTGAAAACAGCAGCGCTGGCGTCGCTTTGGAGCGCTATGGTGGCGCCCCTGGTATGTGGCTGGCTGGCACCGTCTTATGTGCTGGTGGTTGGCGGGTTCAGCCTGCTGGTGCTGACCCGTCATGCGCTGAATATTCGTCGGCTAAAGCGCGGTGAGGAGCCGCCATTTGGCGGCTCCTGAGAGGCGGCTAGGGCTCGGCCGGTGCCGCCAGATCGGCGAGCGGCCAGCGCGGTGTGGCCTGCATGATGCCGCTGGCATCCTGCTCGCCGGCGGCGAGTCGTTGGGCCCCCACGTAGGCAATCATCGCGCCGTTGTCGGTGCAAAAACGCCCGCGTGGGTAGTAGGCCTTTGCCCGGCGTTTTGCACAGGCCTGGGCGAGACGCTCGCGGAGACGGTGGTTGGCGCTTACGCCGCCTGCCACGACCAGGCGCTTAAGGTTGGTTTGATCCAGCGCCCGGCGGCACTTGATGACCAGGGTATCGACCACGGCTTCTTCAAAGGCGCGGGCAACGTCAGCACGGGCCTGGTCATTTAGCTCGCCTGCCGCTTCCAGCTGCCGAATCGCCGTGAGGGTGTGGGTTTTCAGCCCGGAAAAGCTGAAATCCAGCCCCGGGCGGTCGGTCATCGGGCGGGGAAAACGAAAACGCTCAGGGTCTCCTTGTTCCGCCAGCGCCGCCACGTGAGGGCCGCCCGGGTAGGCCAGTCCAAGCATTTTGGCGGCTTTGTCGAAGGCTTCGCCAGCGGCATCGTCGACAGATTCGCCGAGCAGTTGATAGTGGCCAAGCCCCTCCACGTTCACTAGTTGGGTATGGCCGCCTGATACCAGCAGCGCCACAAATGGGAAGTCGGGGGCATCGTCTTCGAGCATGGGGGCCAGTAAATGGCCTTCCATGTGGTGCACGCCAAGCACGGGAATGCCCAGCCCGCGGGCCATGCCATGGGCGGTGCTGGCGCCCACCATCAAGGCACCGACCAGCCCCGGGCCAGCGGTGTAGGCGATGCCGTCAAGGTCGTGGCGCTGGAGCCCGGCGTCGTCCAGAACTTGCTCGATGAGCGGCAGCAGCTTGCGGGTGTGGTCGCGGGAGGCCAGTTCGGGCACGACGCCACCGTAATCGGTGTGCATGGCAATTTGGCTGTAAAGCGCATCGGCGAGCAGGCCTTGGCCGCCGGTCAGCGAGGTGTCGTAAATGGCGACGCCGGTTTCGTCGCAGGACGTTTCAATGCCCAGTACGCGCATAGGACAATAACTCTGTGAAAAAATAGTTGCCGTAGTCTAGCATTCTAAGCGCCAGGCGGGTGGTAGCATTTGCAAAGCGTGTCCAGCAGGATTAGAATATTGTGCGCTGTAAAACTGAGTCGTGCACTGCGCTCGCATAACATGTGTCACGGTGTACGTACTATCCGAACTCAAGACTCCTTAAGGTAGGTGAGTGCTTAATGCCTTCTGTAAAAGTACGTGATAACGAGCCGTTTGACGTCGCCCTGCGTCGCTTCAAGCGTTCTTGCGAAAAAGCTGGCGTTCTCTCTGAAGTACGTCGTCGCGAGCACTACGAGAAGCCGACTGCTGAGCGCAAGCGCAAAGCGGCTGCGGCCGTAAAGCGTCACGCCAAGAAGATTCAGCGTGAACAAAAGCGTTTCGAACGGCTCTATTGATCCGTACCGAAACACGCTGTGTTATGCATAGTGTGTTTTTAGAGGGATGCCGAGCGGCCGCCATCTAGGTGGCCGCTTGTTTTGCGTTTATCAAAGCGTGTTTAAGGTGATCGGGCATGGCCGTCTATGGCGACAGTGTCTGATGACGTTAGGTTCGCAAATTAGCGCCCCGCGCGAGGATGCCTGCATCCATGGCTGGCCAAATTCCACAGCGTTTTATCGACGATCTTCTGGGCCGCGTTGATGTGGTGGAGGTGGTCGGTGAGCGTGTACAGCTGAAAAAGGCAGGCCGCAACTACTCGGGGCTATGTCCTTTCCATCAAGAGAAAACCCCTTCGTTTACGGTGAGCGCCGACAAGCAGTTCTATCACTGTTTTGGCTGTGGGGCACACGGCAATGCGCTGCGGTTTTTGATGGAGTACGACAAGCTGCCGTTTCCCGAAGCAGTTGAGCAGTTGGCCGGGCGCTTGGGGATTGAAGTGCCCCGGGAAGGGGCTGATGACCCGCGCGCTCAGCAGCGCGAAAAAAAGCGTAAAGAGGGCGTTAACCTGCTTGAGCTTGCCGCCAGCTTTTACCGCGAACGGCTTAAGATGCAGGAGGGTGGCGAAGCCAAGCGGTACCTGCATGAGCGTGGTCTTTCCAGTGATGTCATCAGTGACTATGGCATTGGCTATGCACCAGGGGGTTGGGAAGCGCTCAAGCAACATCTGAGCGAGCGGGGTGTCAGCGAGTCGGTACAGATTGAATATGGTCTGTTGATTCACCGTGAAGACACGGGGCGCACCTACGACCGCTTTCGTGACCGGGTCATGTTCCCGATTCGTGATCTGCGCGGTCGAACAATCGCTTTCGGTGGTCGGGTCATGGGGGATGGTCAGCCCAAGTACCTCAATTCCCCGGAAACCCCCGTGTTTCATAAAGGACGTGAGCTTTACGGCCTTTATGAAGCCCGCCAGGCTTCCAGCAGGCTTGAGCAGCTGGTGATGGTCGAGGGCTACATGGACGTCGTGGCGCTGGCCCAGTACGGCATCCATAATGCCGTGGCCACTCTGGGGACGGCCACCACGGAAGACCACTTGAGTCGCCTGTTCCGTCTTGTGGGGCGCGTGGTGTTCTGTTTCGACGGTGACCGGGCTGGCCGCGAGGCGGCCAGTCGGGCACTTGAAACCGCGTTGCCGATGATGATTGACGGCCGAGAGGCGCGGTTCCTGTTTCTGCCGGAAGGCGATGACCCGGATACGCTGGTACGCCGCGAAGGAACCGAGGCTTTTCAGGATCGTGTCACCTGTGCAATGCCGCTGTCCGAATTTCTCTTCGAGCAGGCAGCCCAGGGGCGTGACCTGAATACCGTGGAGGGGCGTGAACGGTTTGCCAGTCAGGTGCTTGAGGCATTGGACAAGGTGCCGGACGGCATGCTCAAGTCATTGATGCTCGAGGCGCTTGCCAAGCGTAGCGGCTTGGCTCAGGCGCAGTTGAAAGAACTGCTTGAAAAGCGTGTCAAGGCGGTGGCGCGCCAGCAGCAGACGCGTGGGGAGTCGGTTGAAGCCGCCGGTACGGCGGATTCCAGGCAGAAGAGCGCGCCTGGGCGTCGGTCGGTTCGTGAGCAGGCGCTGTCTCCGGTTGGACGAATTATACAGCTACTGCTTCACGAACCCGGCCTGGTGGCGAGCCTGCCTGAGAGCGACGCCTGGTTGCCGGATAGTGACGGGCCGGAGGGTAGTGATGTGCGTCTCTGCCAGGAATTGCTGGCACTCTTGAGGGCCGGGCGTTATCGCAGTCCTCAGGTGGTTCTGGCGCATTTTCAAGGCAGTGCGGAGGGCGCCCGGCTGGCTGATTTTGCAAAGCGGGAACTGTTGATTCCCAGGGCAACGCGGGAAACAGAGTTAACGGGGTTAGTGGCACATTTGAACCATGTACAGCGCCAGCAGTCGCCGCGGGAGGAATATGACGCATTGCTGGCGCAAGAGCGCGACGGGCAAAAGCTAGATAAAGCACAGCGGCAGCGTCTGGCTAGCTTGGTAATGGAACTGTCCCGGCGACCACATTAACGCTGCTTGTGCAGCATGACATGAAGAGAGGCGGGTTGAATTATTACCGTGCCGCCTCCAGATCTAATACCACGGGTTAAAAAGTGGCTAACCAATCAACCTAACACACCTGAATGACAGCGCAAATACACAAACTGGAAAAACTCAAGCCATTCACGCTATAATGTCAGGCTTGCAGGTTTTTACATCAGCGCTTCAGGTGCTTCATTCTTCTTCGTCGAGATAGGGTTTCTATGGCTGGAAATGCACAGCAGCAGTCGCGTCTGAAGGAGTTGATCGCGCGCGGCAAGGAACAGGGTTACCTGACCTATGCCGAGGTCAACGACCATCTACCCGAGGATATCGCCGACCCGGATCAAGTGGAAGACATCATTGGCATGATCAACGACATGGGTATCAGTGTCGTTGAAGAAGCGCCAGATGAAGACACTTTGATGATGTCGGATCACTCCACGGACGAGTCCGCTGCGGAGGAGGCCGTTGCGGCCCTTGCCGCCGTGGAAAGCGACGTCGGTCGCACTACCGACCCGGTGCGCATGTACATGCGTGAAATGGGTACGGTTGAGCTCTTGACCCGCGAAGGCGAAATTGAAATCGCCAAGCGGATTGAAGAGGGAACACGCGAAGTCATGTCGGCGCTGGCCTATTTGCCTGGTGCCGTGTCCTCTATTTTGGACGCCTACGACGCGACACAGGATGAAGAGGCCCCCGGTCGGCTGTCCGACCTCTTCTCGGGGTTTATCGATCCGGATGAAGGGATCCCCGGCGTGGCGGAAGCAGAAGTGCCCGAACCGGAGCCCGTGTCAGAGATTGATGAAGACGTTGAAGGCGACGACGAAGACGATGAGTCCACCGCGAGTGAAGGCGGCCCGGATCCCGAAGAGGCGCGTGCGCGTTTTGAACAGATTCGTGAGCAGAACGCAGCGGTGGAAGCGGCCTTTGCCAAGTACGGTCGTGGAAGTGCCGAGCTGAAAGCAGAGCAGGCGCGTCTGGCGGTGCTGTTCTCCCCGATCAAGCTGGTGCCTAAGCATTTCGAACGGTTGGTGGGGCAGGTGCGCATTAGCATTGAGCAGGTGCGTGCCCAGGAAAAAGCCGTCATGCAGATGTGCGTGAAGAAAGCCAAGGTGCCGCGCAAGACCTTTATCAAGTCGTTTCCGGGCAGCGAGTCAGACCCGAAATGGCTGGATGCGTTTCAGTCCGAGCAGCCTAAGTACGCCGACCGCCTGGAATCGCTGCGTGCCGATATTGCCCGCTGTCAGCGCAAGATTGCCTTTGAAGAGGACATGGTGCAGCTTAAAGTGTCTGACCTGAAAGAGGTCAACCGCAAGCTGTCGATCGGCGAAGCGAAAGCCCGCCGTGCCAAGAAAGAGATGGTGGAAGCCAACCTGCGTTTGGTGATCTCGATTGCCAAGAAGTATACCAATCGCGGTTTGCAGTTCCTGGATCTGATTCAGGAAGGCAATATTGGTCTGATGAAAGCGGTCGACAAGTTCGAATATCGCCGTGGCTACAAGTTCTCGACTTATGCAACCTGGTGGATTCGTCAGGCGATTACCCGGTCGATTGCCGATCAGGCCCGTACGATCCGTATTCCGGTGCACATGATCGAAACGATCAACAAGCTCAACCGCGTATCGCGTCAGATGCTGCAGGAAATGGGCCGCGAGCCGACACCGGAAGAACTGGGTGAGCGCCTGGAAATGCCGGAAGATAAGGTCCGCAAGGTGCTCAAGATTGCCAAAGAGCCGATCTCCATGGAGACGCCCATTGGCGACGACGACGACTCGCACCTGGGTGACTTTATCGAAGACGGCACCATGCTGCTGCCGATCGATCTGGCCACCGGCGAAGGCTTGGTCGAAGCCACGCGCAATGTGTTGGGTGGTTTGACGGCGCGTGAGGCCAAGGTGCTGCGCATGCGGTTTGGTATCGATATGAACACCGACCACACGCTTGAAGAGGTCGGCAAACAGTTCGATGTGACCCGTGAGCGAATTCGCCAGATTGAAGCCAAGGCGTTACGTAAGCTGCGTCATCCGAGCCGCTCCGAGCCTCTGCGTTCGTTCCTCGACGAGTAACCCGGAAGGCTTGAAGTGGTATTAAAAAACCCCGCCGTTTATCGAACGGCGGGGTTTTTCTGTATGGCGAGTATATGAGGCTATGGGGCCTGCTTGCGCGCCCGGTGGACGCGGCGAGCAAGCAGTAGCAGCTCCAGGGTGGCGATAAGAATCAAGCTGTAACCGAGCAGCTCAACCACCTCTTCAGCGACGCTCTTGAACGTTCCTGAGTAGCTATCTTCAAGCACGGCTTGCCAAAACTCTTGCCGCCCGTAGAGGCGAGAAAAAATGTAGGTGGTCAGCACCCCGGCGGTAAACAAGCCAAACGCAAAAGTATTGCTGTAGTCAGCAAACTCATCCAGAAAGCGCTGGCGATGTTTGATGACGAAGAAAAGCGTCGGCAATACAATCAGCGCAACCAGTGCCTTCCATATATGTTCAGCAACGTAGGTGTCTAAAAAATGATCCTGTTCGCGTACCAGTGAGGCGGCAACGAACCCCAGAAGCAGCAACGTAACGGTTGGCCAGACCTTCAGTACCTGTCGAGTGTAGATCAACATCGCGCAGCATGTTGCCAATACCAGTGTTTGCGTAAACTCGGTAAAGCCAAGTTCTGAAAAGCGAATATCGGGAAGATACAGGGCTTCTAAATAGGCACCTTGCGCGATAGCGCCAATAAATAACACGTACAGCACGGCACGCAAAAAAACGACTCGAAAGCCGATGGGCCAGGAAGGGGGGGAAGACATACCAACGTCCTTTGTGGTTAAGCAGCAAGCTTAATGGGTATAAAGCAATCAAGCGTAGATATTCATTATATCGTCACATTTCCGTGTTGGCACGCCGAGTTCGCTTGGTATTTTTCCATATAGGGGCGGAGCGGTTAGCGCCATTGAGTGTCAGGTAGCACCTGACCAATATGCTCGACAAGATAATCCACTAGTTGGCGTATCTTGGGTGAAAGATGTCGGTGGCGGGGGTAAACCGCCCATACCCCGGTATCGTGGTGTTGAAAGGGTTCCAATACGGCTACCAGTTCGCCATTGGCGAGATAAGGCGCGACGTAATAGTCAGGCAGTTGCGCGAGGCCCAGGCCCTTGCGTGTGGCGTCGAGCAGGGCTGGCCCTGAATTGGCCTGCCAGCAACCGTTGACCTTGACTTCACGTCGCTGGCCATTGACTTCAAACAGCCAGTTTGGCCGCGAACCCACCAGGCAGCGATGCTGGCTCAGTTCGCCGAGCGTATGGGGCCGGGTCGCCTGGCGAAAGTAGGCTTGAGAGCCAACAATATACTCACGGCGTTTGCATAGGCGTCGGGCAATCAAGCTGGAATCTTTAAGGACACCCATGCGAATCGCAATATCAAAGCCTTCATCGATCAACTCGACCGGACGGTTGGTGAAGTGCATCTGCACGTCCAATTGAGGGTGCAGGCATTGAAAATCGTTGACCAGCGGTGCGATGTAGCGTTCGCCAAAGGTCGTTGCCGAGGTGAGTTTCAATACGCCGTGGGGTTTGCCCTGTTGTTCACTCAGTGCCTGTTCGGCATCACGCAAGCCGTCAAACAGATGTCGACAGTGTTCTACGTAGATAGAACCTGCATCGGTCAGGCGGATTTGTCGGGTCGTCCGGTACAGTAGCTGAACGCCCAGCTGGTTCTCGAGTTGGCTGACTAGGCGGCTGATGTGAGAGGTCGATACTTTCAGGTGGCGCGCTGCTGCCGAGAAGCTTTCCAGACGGACCACCTCAATGAAGGCTTCAATTCGGTCCCAGCGCTGCATGCGATTCACCTGCTTGAGTTTGGATTGTTGCACAATAGCAATAATCTTATGAGTGTATCCCGCTTTATTCTTGTCGGCTAGCTGACCTACACTGTGACCAGTTACGTCGTTGTGTACTGGCTTTGTAAAGTGAGCCGCCGTGAATTTTGGATAACCGCAAACCATTGGCGTAACAGCTTTTTAAACCAGGAGGTGATGGATGTCTCACTATCAGTGGGTTCCGGCAGTAGGTAAAGCAGCAATAACCCTGACGTTAGGCGTGTCATTAAATGCGGTAGCAGCGCCTGACCAACGGCCAGAGCAGGTATCGGGCTGGTTCAGGATGATGGTTGATGACCACGAAGTCACCGCGCTATACGACGGCTATACGGCGATAGAAACGCAGTTGCTCAAGGGCATGGAGCAAGAGGAGATACGTGAGCACCTCAATGCGTTGTTCATCGACTCCGAAGATGGCGTTCAGACCGCCGTCAATGCGTTTCTGATCAATACCGGTGAAAACCTTGTCCTGGTGGATGCCGGGTCGTCGGCGTGCTTTGGTCCGACGCTTGGCCATGTTGAAGACAATATGCGTGCGTCCGGTTACCAGCCAGAGGACGTGGACACCATCCTGATGACCCACCTTCACCCGGACCATGTTTGCGGGTTGACCCGCAACGGTGAGGCGGTGTATCCCAATGCCGAGCTGCGGGCTAGCCAGCAGGATGCCGACTTCTGGCTGAGTGAGTCGCGTGCGGAAGCTGCGGCTGAGGGCCAGCGTGCCTTTTTCGAGATGGCTCAGGACGCCGTGGCACCCTACGTGGCGGATGGCCGTTTTACTCCCTTTGAGCCGGGCGACGAGATGCTGATGGGCATCGTGGCGCAGGATACCCACGGCCATACCCCGGGCCACACCAGCTTCATGTTGAGCGGAGACGATGATGCCATGCTGGTTTGGGGGGATGTGGTGCATAGCTACGGCGTGCAGTTTGATGATCCCACGGTCGCCATCGAGTTTGATTCCGACCCCGAGCAGGCCATTGAAACCCGTCAGGCCGTGCTTGAAGAGGCCGTCAACGGCAAGCATTGGGTCGCTGGCGCACATATGCCGTTCCCGGGGATCGGGCATATTATCGAGGATGGCGACGGTTATCAGTGGCTACCCATTGAGTATCAACCGATTACGTCCGACGAAGAGTAAACACTACTCCGACGAAGAGTAAACACTACGCCCGCGCTGAATGGCGCGGTGCTGACAGGCTGTAAAGGAGCAATAGAATGAAGTCACGTGCGGCGGTAGCACTGGAAGCGGGCAAACCCCTGGAACTGGTCGAGATTGACGTAGAGGGGCCCAAGGCAGGCGAAGTGCTGGTCAAGATGGCGGCAACCAGCGTGTGCCATACCGATGCCTATACGCTTTCTGGCGCAGACCCTGAGGGCAATTTTCCTTCTGTACTGGGCCACGAAGGGGCTGGCGTTGTGCAAGAGGTTGGCGAAGGCGTGACCAGCCTTAAGCCCGGTGACCACGTTATTCCTCTCTATACGGCCGAATGCGGGCAGTGCAAGTTCTGTCTTTCGGGCAAGACCAATTTGTGCGGTAGCGTACGCGCCACCCAGGGCAAGGGGGTGATGCCCGATGGTACCTCGCGCTTTTCGCTGGATGGCAAGATGCTTCACCATTACATGGGGACGTCCACGTTCAGCGAATACACTGTGTTGCCCGAAGTCTCCCTGGCAGCAGTGTCTAAAGAGGCACCGATGGATAAAATCTGCCTCCTGGGTTGTGGCGTGACCACCGGCATTGGCGCTGTGCTGAACACCGCCAAGGTTGAGCCGGGCGCGACGATTGCGGTCTTCGGTCTAGGGGCGATCGGCCTGGCGGTGATTCAGGGCGCGGCCATGGCCAAAGCGTCGAAAATCATTGCGATCGATGTCAATCCGGATAAATTTGAACTGGCCAAGCAGTTTGGCGCCACGGACTTCGTCAACCCCAAAGACTACAGCGACCCGATTCAGCAGGTCGTGGTGGATATGACCGACGGCGGGGTTGATTACTCCTTTGAGTGCATCGGCAACGTCAACGTCATGCGTTCCGCGCTTGAGTGCTGCCACAAAGGCTGGGGTGAATCGATCATCATCGGGGTGGCCGGTGCCGGTGAGGAAATTTCCACTCGGCCCTTCCAACTGGTGACCGGTCGGGTCTGGAAAGGCTCCGCTTTTGGCGGTGTAAAAGGGCGTACCGAACTGCCCGGCTATGTCGAGCGCTACATGAACGGTGAGATCAATATCGACGACTTCATTACCCACGATATGCCGTTTGAGAAGATCAATGAGGCATTCGATTTACTGCACGCGGGCAAGAGCATTCGTACCGTCCTGCATTACTGAGTATGATAGTACGAACAACACAGGGCGCGGCGGGGCTACCCGCCGCGCTTGCTGCTTTAAAGGAGCCTGCTCATGAGCATGAGTGAAACCCTGGAACTGGTGTCGGCCAACCGCAGCCACGGTGGCTGGCATAAACGTTATCGGCATTACTCCCGTGCGCTGGATTGCGACATGGTGTTTGCGGTTTATTTGCCACCTCAGGCCGAGGAAGAGCGGGTGCCGCTGTTATGGTGGCTCTCGGGGCTAACCTGTACCGACGAAAACTTCATGCAAAAAGCCGGTGCGCATCGTCTGGCAGCGGAGTTGGGTATCGCGATCGTCTGCCCTGATACCAGCCCGCGAGGGACCGACTTGCCGGGCGAGCACGATAGCTATGACCTTGGTTCTGGTGCGGGCTTTTACGTCAATGCCACCCAGGCGCCGTGGAAGCCGCAATACCGCATGTACGATTATGTGATCGAGGAACTGCCATCCGTCGTTCGCCAGCACTTTCCGGTAAATGGCCGCGAATCCATCAGCGGGCACTCGATGGGCGGTCACGGCGCCCTCATCATGGCACTGCGCCACCCGGGGCGCTTTCGTTCGGTATCGGCATTTGCTCCGATTGTTAACCCAATGAACTGTCCGTGGGGGGAAAAGGCGTTTTCCAACTACCTGGGAGACGATCCGGCACAATGGCGCCAGTATGATGCCTGCGAACTGGTGGCCAATGGCGCTTCGCGGCAACGCCTGTTTATCGACCAGGGCGAAGCCGACCAATTCCTTGACGAGCAGCTCAAGCCTGAACGCCTTGAGGCCGTGTGCGAAGCCCATGATCATCCGCTTACCCTGCGTCGGCAACCTGGCTATGACCATAGCTACTTCTTCATTGCGACCTTTATCGACGACCATCTTCGCTACCATGCCGACCACTTGTTGAAGCGGTGAGGAAGCTTTTATGTTGAAACGTACGCTGCGTCGCTCGGCAAGCTGGCTATGGTGGTGGGTCTGGCGTGGCGTATTTCTGTTTGTGGTGCTATCAGTGAGCCTGGTGATGCTTTTTCGCGTGGTGCCTCCACCGGGTTCGATGGTCATGGTCGAGCGTAAAATCCAGAGCTGGGTGCACAGCGAGCCGATACAGCTGCAGCGCCAATGGCGGAGCTGGTCGCAGCTTGCCGACTCGGCGAAAGTCGCGGTTATGGCGGCGGAAGATCAGCGATTTCCCCACCACCATGGTTTCGATCTCACTGAGCTTCGCCGCGCCCTGCAGGTCAGCATGGACGGTGGGCGCTTGAGGGGAGCCAGTACCATCAGTCAGCAAACCGCCAAGAACGTCTTCCTATGGACGGGCAGAAGCTGGGCGCGTAAAGGGCTCGAAGCCTGGTTTACCGTGCTCATTGAGCTGATATGGGGCAAACAGCGAATCCTCGAAGTCTACCTCAATGTTGCCGAGTGGGATGTCGGCGTGTTCGGGTTGGAAGCGGCCGCGCAGCACTATTTTGGTGTCCCAGCCAGCGCGCTGACCGATCGCCAGGCCAGTCTTCTGGCCGCCATATTACCCAGCCCGCTAACACGCAGTGCCTCGCGTCCAAGCCCCCAAGTGGAGCAACGCAGCCAGTGGGTGCGCCAACAGATGCGTAATCTGGGCGGTGCCAGCTATCTGCAACACATCGCCGATTGATGACGCTGCGGCGTCAGCGCCGGCGGCAACCCGGCGCCACCGGTCTGGATTGCCTGGCTGAACTAGTCGTAAAGAGCGTCGTCGATGACTGCAAGCGCTTCCAGTTGCGGGCGGGCAAAGTAGAAACCCTGCTGTACCGGAATGCCCAGCGCCATCAGGCAGCGCGATTCCTCCCGGGTTTCCACGCCTTCCGCTACCAATTGGGTCCCCAGCGTATCCGCCAGCGCCACCAGGCTGCGCAGAATCGCCTGGCGGCGCTTGTTATTGTTGCAATCCATGACAATCTCACGGTCAACCTTCAGGGTATCCGGGCCCAGGTCGGTGAGCAGATCCAGGTTCGCGTAGCCGTTTCCGAAGTCGTCAAGGGAGGTGGTAAAGCCCATCGCCCGGTAACTCTCGATAATGTTACGCATGTGCTGCCGATCCTGAACGCGCTCGGTCTCGGTGATCTCGAAGTTCAGCCGTTCGGTAGGCCATCCCACCCGCTTGGAGGTTTCCAGGGTCGCCTGGATACACGCCTCTGGTTCGTAAACGGCATTAGGCAGGAAGTTGATCGATAAACGCGCCTGCATGTCCAGCATGCTGGCTAATTCAATCGCTTTTATGCGGCAGGCTTGATCGAACCGATAGAGTAAGTTGTCGGTGACCTTTTCAAGAATCGATCCCGCCGACTCGCCACTGGGCCCTCGTACCAGCGCTTCGTAATAAACCACCTGCCGTGCGGCGACATCGACAATGGGTTGAAAGGCCATGGTAAAGGCGAAGGGAACCGGGGTATCACACCGGTTACAGCGCCCATCCACACGCGCGCAATGGTGATGTTCAGACGTCTTCATACTAGCCCTGAGAAACTCTATATCGTTATGTTGGTGATGCCTTTACAGCGGGTTTGCGCACCGTCAGTACAACGCCGGTGATAGCAATGAACATCCCTCCGAGCCCTACCCAGGAAAGCCGTTCATCGAATAGCCACCACGCTTGTAGTGCGGTGACGGGTGGCACCAGATAAAACAGGCTCGCCACCCGGGACGCTTCGCCGCGCTTGATCAGCGCCATCAATAGAAGAATAGCGGCTATCGATAGAATCAGTACTAACCAACCAAGCGTCAAGATAAAAGTGAGTGACCAGGTGACGTCGCGTGTTTCGAATAACAGCGCTCCAACACCCAATACCCCACCCGCAGCAAGGTATTGAATGACGGCCCCCGAAAGCAGCGGCATACGCGTGCAAAAGCGTTTCTGGTAAAGCGTGCCCAGCGAAATGCCCATTAAAGCGGCCATCACACTCAACAGGGCGCCCAGCCCAAAACCACTGAATAGCGATTGCCCCAGCTCCAGTTGACTGCCGAGTACCGCACTGATACCGAGCAAACCCAAACCCAGCCCCAGCCACTGCTGCCTGGCCAGGCGCTCACCCAACAGCGGGCCGGCACAGGCGGCCGTCAGCAGGGGTTGCAGGCCGACCAACAGCGACGCCAAACCGGCAGGCATGCCAAGCGAAATCCCATAGAAGACGCCACCTAGATAGGTTCCGTGAACAAGGAGACCTGAAATGGCGATGTGGATCCATAACCTGGGTGATGAAGGCCAGGATATTTTGAGTATCCATACCAGCGGCGTCAGCAGTAGCACCGTCATCACAAAGCGAATAAATAGAAATGTGAAGGGCTCTGCGTAGGGGAGGCCGAACTTGGCGCCAATAAAGCCGGTGCTCCAAAGCAGCACAAAGAGTGCAGGCATGGCGAGTAATCCGAGTGAGGCGGCATCCCGCTGGCGTACGAGTGATATAACACCTTTCATAGGGTTCTCATCATAAGGTTCTCAGTCTTCATTATGGGTTGAGGGTTTTTACTTATCGTTCTTGTTACATAACTTTACTCAAAAATTTGAACCTCGGCGCTGTGGCCGCGTCACAATAAGCACATTCATAACGTGTTAACTGAGGTTCTTTTATATGCAACGTATGACTGCCCTGTTTTCTGCCGCACTGCTCGCGACTGGTCTGATGACGGCAACGGCTCATGCCCAGCAGGATCAAGAGTCCACACAGGGCTCGATGGCCACTCAAGAAGCGGCACCGACGCAAGACTTTTCTGATGAACAGCTTCAGCAGTTTGCCGATGCATCACAAGAGATTGCGGTCATCTCGCAGGAATACACGCAGCGTCTGCAGGAAGCCGACGATGAAGCCGCTCAACAGGAAGTCCGTACCGAAGCCAATGACCGCATGATTGAAGTCGTTGAAGACAGCGGCCTAGATGTTGATACGTTCAACGCCATCGGTCAAACAATCCAGCAGGATCCTGAAATGATGCAGCGTGTTCAGGAAATGGCAGAATCGTAAGCAGTCATTGAGCGTTGCACCCAGTTGTAACGTCATTCTATGGCATCGCTACGTAGCGGTCTTTAAGCCCGGCGCAAAAAGCGTCGGGCTTTTTCGTGGTTAGGGTTTACGGGTCTTGTGCTTCGCGCCACACTTGTGTAAATGCCCGTATTAGCGTGGATACGAGGCCAGGTGTTGAAGTCCGGTTATACGGTCTGGGGAGAGAGCATTGGACGTCGAACTACTAGAAATACGCCAGCATATGGGGCAGCACCCCCCTTTCGATAGGCTTTCGGACAGCTTGCTGGATGAAATCGCCAGCCATGTCGAGGTCAGTTATTTCAAGACCGGCAGCGACATCCTGACGCTAAACGATACGGTGTCCGACCTGTGCTATATCCGTAGCGGTGCCGTCGAGGTGTATCGGCGGCAGGGAGACCTCTATAACCGGCTGGGGGAAGGCGATATCTTTGGTCACTTCAGCTTGTTGCGTAACCAGAAGGTGCGCTTTCCGGCCAAGGCTATCGAAGACACGCTGCTTTACTTTATCCCCAAAGCTGTATTTCAGCAGCTGTGCGAGGAGGACGAGGACTTCGCTGATTTCGTCGAAGTGGAACGTCCGCGACTGGAAACCGCCGCAGAGCAGCAAAAGAAATCCAACGACATGATGGTGACGCGGATCCGCAAGCTGGTGGTGCGTTACCCGGTCATGGTGGAAGCATCGACCACGGTGCAGCAAGCGGCCCAACAGGTGAGTCAGGCTCAAGCCTCAGCCGTCTTGGTGCTTAAAGAAGGCAGCAGCAATCCGCGTTATAGCTTCAAGGATAGCGAAGGGCAAACCTGGCAGGTATGCGGCATCTTGACCGACAGTGATTTTCGAACCCGGGTTGTGGCCGAAGGCCTCTCGCCCCAAACGCCGGTGGGAGAGGTGGTCTCCTCACGGCTTATCACGGTTCAGTCGGACGTTTCGATCTACGAAGCAATGCTCACCATGCTGCGTAACAATGTTCACCACCTGCCGGTGCTTTATCGTCAGCGGCCAATGGGGGTGGTGCACCTCTCCGATATCATTCGCTATGAAACCCACAGCGGGCTTTATCTGGTGAGCAATATTTTCCACCAGTCGAGCATCGAGGGATTGGCGCGTTTGGCACCTGACGTGAGTGCCTCCTTTGTCAGGATGGTTCAGGAGGGAGCCAATTCCCACATGGTGGGCAGTGCGCTCTCGACCATCGGGCGCAGTTTTTCGCGCCGTCTGCTGGAGCTTGCCGAGGAGAAACTGGGCCCACCGCCGGTGGCCTATTGTTTCATGGTCAACGGGTCGATGGCGCGCAATGAGCAGAGCATCGTCACTGACCAGGATAATGCACTGATTCTGTCAGACGACTTTATTCCCGAGGAGCACGATGAGTACTTCAAGGCACTGGCAGGCTTTGTAAGTGATGGCCTGGATGCCTGTGGCTATACTTACTGCAAGGGCGACGTGATGGCGACCAACTCACAGTGGCGTCAGCCGTTGCGTGTCTGGAAAAGCTACTTTACCGACTGGATCAATAACCCAACCCCGGAAAGGCTGCTGCACAGCTCGATCTTTTTCGATCTTGATAGCCTCTACGGCGAAGACCTTTTCGTGGAAGCGCTCCAGGACTTGATTGCTGAAAAGGCCCCGCAGTCGCCGCTCTTCTTGGCCGCCATGGCGCGTAATGCCCTGAATCGAACACCGCCGCTGGGCTTTTTCCGCACTTTTGTAATGGAAAAAGACGGTAAGCATAATAACTCCATCAACTTGAAGCGTCGTGGTACAGCGCCCATGGTCGACCTGATCCGTGTGCATGCGTTGGCCTGCGGCTCAAAAGCCCAGAACACTTTCCAGCGGCTGGACGACATTGCCAATACGCAACTCCTGGCCACCGGGATGAGCGACAAGTTGAGCTATGCCTTTGAGTTCATGTGCATGTCGCGCATTCGCCATCAAGTGATCGATCTGCAGGAAGAGCGCGTACCTGACAATAATATCGAGCCGGAGAACGTGGCCGATAGTGAACGGCACAACTTGAAAGATGCCTTTCAGGTACTCAGCAATGCGCAAAAGTTTCTGAAGTTCCGCTATCCCGTGCCATCTAGCCGGACGGGACGCTAATATGACGTTTATTCGACCGCGCCGGAAAATCACCCAGGCAGACTGGGCGCTGTATACGCAAAAACGTGCACCGCTGGCCCAGGATCCGGCCATTCAGCGTTTTTTCGAGACGCCACCTCCGAGTCTCGATACACCCATTGCCGAGGTGCCGATGGTCGCGCTGGACATGGAAACGACGGGGCTGGATGAGCGTCGCCATGCCATTGTTAGCATCGGGCTGGTGCCGTTTACGTTAGGACGCATCAAACTTGCCGAGCGGCGCTACTGGGTGGTGAAACCGCCGCGCCCGCTTAATGAAGCCTCAATTACCTTCCACCACATCACCCACTCCGAGATTGCCAATGCCCCGGATCTGGATGCGGTTATCAATCCCCTTCTGGAAGCCTTGGCAGGGCGTATTGTAGTGGTGCACTTTCGCCATATTGAACGTCCGTTTTTGGATGCGGCGATCAAGGCGCGGCGCGGTGAGGGCGTCATGTTTCCGATGATTGATACGATGTCGCTTGAAGCGCGGCTTCACCGCCAGAAGCTATGGGCGCGTTTTCGTCGCTGGTTGGGGCGTCCGCCAGTGTCTATTCGCCTTGATGCCAGCCGCCGTCGCTATGGGTTGCCGAGTTACCAAGGGCATCATGCGCTGATCGATGCCATGGCGACGGCGGAGCTGTTGCAGGCACAGATTGCAACCCACTATGAACCCAGCACACCCTTAAGTGCGCTTTGGACTTGATGCTAAAAGCGTCACCCAGATTTTTTCGAGCATAAAAAAAACGGGCAGCCCATTGGGCTGCCCGTTCAAGCTTGATGCGGGGGGCTTTTAGACGGCTTTTGGCTCGCTCATCAAGCCCTTGATAATGGCATAGCAGGCCACCAGCAGGATAATGGTGAACGGGAAGCCGGTCGAGACCGCCATGGTTTGCAGCGCGGTGAGGCCGCCACCGAGCAGCAGAGCGATCGCGAGCGCCCCTTCGATGATTGCCCAGAACACACGCTGAGGTTTCGGTGCATCGACCTTGCCGCCAGCGGTAATGGAGTCAATTACCAGCGAGCCTGAATCCGACGAGGTCACGAAGAACACGATGACCAGCACAATGGCCACGAACGACGTGATCTGCGATAGCGGCAACTGCTCCAGCATGATGAACAGCTGCAGGTCGATACCTGCATCGCGAACGGCGTCGATGCCCTGGCTGAGGTATTGGTCGATCGCCGTACCGCCAAAGGTGGTCATCCACAAGACGGACACGATGGAGGGAACGAGGAGAACTGATACCATGAACTCGCGCACGGTACGGCCACGCGATACGCGGGCGATGAACATGCCGACGTACGGCGACCAGGAAATCCACCATGCCCAGTAGAAGGCCGTCCAGCCTTGGCTGAAGTTGGCATCTTCGCGGCCAAACGGGTTAGACAGCGCAGGCAGGTGCACCACGTAGTCAAGCAGGTTTTCAAAGAAGCCTGTGGCAATCAGCAGCGTCGGTCCGACCGCAATGACGAAGAACAGCAAGGCGGCGGCCATGGCGATGTTGATCTTGGATAGCAGCTGTACACCTTTATCTACACCGGCCAGTATCGAGCCGATCGCAATGATCGTAATACCGATAATCAGCAAAATCATGGTGATATCGGACTCTGGGGCACCAAACAGGTAGGTCAAACCGGCGGCGGCCTGCGTGGCGCCTAGGCCGAGCGAGGTGGTCAGGCCAAACAGTGTGGCAAACACAGCCAGAATATCGATAAGGTGACCCGGCCAGCCCCATACGCGTTCGCCCAGAAGAGGGTAAAAAACCGAGCGCATGGAGAGTGGAAGCCCTTTATTGAAAGCAAACAGCGCAAGTGACAATGCTACCACGGCGTAGATCGCCCACGGGTGGAGGCCCCAGTGGAAAATCGTCGCTGCCATGCCCAAGGCCACTGCGCCTGCTTCGTCGCCTTCGGCACCACCCAACGGTGCCCAACTGCCACCGTCAAAAGACGTGCCAAAGTGGGTCAATGGCTCATTGACGCCGTAGAACATCAGACCAATGCCCATGCCAGCAGCAAACAGCATCGAGAACCAGCCCATATAGGTAAAATCAGGTTTGGCATTGGCACCGCCAATCCGGATTTTGCCTAATGGGGAAATGATCAGACCGATACACAGGATGACGAATATGTTGGCCGCCAGGATAAAGAACCAGGCGAGATTGCCTGTCAGGAAGCTGAAGACTGAGTCATAGATTGGCGCGATGGTGTCTTGAAGGGCCAACGTGAGTATGACGAAAAGAAGTACGACGATGGAAGATATGGTGAAAACCTTGCCGTGTAGGTCAAGGTTAACCCCCATCGTTTTGGTCGTGATGTTGTCCTGACCGATAACGTAATCGGTATCGATCAGGTTGGCTGGCCCCTCCGGAGCAGGAATCCCTTCCGAAGGAGCGTTCTCATCTGGCGATTGGTCTTGCGATTTGTTATCCACAAAGGTGCTCCCTTATTTATTTACAACAATACGTCGCTTTATTTGCTCGGGCGAAGCAGGAAGACGGAGGCGTCGGTGTGTGTGGCTACCTTGCCGCCATGAGAGGGCATGACAATATCCAGATGGCGTGGCAAATGGGTCGCCATCATGACCAGATCTGCGCCCGTTTCATCGATCGCTTTCACCAACAAGTCGTCAACATTGGCAACCGGGTCGGTCGAGCTATAGACCTTGATGCTGACGGGCTGCCCATGAACCTTATGACGCTCCTGAGCGAAGGCGTCCAGCTTTTGTTCGTACTCCTGGGGTGTGCGAGCGATGCTGGTAGGGGTGTTGGCCGTAACGCCGACGTAGGTAATCGTCGCGTCATACTGTTTGGCCATGTCCGCGACAACGCTTAAAGCGGGCTCCAGCGTTTCCAGATGGGCAAGATCTACTGGCACCATAATGTTCTTAAACACGGCAAGCTCCTCACTATACTTTTGTAATGATCAACATTAGCCAAATATATGCCGGTCATCGCTATGGTTTAGACGAGATGTAAACAACTGAACTGGTGCGCAAGGTACGCACCAGTTCATCTCTTCTATCGTCCAGGCAAGGAATTAGTTGCTAATCCATTCCTCTACTACGTCCTGGTTATCTTCAACCCACTGTTTTGCATTTTCGTAGGGGTCGCTGTCTTCTTCCTGGTTCATGAGCATGACCTCGCCCATCTGTTCAGGCGTCCACTCGAAGGCATCAAGAATGGCATAGGCTTCCGGCATGTCTTCTTCCAGGCCATCGCGCACGACAGTGTGAATCTGCTCGGCGCCGCCGTAGACGTTTTCCGGGTCTTCCAGGTATTTCACGTCAAAGCGGGCGAACATCCAGTGCGGTGTCCAGCCCGTAACGACGATGTCTTCCTCGTTTTCAATAGCGCTTGCGAGTGCGGCGGTCATGGTGGCACCGCTGCCGCTGCGCAATTGAAGATCAAGATCATAGGTATCCACAACCTCTTCGGTGAGGGACATCAAGCCCGCACCAGGATCAATACCGATAATCTCGCCGTTAAAGTCGTCGGCGTTGTCGTTCAGGTCGGCGATGGAGTCGACATCGGTGTACTCGGGAACCACCAGGCCTAGCTTGGTGCCATCCAGGTTGGGTCCGAGGTCGTCGACGTTGTCGCCAACGCGTTCCATATAGTTCTCATGGGTCGAAGGCAGCCAGGCTGCCACAATCGCGTCGGCATCCCCGGTAGACAGTGCCTGGAACATGGCCGCCGCCGAGAGCGATGTCATATCGACATCGTAGCCTTCTTGCTCAAGTACAGCGCGAACCACGTTGGTTGACGCGACTTCAGATGACCACTCTACATAAGCCAGGTTGACGGTGCCTTTGTCCTGGGCCTGGACCATGCCACCAGCGGCAAGGCCAGCGCCTGAGACGAGTGCCAACGAGGCGAGACGGATACGGCGATTCAACATACGAGTTTTCATTCACTTGCTCCCTTGGATGGAGAGGTGGTATTAGCCACCTCAAACAAAGTCGTGTTTACTTCGTATCGCATACAGCATGGGCATGTATCCCATGCTGTGCAAGTCCCACCAGCTTGAACGCCGGTGCCGTAAAAGGCCAGTAGGGACTTTTAACGGCGCGACTTACTGAACGATTGGGTCAAGCGATCAAGCACCATGGCGAGAATAACAACCGCAATACCGGCTTCAAAGCCGTCACCCGGGCGTAGACGTTGGATGGCACGCCATACTTCGCTGCCCAGACCATCTGCGCCGATCATGGCGGCGATGACCACCATGGAGAGCGCCAGCATAATCGTTTGGTTAATGCCCGCCATGACCGTCGGAAGCGATAACGGCAGCTGCACCTTGAAAAGCTTCTGACCGCGGGTCGCTCCGTAGGCATCGGCGGCTTCAATCAGCTCGACGGGTACCTGGCGAATGCCGAGGGTGGTGAAGCGAATCGCTGGCGGCATCGAGAAAATGACGGTCGCAAAAATGGCCGAGACCGAACCGATCCCGAAAAACGGGATGGCCGGAATCAAGTACACAAACGCCGGCATGGTCTGCATGAAGTCGAGTATCGGCATGATAACGCGGTACAGGCGCTGAGATAGCGCAGCGGCGATGCCGACCGGAATCGCCATGACCACGGCCACCAGCGTGGCGATGACCACCAGGGTCAAGGTTTCGATCATGGGATCCCAGAGTCCCAGGTTCCATATCAAGGCCATCCCGGCGGCTGCGCCGATGGCAAGGCGCGGTGATGCGGCTTTCCAGCACAACAGCGCGATAATGGCCAATAATGCCCATGGCGGGAGCCACATCAGGCCATCATTGAGACCGCCGATCCCGGTTTGTGTAACCCTAGAAATGGCACGTGTGACCAGTGAGTATTCACTGGTCAGCCAGGTCAGACTGCTTTCAATCCAGTAACCTAACGGAATGCTTGGAATATCCATGATTATTCTCCTGCCCGAGCGAGTTCATCGAGTACTGCCCCTTTCACCACGACGCCGAGCAGCCGTTGCTGTTCGTCTATCACGGCGATTGGGAAGCTCTTATCGCTGAACATGGCGAACAGGTTATGAAGCGGTTCGTCAGTGGTGACTTTGCGAAAATCTTGGGTAATGTAATCGTTGATCGTATCCGCACCGGCTTCGATGGCGCGGCTGGCGGCGTCGGCCTCGAGAAGCCCGAGCAGCTTGCGGTCTCGATCTGTGACGTAAATGGAGTCGAGGCTGTGATCACGCATGCGGCGAAGCGCCGTGCGCGGACCGTCGCTCTCACGAGAGGTTGAACGCACCGGACGCATGGCACTCTCGGCCGTCAGGATGCGCGAGCGGTCAACGCCTTCGATAAAGCGGCGCACGTAGTCGTCGGCGGGCTTGGTCAGGATGTCTTCTGGGGTGCCGATTTGCACAACTTCACCGTCCTTCAACAGCACGATGCGGTCGCCAATATTCAGTGCTTCGTCCAGGTCGTGAGTAATGAAGACGGTGGTTTTCTGCATTCTGGACTGCAGCTGAAGGAGTTCCTGCTGCATATCCTTGCGAATCAAGGGATCAAGCGCCGAGAAGGCTTCGTCCATCAGCAGGACGCTGGCATCGTTTGCCAGTGCCCGGGCAAGACCAACCCGCTGCTGCATACCGCCGGATAGCTGGTTGGGATACGCATCCTCCCAACCATCCAGGCCTACCTGGGTGAGTGACTCGCGCGCCTTTTTATCACGTTCGGCGGGCGCGATGCCGCGGATTTCCAAGCCAAACTGGGCGTTCTGCAGCACCGTTTTATGGGGGAAGAGGGCAAAATTCTGAAACACCATAGAAAAGTGCCGACGACGGCACTCGAGCAGGGCCTTCTCGCTCAGCGAAGGGATATGCTCATCGTCGATGAGTATATCCCCTTCGCTGGTGTCGATGAGTCGGTTGAGGCAGCGGATTAGGGTGGATTTACCCGACCCCGATAGCCCCATGATGACCAGTAGCTCGCCTTCATAAACATCAAAAGAGATGTCGGAAAGCCCCAGTGTTTGGCCCGTTTTTTCAAGAATTTCAGGGCGTTTTAATCCCTGGTCGCGAAGTTTGAGAGCGCTTTTGGGATTTTTCCCAAAGACCTTGCTTACGCCTCTTACCTGAATTTTGACATTTCGTGTCTCGTCCATCGGCGATGCCTTTTGTTAACTGGGTTAGGTGCTGGCGCCTGTTTGGCCACAAAAAATGACCCATAAGGCCAGCGAATACCGTCACCCATAAGTAGAAAGATGAGATGAAGTGCTAAAAAGATTACCAATTATTATACATAAGTGTTTTGGGTGTGTCACAACGCCTCGCCAGGGGTGGCTGCATAGTGTCTCATGTGTCATTTTTCACCCACTGGCCAGCGCGACACAGGCCCAAAAAATATCGGTCATGTTTTTTTAAGATTCTGATTAATATGGTTTTTATTATATATCGGTAAAGGTTGGCGTAGAGTTTGTATGAGGTCTATGTAAATGTACTCTATATTGACTTTACTCAAGTCTTTAGTGAACGATAATTACCTGATTAAACGCAATATAAACGCATGTACAGTAAGCAACCCACACAGATGTAGATTGAAAATTGCTGTCTGTGAACTTGTTGCTCAATGCTGACGTCACAGGGCAGTAACGTCCAAGCTGGAATGGAGTAAGCGCGTGAAGTTATATCGTTTTAATGGTCAATCAAGTGTCCTGGCAGCCTTGCTTTTGAGCGGTGCTCTACTGGCAGGCTGCGGTCAGGAAGAAGAAGCAGATGGCACAGCCGTGCCAGAGGCAACAACCCAGGACCAGCAGAATAGCGAAGCAGCCGACGGAGCTTCCACCCAGGATGATCAGTTCGTTTCTGAGCAGGAAAATGATCCGGCGATGGAAAGCGAAGCAGGCATGCAAGGTGAGTCGGGAATGGAAGGCGAATCCACTGGCACTGAGGTCGCACAAGAGGGCGAGCCATTGGCAGGTGACGCCACTGAAGAGCCTGGCTTTGGTGATGGTACGGATCCCATGCCCGGTGACGGCGAGGATGCAAGCGATCTGTCAGCAAATGACTCAGATAGCGTTGATAGCAGCGGTGGCGATCAGTCAGAAAACGCGGATAGCGAGGAAGAAGATAGCAGCCAGTAAGTCAGTTTAGTTACCAAGTCCCTACGATGGTAAACCGTCCAACTGTTTGTTCCCTGCGGTTGTTTCCACGGTTTATCATCCCTTCAGCCCCCGCGCCCGCGGGGGCTTTTTTTAGCTATCCGTTTTAATCAGGACTCTTCGCTATCTTCCAGGCGACGGTAAAGCGTGCGGCGGGCGATGCCCAACACTTCTGCGGTGCGCCGTTTGTTGCCGCCTGTCGCTTCCAATACCTTGCGGATGTAACGCTTCTCGACTTCTTCCAGGCTGGGCCAGGGCGCCGCTGTGGCCGCAGGCATCCTGGGTGTGGGTAGCACTTCACCGGTAACCGTCGCGGTGGTCTGGGCGGCATCCTGAGAGAGTTGTTCGCGCAGTCGTTCAGGCAGGTGCTGATGGCGTAGCGTGCCATCTTCACTGAGCGTAACGGCGCGCATAATGGCATTTTCAAGTTCGCGTACGTTACCGGGGTAGGGGTAGTGGAGCAGGCAGTGCAGCGCATCGGGCTCGATTTGCTCAATCTGTTTGTGCTGAGCGTCGGCATGCTTGTCGATCAGGGTGAATACCAGGTGCTCAATGTCGGGGCCACGCTCACGCAAGGGGGGAATGCGTAACGAGAAGGTTTCCAACCGGTAGAATAAATCGCTTCGAAAGTTGGCCTGCTCGATTTCCTTTTCCAAATGCCGATGTGTGGCGGCGATGATCCGTACATCAACCGGTTCTTCGCGCTCGCCGCCAACGGGGCGGACGGTTTTTTCCTGCAGCGCGCGGAGCAGTTTTGCCTGAAGGTTGATCGGCATTTCGCCGATTTCATCCAGGAAGAGACTCCCGCCCTGGGCGCTGTGAAAGAGGCCCTGTCGTGCCTCATTGGCGCCGGTAAAGGCCCCTTTAACGTGGCCAAAAAACTCGCTTTCCATCAGCTCTGCGGGAATGCTGGCGCAATTGACCGCCACAAAAGGCGCATCGTGACGCCAGCTTTCCTGATGAATCGCCTGGGCCAGAAGTTCCTTGCCGGTGCCGCTTTCACCCAGCAGCAGAATGGGGGCATCACTTTTTGCCAGGCGCGAGGCGTCCTTGAACAGCGCCTGCATGGCGTCGCTTTGACCCACGATGCCGTGAAAGTGGCTAGTGCCAGCCACGTGGGACACCGCCAGGCGCTGGCGTTCCAGCACGCGAAATACCGATTCCCGCACGGCGTCGAGATCCAGCGGTTTGGTCAGGAAGTCGTCGGCCCCAAGCTTGAGCGCTTCAACGGCCTGATCAATGGTACCAAAGGCCGTAATCACAATAATGCCCAGCTCACTGACTTCATGACGTAGCTGCTGGAGCAGTTGAATGCCGCTGATACCCGGCAGGCGTACATCGGTAATGATCAGGGATACTGCCGTGTGGCTTAACAGGGCAATGGCATCCTCCGCGCTGGAAACACCGTGGGTAGCGTAACCAGCGTCCTGTAACTCTTCTTCCAGCAGCTCGCGTATGGCGCTGTCATCTTCCACTACCAACAAAGGTAAAAAATGTTCCGGGTGCTTCACAGACATGGCCCTCATGCAGGTGTGGTGTCGTAAAGAGGCAGCGTGATTTCAAAACCGGCGCCGCCCAGGGGGCTGTTGAAAACGCCGATTGTGCCGCCATGATCGTTGATGATTCGATGTACCATGGAAAGCCCTAACCCGCTGCCCTGGCCAACGGGTTTGGTGGTAAAGAAAGGGTCAAAAACCTGTTGATGGTGCGAGGTGGGGATACCAGGGCCGTCATCCTCAACCCATAAATGAAGCTCGTGTTCCTGCTGATCGGCGCGGACACGGATGTGACGAACGCCCTCAGCCTGGGCCGCATTGCGCAACAGGTTGGTCAGTACCTGGATAATTTGCTGCCCGTTGGCCAGTAATGTTGGCGTTGGTCGGGGCAGGTGGGTTTCCAGATATACCCCACGGGGTTCCAGTTCGTCTTCCACCAGGGCGCTGGCGTTATGCATCAACTCGTCGAGGGGTTGCTGGTCTTTTTCAACGTTATGCTGGCGGCCCAGCTCCATCAGTTGACGGACAATCTCGACGATTCGTTCCACCTCGCCGCGAATACGGCTCAACCGGGCACGTTCGTCGTCGCCGATGACATCACGCCGGGCCAGACGCTGCGCCTGGCCGTTGATCACGGTCAGCGGTGCGCCTATTTCGTGGGCGACCCCCGCCGCGAGGACGCCCAGCTCGGCAAGCTTCTTGGATTTACGCAGCCGCTTTTCAAGCTCGATTTCGCGCTGTTGGCGATCTTCGATATCGTGGTCTTTTTCGGCCATGGCATCCAGCATGCCGTTAAGCCCTGATGCCAGCCGTCGATATTCCGCAGGCCCTTCAATGTTGGCACGCTGACTACGATCCCCTTCCTCGACGCGCTGCATGACCATCAGCAAACGATTCAAGGGCCGTTCGATATACTGACGAAACCCCCACCAGATGCTCAATACAATGCCCGCGGCGCCAAACACGAACACCAGCCCGGCCACGATGCTGAGAAACCCGGTGTAGTTTTCGATGCCGGTATTCAAACGGTTGACCTGCAGCACGCCACTTATTTCACCATCCGGTGTGCGCAGGGGCTTGAGGGCCGAGTAGTAGGTCCAGCCTTCAAACTGTCGGTAGTCACCGTAAAGTTCGTCGTCCTCGATCACCTGCTGGATATCCTCGCGGCTGAAAAGCTCACGGCCGAGCCCCAGGCCGTAAACTTCTCGCCCGTTGGTATCGAACACATAGGCCCCGTAGATGCGATGAAAAGAGAAAGCGGCCTCCAGCGCTTCCTCGAGCGAGGCGTCACTTTCCCGGGCAACGGCATAGCCCAGCGTCGTACTTAGCGCATGGGTGATCATGTCGACTTCATTCTGCAGCTTCGAGCGAACGTTATCTTCCATGGACTTGATCGCCACCAGGCTAAACACCACTAATACAACGAATAGCGGGACAATGACGGTCAAAATAATCAAATTTCGTAAACGCATGCGTTAACCGGGGTTATGAATCGTCAATAAGCGAATAGCCGTTAGTCGACGGGACGTAGACGATAAAGACCACCGTCGGGGGCATCAGTCAGCAGATAAATAGCCTCGTCAGGCCCCTGACGCACGTCGCGGATGCGGCCGATCTCTCCATCAAGGATAACTTCGTGGCGAGCCACCTGATTATCTTCGATCTGCAGCCTGACCAACTGTTCACTGCTCAGGCCGCCTGCTAGCAACTGGCCTTGCCAATCGCCAAAAGCGCTACTGGTGACTTCTGCCAGACCGGACGGCGCAAACCGGCCTTCGAATACGTACACCGGGTCAACCATACCGGGTTTGGAGGCTTCGCCAATCGGTTCGTTGGTCGCATAGTCGTTGCCTCGGCTGACCTCGGGCCAGCCGTAGTTTTCACCCGCCATCAGGCGATTCAGCTCATCGCCGGTTCTTGGGCCATGTTCCGTAGCCCAGGGTTCGCCATCTTGCCGGACCACCAGGCCCTGAATGTTGCGGTTGCCCTGGGTGTAGATTTCATCAAGCGTGGATGGATCGCCCACAAAGGGGTTGTCGTCGGGTGCGTTGCCGGTGTCGGTCAGGCGCAGTGTAGAGCCTGCGTGATCGTCATCAGCCTGGGCTCGGGACGGCTCTTGGCCGCGATCGCCAATGCTCATCAGTAGGGTGCCGTCCGGCAGCCAGGCAAGGCGTGAGCCGTAATGGCGTCCCGGTGAGGAAGCGCGATCCTGGGCAAACAGATGTTCGACATCACCCAACTTATCCCCCTGCCACTTCACACGGGACAGCGCGCTGCGACTGCCCCCGTCCGCGGGTTCGCTCCAGGTGAAATAGACCCAGTCATGATCACCGTCGCCAAATTGCGGGTGCAGGGCAATATCCAGGAGTCCGCCCTGGCCGCGTTGGCTGACGTCGGGCAACCCGTCGAGGGCACGCGGTTCGCCGCCCTCGGCGTCAATCACGTTCAACTGCCCAGGCCGCTCGCTGACCAGAAAACGACCGTCCGGGAGTATGGCGACCGACCAGGGATTTTGGAGACCACCAGCAACCTTTTCGACTGAAAAGGTGAGTTGATCGCTCTCGATAGGTTCCTCGAACATTTCTGCGGCGCTGACTGGAGCGCTGCCGAATAATCCAAAGAGAACAGCGGCCAACCAGCGTTGACGTAATACAGAAACAGATAAGCGGCGCATTGGGGCTCTCCCAAAAGGTGGCAGATATTGGGCGCGTTTAGCAGAGACGCTTTTGGGGTCGATAGGTTCCCTTTTGGCGTCCTCGGCTCACGGCATCAGCCAGGCAAGTAACACCGGGAGATAAATCAATGACAGCAGGGTGGAGCAAAACACCAGGCTTGCCACATAGGCGGGTTCACGCTGGGCGCGTTGGGCAAACAGATAGTTGAATACCGCAACCGGCATGCTCATTTGCAGCACCAAAATTCCCTGGGCCAAAGGCGGAAGCCCCATTAGTCCGGCAATCAGCCAGGCTGCCGTCGCCGCGAGGGGGATACGCACCAGACTAAAGCCGAGGCCTGAGCGCAGGCTTTTGACCTGAATGCTGGCCAGTGACACGCCCAGGGTGATCAGCATCAGCGGCACGGTAAAGCCCGACATCAAATCCACACTGTTGGCCAGCCAAAGCGGAAGTTCGGTGTCGGTCAGCAACAACGCCATGGCAATGGCGATGGCGTAGACCGTAGGCGTCTTGGCCAGAGACTTGAGCGGGTTTCCCCGACTGGCCAGCATGGTGCCCACCGTAAATTGAAACAGTGAAACCGTCACCATCACGGTAATACCGTACACAAAACCGGCACTGCCAAAGGCGTAAAGCACTACCGGTAGCCCCATGTTGCCGGTATTGGGGTACATCATGGGGGACAACAATACACGCCAGTCGCGGCGCAATAATTTGGCGACAAAAAACGTTGCCCCGGCCATGCAGATGATGACCAGCGCGGTTGAGAGCATGGTGCGGCCAAAGGTACTGGCATCTATTTCCGCCCCGGCGAGCGATGCAAGCACCAGCGAGGGGGTCCCGATATTGAAAACCAGTCGGGTCACAAAATCGACCGGATAGGGGTGGCCCAGTCGTACCCAGGTAAACCCCAGGCCAGCGCCCGCCAGCACGGGGGCCATTACCGCAAATAGTTCCGCCAGCATGGCGCGTCCTTGGCAATGAATGGCCGACTATTGTGAATAGGTAGCGGACTAACTGGCAAGTCGAGAAGGTAAAATCTAGGGTCTGTTGACGTTCTAAGCCGCGACCTCATTGTGCTGCCATTGGCGAGGCATGGTCTGGCGTAAAAATGCCAGCAGCGCCTTCACGCGCCGAGGCTGGTAGCCGTAGGCGTAGAGCAGCGTGATAGGAAGCGGCGCTGGCTGCCAATTGGGTAAGCAGGGAACCAGTTCGCCGGGATGATGGGCCTCGCGTTTGTCGGCCAGCCAGTGAGGCAGCAGGCCAATACCCTTGCCGTGGGCGATGGCATCCAGGTGAAGGGCTGTCATGTCCACCCGCAAGCGTGAGCGGGGCGGATAGAAGTGGTAGTTGGCCTGGCTTTCATGGTGCAGCAGCAAGCCATCCTGAGTCGTGCTCAGCAGGTCGATCCAGGGGTGGTCGGCAAGATCGCGCGGGTGTTCAAGCAACGGTTGCTGGCTGAGGTACGATGGGCTGGCATAAAGACCACGCGTCAGACTGCCTAGTGGCTCCTGGTGGAGGCCGTTTTCCGGCACTGGCCCAAGGCACACATGGACACTGTGACTGTTAAGCGAACTGGGCGGCTCATCCCGGGTACGCAAGGTGAGCTCGACTTGGGGATAGCGTGCCATGAAGGTATCCAGGACCTGCCCCATCCAGCCTCTTGCCAGCGCGCTGTGAACCTCCAGAGTCACCGTCCCGCTGATATCTTCACGCAGTTCGGCCAGCGCTTCATGGCTGCTTTCCGCCAGTTTCAGCATGTCCTGGCAGTAGCGATGGAAGACAAGCCCCGCCTCGGTAGGCAGCAGCCGATTGGCCTGGCGACGCAGCAACGGTTGCTCCAGGCGCGCTTCCAGATGGCTGATGCGTCGGCTCAGGGTGGATTTAGCCAGCCCCAACTTGCGCGCGCTGCGCGTCAGGCTGCCGGAGGCCATTACCTCAGCAAAGGCTTTGAGTTCGTCGAAATCGTGCATGGGGTACACCGCAGGAACGGAGAAACGGACATATTGTGCCAGCATTTTGAGCGAATAAAAATTATTGTGATTTATATTGCGACTTGACGCCTGTGCGCACGGGGTCTGCAGTTTTGATGCGAGAGAAACTGAGGCTTAACCGCTCAGCGCCTGCCAAACCAAGCGAGCGGCCAGCAGTGTCAGGACCCAATTGAAGATATGGGCGAAGCGGCGTTCCGGCATATGCTTCAAAATGCGCAGCCCAACCCAGGTGCCGATGGCACCGCTTGCAATCATGGCGCCCGCAAGCGACAGCCAGGGCACAAGGCTAAAGCCCGCCTGCTGAAAGACGAGGATTTTAATGACGTGCTGCACGCTCATGAACGCGGCCATCGTTGCGACGATGGTGAAGCGTTGTTGATAGAGCTGCTTGAGATAGGCGCCGATCAGCGGCCCGGTTGCCCCGACAAACAGCGTCAAAAACGTTGTGACGCCGCCCATCAGGAGTGTGCCTCTGCAGCCCATGACGATTTTGGGTAGTGCCGGGCCCCAGCATAAATACACAATAAAGCTGGCAATGCTCAAATAGAGAAAATCAGACGGCAGGGAAATCAACACCAGGCTACCAAGCAACGCACCCACCGCCGCACCCGGCAAGAAAGCAACAACCATCTGACGGTCAATATCCCGCCAAAGCATCGCCGCCCGGTTGGCGTTGGAACCCAACTGCACCATGCCATGCAGCGGAATAATAGCCTGGGGCGGCACGATCTGGGCCATGATGCCCAGCAACAAGATACCGCCTCCCGCACCCAGGCAGGCGGTAAGCAGGGAAGTCAGAAAAGATGTGCCTATGAGTAGCCCTGCCATGAGAGGGGATAGGCTATTGAGTAAATGTTCCAGTGAGCT
This sequence comes from Halomonas sp. Mc5H-6, assembly GCF_024124705.1. Classification (NCBI taxonomy): domain Bacteria; kingdom Pseudomonadati; phylum Pseudomonadota; class Gammaproteobacteria; order Oceanospirillales; family Halomonadaceae; genus Halomonas; species Halomonas sp. Mc5H-6. Next base: position 287,323 of record NZ_JAMXSI010000002.1, read on the forward strand.
TTCTCCACGAAAGGTATCAGCTCAATAACTTAGCAGATGTCACCTTACTACCACTATGACATCAACGTGGTGACACTCATAAAAAGCCCAGGCCAGTGACCGGGGCATGCATCAGCATTGAAGCAGCATGCTGAAAAGTTTGGAACGCGTAGCGTGCTGAGAACCATAGGTGGCGGCCGTCAGCTAACCCCTATGGCTGAGGACTGGATAGTGCCTAATTAGCGCTGTGCACCGTGACTGGAGCCCTACAAAAAAGCGGCCTTTATAAGGCCGCAGCAAACGATCAATAAGACACAAAGTATTTAGAATTTTATGCGTGATCCGAACATAGCGACATTAACATTGCTATATTCGGCATTAACACCAGATAAAGAATGACGCCTATAGCCCGCATAAATGTCAAGCCATTGAGATGGCTTATAAACATACCCAACGCCGACAGTCTCGGCATGATCCCCTTTTAATCTTAGATCCTTGGTCTCCGCATAGTGGGCATCAATCGCATGGGCTTCATTAAACCTATAACCCGCTTTTGCCCAATAAAACTCTGAGTCTGGTGACATGCCGTTGTCATCAGCCCGATTTGAATATGCCCCCGTCAAGTTGAAACCGCTTGTATGTAACCACGAGATTGATCCGCCAATGGTTTCCACATCGCCAGATGTTTCGCCCAAACCCTTTGTTGAATAACCTAATCTGGCGACAACCCGACCTGCCAAAGGCAGCGAGATGCGTCCACCAAGTTCAGTGACATCTGAGTTGCTCTTAACCCCCTGGCTAACAGACAATTCAATGGGGCCTAATGAAGGCGTGTCATATCTAAACCTAGAATACCTGCTCTCAAAGTCTTGATTGCTGACGGAGTTTTTAAGAGCGATTTCTTCCATGGATCCTTTGTTAACAAATGGCAACCCCCCACCAACTAGAGGAAGATTAGCGGAAGAAACCACATTAGTTCCAGACAGATCTGCTTCAATGTTACCATTTGCCGCGCCATCACCCTGGCCAAGTGAGAAACTGCCTGCCGCCCCTTCCAAAAAAACATTAAAGTGACGATCCTTGAATTCTCCACTGATATTTTTACTCTCAGGGTTCACTGCACTTGAAGGATTTTGCACATAGCCAAGTTCAATATGTGCACCAACCGCAATGTTGTGGCTTTCCAGATCCCCCCTTTAACCTGGCGCCCACCCTGCTCGAGCTATTGTTATTGTTCACAATGTAGCCCTCCGAGCCGAGCCCAGTATTACTATGCATATACCCTAAATTAATTTGACCGTAAGGGTTGAAGTCTATGTTTTTAATCGTGTCTGCATTAGCTGAACCTGTTCCCGCAAAACTTGCAGAAATCATTAAAATTGTTTTTCTAAGAGATTTGGTCATATATGGATCCTCGGTTATTTATATAATTGATATTTTGTTGCTGATTTTATTTGCTCATGTGAGTTTTTTATGCATCACCTCCAAGTTTTAAAGGTTGTAGTTTAGGCGCACTTGTCCCTCCCAAGATCACCTTGTCTGGTTCTTGGTTACTTGGTTTATAAAGATAGGTTAAGCGCAGCCGTTGCTAATTTTTAAAAGTCAGAATATATATGGAATAATTTTTACTCCTGAATTTTAATTAACTGTATTGAAGGGTCTGCAGTATCTCTGGTATGGACAAGGTGTTCATATTGTTTCCTTTCGTTGCGCGGGCCGCTGTCGCTAATGGTCGTCGGCCCGCGGTGGGCGTTCATGGCAGGACTGATTCAGCCGAACAGCCAGGGGTCGATCAATCCGCTTGGGTAGGTCAGGGTCAGGAACTCGGCCATGCCAACCAGAAAAGCGGTGACTCCAAGCGCCATGACAGCGGCCGCCCAAGGTTTGAGTCGCGCAATGGTGAGCAGAAAAACGAAGGAGAACAGCGTCGCAATAGTGATAAAGCCCAGTAGCAACATGGCGCCTACCAAGGTAAAGAAGCCCACCAGCCAGAGGCCCTGCAGACTGGTAGCCTGATGCTCCCAACGGGGCCGGCGAATCACGCAGCGGACAATCTCCGCCAGACAGGAAAGGGCCAAGATTGCGATGGCCAGCCGCGGCATGATGCCACCAAGCACAGTCAGGTCGGCTATATCCACCCAGGCGATGACCGCGGTGCCCAGCAGTACGGCGAAGAGCACCACATCGATGACGCCCAGGGTAGGGGCGGTCTTTTGGGTGGCCGCCGCGCCCACGGAGACGGCTTCCCGGCGCTTTCGCCACGCGGCAGTGATCATGGGAATGAACATTGCGCTGAGGATCAGAGCACCAATGATCACCACGCCGGGGCGCATGAATGCGTCTGTACCCTGGAACTGCACCGCCTGATAGAAGTACCCCTCCGCTCCTGGCGCCAGCACGAAACCAATCAGGAAGGCAGGGCGCGACCAATTCGCCTGCTTGAACAGAACGCCCAAGACGCCGACTGCTCCCAGGGCGAGCAGGTCACCCGAGGAACGCGTGGCCTGAAAGGCGGCGAACATGATCAGCACCGTGATCAAAGGTGCCAGCGTGGCGAAGGGAACCCGGGTGAGGCTGGCCACCGGGCGAGCCAGCACCAAACAAAGCGCGGCCCCCAGAATATTAGCCAGGGCCAGCGACCAGATAATGGTGTAGGTCAGGTCAAGGTGATTCTCGATCATACCAACACCGGGCTGCAACCCAAGCAATAACAGTCCACCCAGGAACACCGCGGCCGTGCCCGAGCCGGGCACGCCGAACAGCAGGGTCGGAACCATGGCGCCGCAGGCGCAGGCATTGTTGGCGGATTCAGGGGCGATCACCCCACGGATATCCCCCTTGCCAAATTGGGACTTGTCCTTGGCACTTTGCACCGCGTGGCCATACGTGAGCCAGTCGACCACCGAGCCAGCCAGACCAGGGATGGTGCCAATCAGGCTGCCGATGGCAGCACAGCGCGCGACGAGGCCACGTTGTTCGCGGACATCGCGGATGCCTTTTCGCCAGCCTTCACCCAGCTGGCAAGGCTCTTCGGCGATGGTCCCTCGTTTGACCAGCAGGTCGATAATCTCCGGGAGTGCGAAGATCCCGAGCCCGACCACTACCAACGGAAGGCCATCGTAGAGATAGTCGAGTCCGAAATTGATGCGGAACTCGCCGGTGGCCGGCGCCATGCCGATGGCACCCACCAACAGGCCCAGGCCACAGGCGGCCAGTCCCTTGAAGAGGTCGCGGCCGGAGAGCACGGCCACCATCGACAGGCCGAGCAGGGTCAGCATGAAGAGCTCGGAAGAGGAGAACGACAGCACCAGTGGGCGGGCGATCAGGATAAAACCTGTCAGTACGACGGCACCGATAATGCCTCCGATCATCGAGGAGAGGAACGCACTGGATAGCGCGCGTGCCGCTTGCCCGCGCTTGGCCAGCGAGAAACCATCGATGACGGTTGCCTGAGAAGCGCTGGAGCCGGGTATGCCCAACAGCACCGAGGCAAAGGTGTCGCCGGTAGGGATCACGGCAACCAGGCCCATCAGCATGCCAAGGGCCACGGTCGGTTCCATGCCATAGAGGAAGGGCAGCAGCAGCGACATACCGGCAATGCCCCCGAGGCCGGGAATGATGCCGACGACGAGGCCAACCAGCACGCCCAGCACCATGAAGAGCAAGTGAGACAGAGTGAAGAGCTGTCCCAGACTGGAGAGAAAAATATCGAGCATGGCGTATGGCTCTTATATTGTATGATCGGTAGGGGCCGAGGCTGCCGCTCTCATGGGGCGGCAGGTCCCTCTGCGCGTTAGATCTTGGCGCCGTGCTCCGACTTCAGCCAGTCGGCCAGCCAGTCGCGAGTGGCGTCATCGATGGACATGGCATCATCAAGGTGACGTTGGACAGTGTCTCCGACAACCGGCGTGTATGGTCCCAACTGGGCGTTGGCCGCCTCCTTGAACGCGTCGGTCTCCACGAAGTCACGGGCCGCCTGACGATAGGTGTCGACCAGGGCCTGCGGGGTGTCCTTCGGCACCATGATCAGCTTCTGCAAGGCATAGCCGGAGGCAAAGAATTTGCGGAACGCATCAAACGCACTGCCTGACGGTGCCTCACCATGCCGAGCCTGGTAGACCTCATTGAAGGTAGGTAGCTCGGGGAAAGCCGGATCACGGACGATCTTCCCTTCGTCGTTCAGCACCCCAAGCGAGAATAGTGGTATTGCCTTGCCAGCCTCTACCAACGGCTCAACGTTGCTCAGATAAGCGGAAGAGGTCTGAAAGTCGATATCGGCTTCACCACGCTCGAATGCCAAGCGGCCCTCGCCTCGACTGCGCATGCCGAACACGGCCTGTACGTCGGCGCCCAGCATGTCCAGAGCTATCAAAACCGGAAGCTCGACGCCAGTGGGATTCTGCGCCGCCAATTTGACTGGCTGTTCCAGCAGGGTGTCCAGTGCAGTATCGGACGTCTCGCCGAAGCTGGGTTGGGCATAGACTACCCCGCCTGTCGGTGTGGCCAGAATGGGCGTCCAATCACTGTAGTCATAGCGAACGCGAGGGTCGTCGAGCATGGCTGGATACTGGGTCGAGGCCGAGGTGCCTAACCAGTCGCTACCATCCGACTTGGCACGCATGGCGAACAGATTGGCGCCGTTGATCGAACCGCCGCCGGGCACGTTATCGATCATAATGGTCGGCTCTCCAGGCAGTGACTCGCTGAACCAGGGAGAGAAGAACCGCGCCCAGACATCCGTACCGCCGCCGACCCCAAATGGGATGGTCCATTTGATGTTGCCGGGTACCTCGCTGTCTTGAGCCTGCACGGACGTCGTCAGGCTCAGTCCGGAAATCGCAATCCCGAGCAATACGGCTTTATTGAGCCGTCCGAGCGAAAAGGAAGAAGTTACCGTCTTGTTGATTAGCATGGCGTTACTCCTGATGTGTTGTAGTTGTCATGGTTGATGAAACTCATCCCGGCGGATATGAGGGTTTAGCTGGCCCTTGATGTCAGCATATCCTGACTGGGAGGAGAGGGAAGTGAATAGAAAATGGTTCCGCTCATGATTTTTCTGGCGGTACGAATGAGGGAAACGCGGGCAATGTCGACAGGATTCCCGTCGCGGTGCTCGACATCCAGATCAATGAAACCGGAGGGGTGTTCCAAACTTATCTTTGACAGCTGACCATCAGGCTCCAGTTTCCCTGCCTCGACCACGATGCGGTTGGCTACGGTGCCAGGAACGCTTATGGCCGTGGCCACCGCGATGGCGCCCGTGACGGCAATAGCCTTATGGCAGCGGTGAGGCACGAAGTAACGGGTGCACAAAGTGTTGGTGCTGTCGGATGCTGCCGTCACCAACACGGGCTTGGGCAGGACACTCTGGCTAACATCCCCCAACCCCATTCTTAGTCCGGCCTGGCGACGAATCATCTCCAGTCTCTCGAGCATGGTGGACTGAGCGTCTAACTCCGATGCGGATTCCCGGCCGCTGAGGCCCAGGTCGGCCGCGTTGACCATCATGATGGGAGTGGCGGCATCGAGGCAGGTGACCTCGATACCCTCTATCATGTCGATGGCATTTCCGGTCGGCAGGAGCGCGCCCGTCTTGGTGCCAATGATATCCAGGAAGCTGAGCTGAATGCCGGCGGCATGCCCTGGCACGCCGCTGATGGTCGTATCACCCTCGTAGGAAACTTGTCGCCCGGGCGTCGGCACGCGACACTCGATCAGCCGTTGAGTATTGAGGTTGCGAACGCGCACGACGGTGGTTCCTTCCTGAGGTTCCAACAGCCCTGTCTCAAGTGCATAAGGCCCCACAGCAGAAAGCATGTTGCCGCAATTCGGGTTGAAGTCGACGCGCCGGTTGAGCACATCGACCTGCGCGAACAGGTAGTCAACATCCGCATCGGGATGAGAGGAGTGCTCTACGATGGCTACCTTGCTAGTCAGCGGATCCCCTCCTCCGATGCCATCTATCTGAAGAGCGTGGCCAGACCCCATGAGATTCAGCAGGATCTCGGCTTGCGCTTCCTGACTATCGGGAAGGTCCTTCATGCGCAGGACGGGGCCTCGGGAGGTGCCGCCGCGCATGATCATGCAGGGAATGCTGTTCATCATCGTCATGCCATATCGCGTTTCAAAGTGGTGATATGAGCATGTCAGGGAGCTTTTGATGCTTCAAATGCAAATAAATGTTTATGTCAATGTGGTAAACGCATTAATGTGCTATCGTTATTAATCTTCGCTGCTTCATGCAAGAGTTATGATATGCAACATCGACTAGAATTTCTTGATCTGCAAGCCTTTATCCAGGTCGCAGAGCTGGGATCATTCCACGAGGCTGCGCAACGTCTGCACCTCTCTCAGCCAGCGCTTTCTCGCCGCATTCAGAAGCTCGAAGAACTCCTGGAGATCGAGCTGCTGGAGCGCACCACCCGGCGGACACGGCTGACCCCCATCGGTACGGATTTCCTTCCCCGTGCGAGACGCATGATTGAGGAGTACGAATCGTCGATCCTGGGGATTCGTGAATTGGCCACGCATCAGAAGGGCACCGTCACCATTGCCTGTATTCCCACCGCGGCCTTCTACTTCCTGCCTAGTGTGATCCGCGGGTTTAGCGAGGCATGGCCAGGGATCCGTATTAGGATCCTCGATGTGAGCGCCAAGGAGGGGTTGGAAAAGGTGACCAGCGGCGAGGCCGACTTCGGCATCAACATGTTTAGTGCTCAGAGTCCGGAGGTTTCCTTCACACCACTATTACGGGACCCTTTTGTCCTAGCGCTGCGTTACGACCATCCTCTCGCGGATAAAGACCATATCGCATGGTCAGACCTCGAGCAGGTCAGATTGATCACCGTGAGTCGAGACAGTGGCAATAGGATGCTGTTGGACAACACTCTCTCGGCAGAGGGAATTAGGCTGAATAGCTTTTACGAAGTCCAGCACCTTTCCACTTCGCTGGGTCTTGTTGAATCTGGCCTTGGAGTGGCCATTCTTCCCAAGATGACAATGCCAGGCCCTGACCATGACACTCTCTGCTCTCGGGAACTTCCCGAGCCTAGCATTCAGCGCACGATCGGTCTGGTGAGAAGTAATTCGCACAGCTTATCCAGCACAGCCCAGCTTTTTATCGACATGCTCCTCGAACACTGGGGAGGCTCCATTTCCTCCTGAACGATCGTTGGCATTAACTGCGCTGCCCGCTGTGTCTTCTGCTACACGGCAATGGCTATGGCGATACTCATTCACCACTAGCTATCTCACGAAAATGCAGAATGGCAAGTTCAGATGCTCACGGCTCCTGTTATCTATCGCTATACTCCATAATCTGGTGAGCGCATAAAAAAACCGGCACTTGGCCGGGTTGAAGATCAGCATTGAAGCGAGTTAAAGGAACCGGAAGCGTGCGTGGTGATTAGAATTCGTAGCGCGCCGAGAACCACAGGCGGCGGCCTTCTTCACTGTTGGCGTACACGTTGCCATAGCTGGTTTGCGGGTTACCCGCACGGTCGGTGGATGCGTAGCTTTGGTAGTCGACAAAGTCCTTGTCGAACAGGTTATAGATCGTCGCGCTCAGATTAAGCTGGTCGGTGACCGCGTAATTACCGCCCAGATGGAACAGCGAATAGGCTTTAAAGTCGCCCAGATCATCAAAGGAAGGCGCGCCGCGTACGCTTTCACGGTTACGGTAACGCTCGCTGCGGTACTCTGCGGAAAGCCAGGCGTCCAGTTTGGCGGTGGCCTGCCAGCGCAGCGTGGCGTTAACGGCGTGTTCGGGAGTATCGGTGAGCGGGTCACCCTCGTTTTCGCCGCTTTTCTGTTCGCTATCGGTGTAGGTGTAGTTGGCGTTCAGGCGCCAGTCGGGGGTGAACTGGTAGCCGGTGGAAAGCTCAATGCCCTGGGTAATCGCCTCGTCGACATTGACCTGTTGGCTGTAAACACCGTCAGGAATCAAGGGGTCGTTGGTCACCTGCCTGTCGTTACCACTGGCGATTTTATCGTCAAACTGGTTGTGGAACAGCGTCGCGCTGGCGATAAAGCCCTGCTGGTTATCGTAGTGGGCGCCGATCTCGCTGCTGGTGCTGGTTTCCGGCTCCAGGTCCGGGTTGCCGATGGTCAGTATGGTGCCTTGGCCCGTGACGCCGTTGATACCGTCGTGAAGGTCGTTGAGCGACGGCGTTTTGTAACCGCGGCTGACACCGCCTTTAAGCGTCCAGTTAGGGGTAGTGTTCCAGACCAGGTAGCCGCGCGGGCTAAATTGACTGCCAAAGGCATCGTGGTGGTCGTAACGCCCGCCGAGCGTGAGCGCCAGATCATCGCGTAGCATCCATTCGTCTTCAGCAAACAACGACCAGGTGGTCTGCTCAAAGGTTTCACCCGCCAATCCGTCATCCAGCTCGGCGTCCCACCACTGCATTCCCACGGTGGTCATATGGTCGCCCAGCGGCATGACGAATTTGCTGTCGAGCACCGTGTTGGTGGTTTCCAGCTCGCGCGGGTCACCGCCGACAATGCCCGGGAAGCCGTCATAAGCCTCGCCAATCGCACCCGGAATCGTACGCCCTTTGGTCTCGGTGGTGTTGCGCATCAGACTGGATTCCAGCGTGCCCGAGGCAAAACGCCCGGTGTGGCCGATGGCAATCTGCTCACGCTCAAAGCGCAGCTCGTCAGAGTAGCCAAATGCTTCGCCCGGATCGGGCTCACAGCTGCGCGTGCGGCCATCCAGAGTGCCGAGCTGGCAGTCGTCGTTGTTGTAGCGCTGGCGATTGACTTCACCGTCGAGCCACAGGTCGTGGTCATTGGTCGGCGTCCAGGTCAGCTTGCCGCCCAGGTTATAGGTGTCGCCTTCCACCGGACTGGGGCCGCGCTGGCTGACCTCGATAGGGTCGCCATTTTGGTCACTGTATTCCAGACTGGACGCATCGCGCTCATAGAAGCGTCCGCGTAATTGCAAGCCCAGGGTGTCTTCCACCAGGGGGCCACTGGTGTAGAGATTGATCTCGCGGCGGTCGCCAAAGTCCCGGTCTTCGTTATAGGTGTTCTCGACGCCAATCGAGCCGGTCCAATCGCGGCCGACCTTGCGGGTAATGATGTTGATCACCCCGCCCATGGCGTCGGAGCCGTAAAGCGTCGACATCGGCCCGCGGATCACCTCGATGCGCTCAATGCTTGAAACCGGCGGAAAGAAGCTGGTGGAGGTCTCGCCAAAGCCGTTGGGTGTCACGCTACCGGCGGTGTTCTGGCGGCGGCCATCAATCAAGATCAGCGTGTAGTCGCTGGGCATGCCGCGCAGGCTGATGTTGCGTCCCCCGGTTTTACCCACCTGGCCACCCACGTCCACGCCCTCCACGTCGCGCAGGGCATCGGCAATGCTGGTAACGCGCTTACGCTCCAGTTCCTCGCGGGACACGACAGAAATGCTGGCCGGTGCGTCGACCATGGCCTGCTCAAAACCGCTGGCCGAGACGACGATATTATCGAGCTGGTCGCTTTGCTGGGCGTAAACAGCCGGGGAGGAAACGGTCAGCGCAACAGCGCTGGCCAGAACGGTACGGGTGAAGCGTGGCATGGAGAACCCCTTGTTAGAACAAGTAACCTTGTATTGATATTCGTTATCAAATGCGATGAGGATTCTAAAAACAAAAGTTCCCAAATGCGAGATGAAAGAAGGGAACGACCCGTTGCATGGAATGGAACGCCGTTGACCGCTGGGGCGTTGCGTAGAAAGGAACACGCCATTCGAATGAATGTTGATGAAAGTGCTTTTGATAATCGTTATTATCCCTGCCTCTCAAATCCAGTGAGGATAACGTATGCGAGCGAACGTACTGCGCGTCGGCATTGTGGGACTGCTGTTGAGTGGGCTTTGGGGAGGCGCTGCCCAGGCACGTACCCTGGATACCGCTTTCGGCGAGGTGGACGTCACCGGCACCCCCGAGCGTGTGGTGACGTTGTACGAAGGCGCGCTGGATGCCTCGCTGGCGGCGGGGGTAACCCCACTGGGCGCGGTGACCACCCGCGGCGGCGACAACGTTGCTGAATACGTTGAAGCCCATTTAGGCGATGAGCGTCCCGCCATCATGGGCGTGGTACGCGAAATCAATACCGAAGCGGTGCTGGAGCAGCGACCGGAGTTGATATTGGCGCCCGCCCGGCTGACCGAGGCCCAGTACCGGCTGCTGTCGCAAATTGCTCCAACTATCGTCCCGCATAGTCAGCCGATTGCCCCGGATAACTGGAAAGACGAAGCCCGGCTTTACGGTGAAGCGCTGAATCGCCAGGAGGCCATCGAAGCCGCCATCAACGCGGTTGACGAGCGTGCTGCCGGGCTGGCCAGTGCGCTGGAAGAGGCGGGCGTGGCTGGCAATGCCTTCGTGGTGCGCTGGATGCCGGGCGGGCCCATGGTCATGTCGAAAAACCTGTTTGCCGCCGGGCTGCTTGATCAAGTCGGCCTCACGGTTGAAGACGCCGGGCTGGTAGGCGAGCAGGGCGTGCACAGCGATGTGCTGAGCCTTGAAAACCTCTCCCAGGTGGATGGTGACTGGCTGTTTTTGGCCACGCTGAATAAAGACGGACGGGAAGCGTTGGAAGTTGCCAAGCAAAGCAGTGCCTTTACGCGGCTGGACGTGGTACAGCGTGACCAGGTCGTGCCGGTGAATGGCCAGCTATGGTCGAGCGCTAGTGGCCCGCTGGCGGCCCAGGCGATTCTTGACGATATTGAAGCTGCCCTGTTGCCGTGATGTCGATACGCGTTGCCCAGCAACGAACGCAGATGACGTTACTGCTCACCGCCCTTGTGGCGGTGAGTCTCGTGAGTCTGCTGGTCGGCGCAGGTGAGGTTGGGCCGCTGCGTTCACTGGCGGCGCTGGCCGGTACCCAGGATAGCGATGCCAGCTTTGTGGTGTGGCAACTGCGGGCGCCGCGCACCTTGATTGGCATTGCTGTGGGCATGGCGCTGGGAGTCGCGGGGGCGCTGTTGCAGGCGGTGTCGCGTAATCCGCTGGCCGAACCCGGCCTGCTGGGCGTCAGCGCCGGGGCGGCGTTTGCCGTCGCGCTGACCCTGGTGATGGGCGCTAGTGCCGCGACGCTGCGTATTTCAGTTGCCCAGTTGGGGGCCTTGGTGGGCTGTCTGTGTGTGCTCAGCGTAACGCGGGTGCGCGGCGTCGGCAGCGACCCGGTGCGGCTGGTGCTGGCGGGGGCGGCGTTTTCCGGGCTGTTGGGCTCGCTGACCTCGCTGATGTTGCTGTATGACCAGCGCGCGGCGGACGAAATCCGCTTTTGGGTCATCGGCAGCCTTGCCGGGCGACGCCTGGATGACCTCGCCGCAATGCTGCCCAGCATGCTGGTCGCCGCCGTCGCGGTGGTGTTGATGGCGCGCCCGCTGGCGGCGTTGGCACTGGGCGAGCGGGCAGCCTCAGGGTTGGGCCATCATCCGGGGCTGATTCGTTGGTGTGTCGTGGCCTGTGTGGCCTTGCTGGTAGGGGGCGCCACGGCAATGGCCGGACCCATTGCCTTTGTCGGCCTGGTGGTGCCGTTTGCCGCCCGGGCGATGGCCGGGCCGGACATTCGCCGCACGCTGTGGTTCTGCCTGCCGATCGGTCCCTTGATGGTGCTGGCAGCGGATATGATTGCCCGGGTGGCGGTGGCGCCGTCGGAGTTGCCGATTGGTGTTCTCACCGCGCTGTGCGGTGCGCCGGTGCTGGTCGCCGTGGTGCGCGCCAGGCGGCTGCCGTCTTTATAACCCCTGGCGTTGGCTTGTCATGAATTCAAACCCAAGTGATTTTTCCACATCGGCCTTTATGCCTGAGCACCGTCCACAGGCGGTGACCGCGCCGTCGGGCTACTGGCATATTGCATGGCGTTCCCCATGGGGCAACGCCTGCAGCGTGCTGGTTGAGCGACGTGCGCTGGTTGTCAGCACGGGGCTGTGCGTCGCGCTGCTCTGCGCGTGCGTGCTTTATTTGAGCCTGGGGAGCATGGCGCTACCCGTTAGCGCCGTATTGCCCGCGCTATTCGGCCGGGGCGAGATGATCAGCGTGTTCACCGTCCAGGAACTGCGCCTGCCCCGGTTGGTGGCGGCCTGTTTGACCGGGGCGGCTTTCGCGCTCGCCGGTGTACTGATGCAAACCCTGGCGCGCAACCGCCTCGCCACGCCGGGTATCATCGGTATCGATAACGGCGCGACCGCGTTTGCTGTGGCCTCGGTGGTGGGGTTGGGTGTCTCGCTGGCCCCGCCTGCCATGGCGCTGGCGGGGGCCGCCACTGCCGCTGCGCTAACCTTTGGCCTGGTGGCGGGCGGCGGCACCCAGGGCTATCGGTTTATCGTCGCGGGCATCGGCGTGGGGGCGGTGTTTGGTGCTGTCACCCAACTGATGCTGGCGCGGGTAGCGATCGATACCGCCAATGCGGCCTATCCCTGGACCGTCGGCTCGCTTAATGCGCGCCCTGGCGGTGCAGTAGCGCTACTCGCTGCGGGGTTGGTGATGGGTATGATCGCCGCTTGGATGGTCGCACGCCCGTTATCGCTGATGCGCTTCAAGGACGCCACCGCCTATGGGCTGGGCATCAACGTCAAAGCCCGCCGCTTCCAGGTGCTGATGCTCTCGGTCGTATTGACCGCGCTGGCGGTGGCAGTGGCAGGCCCTGTCGGCATGGTCGGGTTGATTGGCCCGGAGGTCGCCCGCTCGCTTTCCAGCTCACGCCAGGTGCCGCTGCTGGCATCAACGCTTGCGGGTGCGTTGGTGATGGTCCTTGCGGATCTCGCCGGGCGCACCCTGCTTGCCCCGATTGAAATTCCCGTCGGCATTGTCACCGCGGTGATCGGCGGCCCCTGGCTGTTATGGATATTGATGCGCCCGCAACGGAGCCACGCATGATGCAGGTTGAACCATCCCCCACGCTCGCCACCGACGCGCTCGACCTGAGCTATGGCACGCGACGGATTATCGCGTCGTTAGGCGTCAGCCTGCCCAGCGGCCAGGTCACCGCGATTGTGGGCCCCAATGGGTGCGGCAAGTCCACGTTGCTCTCGGGCCTTGCCCGTTTGCATAAACCCGACAAGGGCGCGGTGCTGTTGAGCGGCGAGGATATTCAGCGCCTGCCCGGTCGCGAACTGGCCAGAAAGCTCGCCCTGCTGCCGCAGGAGGCCATCGCACCGGAAGGGCTCACCGTCAGTGAACTGATTCGCTTTGGCCGCCAACCGCACCAGGGATGGCTGCGCCAGTGGTCGGCGGAAGACCAGCGGGTGGTGGAACATGCGTTGCACGCCGCAGGGCTTGAGGCGTTGGCCGAACGGCCTTTAGAGGCGCTTTCCGGCGGGCAGCGCCAGCGGGCGTGGATCGCCATGACCATCGCCCAGCAAACTCCGCTGTTGCTTCTCGATGAGCCAACGTCCGCGTTGGACCTGGGTCATCAGATCGAGGTGTTTGAACTGGTACGCCATCTCGCCAGCCAGGGACGCACGGTGGTCATGGTGCTTCACGACCTGGCAAGCGCCTGTCGCTACGCGGATCATCTCATCGCCCTGAATGACGGACAGATTGTCGCCCAAGGGGCACCGCCAGAGGTCGTCACACCGGAGCTGGTGCGTGCGCTTTACCAGGTTGACTGCACGTTGATCACCGACCCCGACACCGGCAGCCCCTTGCTTGCCAATGTGCGCCGCGCCTGTTCCTAAACCCAGGGCTCAAGCCCTGTCTCTTGCACCTCAGACAATGCTTGGAAAGTGTTACGATAGGCCGCAAACCTCGACCTCTAACCGCTCAGTAAGGAATGCTTGTGGCCTCTTCCACGCCCCGATCTCAAGCTAATGGTTCCCCGAATCAGAGCTTTCAGGCGCTAATGCGCCTTTTGCGCTACGCCAAAGGCTACCGGCGGCGGATTATCGCCGCCACCGTTTGCTCCATCGTCAACAAGCTGTTCGACATCGCCCCCGAGATTCTCATCGGCGTGGCGATCGACGTGGTGGTCAACCAGGAACAAAGCTTTGTGGCGCGGCTAGGCTTTGAAACGCCCCAGGAGCAGATCACCATCCTCGCGGTGCTGACCTTCTTTATCTGGGCGGGGGAGTCGCTGTTCGAGTACCTGTTCCAGGTGTTGTGGCGCAACCTGGCCCAACGGCTGCAGGCGGATATGCGTCAGGACACCTACGAGCACGCCCAGCGGCTGGATATGGCGTTTTTTGAGTCGAAAAGCTCCGGCCAGCTTGTAGCCACCATGAACGATGACGTCAACCAGCTCGAACGCTTTCTCGACGGCGGGGCCAACGCGCTGATTCAGGTGGGCGTCACGGTGGTCGCCGTCGGGGCAGTCTTCTTCGTGCTCTCGCCGCTGATTGCGTTGCTGGCGTTTACGCCTATCCCGCTGATTATCTGGGGCGCGTTCTACTTCCAGCGCAAGGCCGGGCCGCTGTACAGCGACGTGCGTGAAAAGGTCGGCGATCTGGCCAGCCGCCTTTCCAATAACCTGAGCGGTATTGCCACCATCAAGAGCTTCACCAGCGAAGGCCGCGAGGCCGAGCGCCTGCGCGCTGCCAGCGAAGCCTACGTGGATGCCAACCGCCGGGCGATTCAGGTCAGCTCGGCGTTTATTCCGGTCATTCGTATGGCGATTCTGGCGGGCTTTTTGGCCACCTTTACCGTCGGCGGCATGATGGCGCTCAACGGCAATTTGAACGTGGGCGCATACGGTGTGCTGGTGTTCTTGACCCAGCGCCTGCTGTGGCCGCTGACCGGCTTGGCCCAGGTGATTGACCTGTTCGAACGCGCCATGGCAAGCACCAAGCGCATACTCGACCTGCTGGAAGAGCCCATCACGGTGAAAGACGACAGCACCACACCGCTGGCCCAGCCCGTTCAGGGCGAGGTGCGTTTCGAGTCGGTGAGCTTTCATTACAAGTCAAGCGACGTCGGCGTTGACGGGATTGATCTCCACGCGCCTGCCGGGCATACCCTGGCGCTGGTCGGCGCCACCGGTTCCGGCAAGTCGACGCTGGTGAAGCTGTTACTCCGCTTTTACGACCCCGAAAGCGGGCGGGTGCTGATCGATGACCAGCCGGTCATGGATGTAAGTATGCACTCACTGCGCCAATCAATTGGCCTGGTCAGCCAGGACGTGTACCTGTTCGAAGGCAGCATTCGCGACAATATCGCCTACGGTAAGCCGGACGCTGATGATGAGGCGATTATCGATGCGGCCAAAACCGCCGAGGCGTGGAGCTTTATCGAAACCTTGCCCCAAGGCCTGGATACGCCGGTAGGCGAGCGGGGCGTGCGGCTTTCCGGCGGCCAGCGCCAACGGCTTTCGCTGGCCCGTGCGCTGTTGAAAGACCCGCCGATCCTGGTGCTGGATGAAGCCACCAGTGCGGTCGATAACGAAACCGAAGCCGCTATTCAGCGTTCGTTAAAACGTATCGCCCACGGGCGCACGGTGATCATGATCGCCCACCGGCTTTCCACCATCGTGCACGCCGATGAGATCGTGGTGATTGAAAAGGGCCGAGTGGCCGAGCGCGGCACCCATCAAAGCCTGTTGGCGGCCAACGGCCACTATGCCGCCCAATGGCGGGTGCAAACTGGTGAGGCCGAGATGGGAGACGCCGAAACAATAAGCGCTTAACGGTTAACCAGCCGCGCATCGAGCGTGACCGGCACGTGCTCGTCGATCTCCTGGTAGCCCAGCAGCGAGAGCACGCTGCGCAGCGTCGCGTTGGCCATCAGCGCGCGGCCATCCAAGGCCATGGGTTCGGCGTGGGTCACCCGGACTTCATTCAAGCCCTCGCGGGTAAAGCGCAGCGGCACGGCTTCTTCCTGGTTGACCAGGTCGCTCTGTACCCGGAAGGTCAGCGTTTCCACCAGCGACTCGCCAATATCCAGCGCGTCCAACCGCTCGGGCGGCATTTGCGCCACCAGCGTGACCAGGGTGGTATTGGCAAGCATCTCGGCCCAGGTGGGCAGCTCGCCAAAGCGCGTCAGCATATCCGTCTGGCTGAGCTTGAGCGGCAGGCGCAGCGTGCCATCAGCAGAGATATCGCCCTGCAGATCGCGTACCTGATGGTGATGGGTTTGCGGTGCCTCGCCATTCAGCTGGGTAATGGAGGCCTGCACGTTCGAGCGGTCAGGATCCAACTGCCAGTCCGCCTGTGCTGGCACGGCCAATAGCAGCGAAAAAAGCGCCATCAATGCTTTCAAAGCGTATCTCCTTATCAAGGGCCTTTCTAAAAAGGGCTCCTCTCAAGACCCGCTAACCGCCAAAAAGTGCCGCCTAAATGACAAGATAGCCCCAACGGGGGCTGGCCTCGCCCCACCACATTCGCTATGATATGCACGCCTTTCGGGCCCATAGCTCAGTTGGTTAGAGCAGGGGACTCATAATCCCTTGGTCGTCCGTTCAAGTCGGACTGGGCCCACCATTCTATATGCTTATTCTAAAAGCAGGGGATTATGAGTCACTTGGTTCGCGGCCCCCTGTCGCTCGTTTGATCCCATTCTTGTTTATTTTCCTGCTCTCGCTTCGCTACTGGGTAGCTCGTTGTTGGGTGAGAAGTGACCCCAGGTCCCCGGCTTGAATAGCGCTACACCCTAGATGCTGCTCTTTGTATCCATGAAGTTAGACATGGCAAACGTTTCAGCTGAAGTTCAATCATCGAAATTATGCTATCATTGATAGCAATGACAGCGCTTAAGGAGGTTGAAATGGCATCAATCACCATCCGTAATCTTGATGAACAGCTAAAGTCCCAACTGCGTATAGAAGCAGCAATGCATGGCCGTTCCATGGAAGAGGAGGTCCGCATCATACTGCGTAGTGCTCTGAACCAGCCTGAAGCAAAGGGGCTAGGGACTCGCATACGTGAGCGGTTCGCAGACGCGGGGGGCATCGAACTGGAAGTGCCGCCAAGGTCTGATAAGCCTCGTGATCCGGGCTTCGGCGCATGATAGTCCTTGATACCAACGTGCTTTCCGAGCTGATGCGGCCTGTGCCAGATGCTCGGGTTGTAGTCTGGCTGGATAGGCAGGATGCTACTGCCGTGGCAATTTCGGCGATTACGGTCGCTGAAATTCTCTACGGTGTCGAACGCCTGCCCGATGGCAGACGCAAGCGTAGTTTCGCAGCGATGGCGGCAGAAATGTTCGAGGAAGACTTTGCAGACCGCATTATGCCATTCGATAGCGAGGCGGCTATTCATTATGCGGAGCAAGTAGCTGCTAGCGAGCGTGGAGGGAAGCAGGTTCACATGGCTGACGCACAAATTGCGGCTATCTGTATCAAGTATGGCGCTGTGCTAGCGACACGCAACATAAAGGATTTCGAGACGTTGAGCGTCGAGACTATTAACCCTTGGGCAATCCCTCCTGAAGAAAACATTGCTCATACGTAGGTTTTAGCGAACCTAGGCTTCTACGTAGGTTTTAGCGAACCTAGGCTTCAAGGCTTCTGCCATCCTACCCCTGATGCTGCGCGCCAATCCCCTGAAAGGTCTGGCGAAGGTCGAAGCTCGAGCGCTCGCCGATGGTGTCGAAGTTGTCATACAGCCAATGGGTGACGGTTTCGCGGCCGAGGTCGCGTAGCTTGGTAAGGAGGCTGCAACAGCACGTCGATAAGGTGAGCTCGACTGTCCCTACGAGTGCGAGCAGCTTCTAACAAACCTCTCCCATGAAGCGTTGAAACCATAAGAAGCAATTCAGTCGGGCTGCCATTGTGAAGCGTAATAAAAATTCGTATCATTCGTCTTACTATAATTATACGCTTCCTCCACATCCCAAGGTCCTCATCATGCTCCAGAACACGACTCCTTTCACGCGACGTCCGCTTGCTGTTGCTATGCGACGTTCACTCACGCTATCGCTCGGCGGCATGCTGAGTTTTGCGCCGCTTTCCGTGCTGGCCCAAGAGGACACGGTCGATACTGGCACTACCGTCGTTACCGCTACGGCACTGAAGGTGGATACGCCCGAAGTCGAGACGCCGCGAGCGATGTCGACGGTTGGTGCCGAAGAACTGGAAACCCGCGCGGTTAACAAATACGACGAAACCTTCCAGTACCGCTCGGGCGTGGTGTCACAGCCTTACGGCGATGACAACAACACCGATTGGTTCTTCCTGCGCGGTTTTAGCGCTGAAAACTCAACCTACCAAGATGGCCTTCGCCTGTTTCGCACCGGCGGTTATTTTTGGTGGATGACTGAACCCTTTGGGGTTGAGCGCGTTGACCTACTTAAAGGTCCAGCCTCAATTCTTTACGGAGAGGCGCCTCCTGGTGGTGTTATCAATGCCATTAGCAAACGTCCTACTGATGAAGCACGGGGTACGCTCGAAATTGAAGCGGGCAACCAGGATCACCGACAGGTGG
Source organism: Halomonas sp. Mc5H-6 (assembly GCF_024124705.1). Classification (NCBI taxonomy): domain Bacteria; kingdom Pseudomonadati; phylum Pseudomonadota; class Gammaproteobacteria; order Oceanospirillales; family Halomonadaceae; genus Halomonas; species Halomonas sp. Mc5H-6. The sequence continues at coordinate 305,642 of NZ_JAMXSI010000002.1, forward strand.
GTATTGATGTCTCCGGCCCCGTAGGCGAGCGTGATGACATGCGCTACCGCATGGTCGGGCTTTATCGAGATGGCGAGGGTGAGCTGGAAGGTAGCGAGAAAGAGCGTTACTACTTTGCGCCTAGTCTGGCGGTGGACCTTTCTGAGGATACCTCGGTAACGTTTCTTGCCAGCGTTCAGAAAGACGAAGGCGTTCCGACGACCGGTTTTTTTCCTGCTTATGGCACTTTAAACGATACGCCCTTTGGAAAAATTGATCGCGACACAAACCTGGGCCAGCCGGATTACGACAGGCTGGATCAGCAGCAGACCTCGTTGGGTTATGAGCTGGAGCACCAGATCAACGATACCTGGGAATTCCAGCAGAATGCCCGCTATAGTCACCTGGATCTGGAGTTACGTACTGTTTATCCCTTTCCAGCTAGTACACGCACGGCTTCGCGTGGCGTGATCGACCGTGATGGTGACTATGATGCCTTTAACATTGACAATCGTCTCATTGCGCGCACCTATACAGACAGCACAGAAAATACGCTATTGCTTGGCGCTGGTTATCAAGAGCTAAACCTGAACTATGCTGACAAGGATCGTTTCGGCATAGACACGGTTGATATCTTCGAGCCAGATTACAGTTCTTTTACTGCACCTGCTCAAATGGAGGGTACTGACCACGATCTGAAGAGTCAGCAGTTCGGTGTGTATGTTCAGGATCAACTGCGCGTGGCGGATAAATGGATATTCCTGGCGGGGGCGCGTTACGACAGCATCGACAGTAGCGATGATGCCAGTAATAGCAGCGGTCGTTCGAGTGAAGGGTATGATGAAGAACAACTCTCGCTTACTGCTGGGGCAATGTACTTGGGTGACAATGGCGTTTCGCCTTATCTGAATTATAGCGAATCGTTCACGCCTATAGCGGGAGTTGGACCAAACGGTGCCTATGAGCCTCAGGAAGGCCGTCAAATGGAGGCGGGGATAAAATTCACCCCTCTAAACTTTGATGGTTACTTGACCGTTGCAGCGTTTGATGTGGAAGAAGACAAAACATTGATCTCCACTGGCAGTGGAGCCCAGGAACAAGTAGGCGAGCGTCGTTCGCAGGGCGTGGAAGTTGAAGGCGTTGGCTACCTGACGGATAACCTGAAGCTGACAGCGTCGTACACTTATACTGATGCACGCTACGATGCGAGCGAGTCGCAGCAGGATGAGCGTGCGCCTTTTGTGCCTTATCACATGGCGTCAGCTTGGCTGGATTACGACTTTGCAGGTGATCTATCTGGATTGTCGGTTGGCAGCGGCGTGCGCTATATGGGGGAGACCTCGCCTAGCCCCGGAAGTGGCATTGATCGCGACGTGCCGTCGGCTACTTTGGTCGATGCCATGGCCAGCTACGACATTAATGATAGCTGGACAGCGCAACTGAACGTCAACAACCTCACCGATGAGAAGTACGTTAGCGGTTGTGATTTCTACTGTTACTACGGGGCCTCACGCAGCGTCGTGGGCAGCTTGAAGTACAATTGGTAATCTCATACGTGCTACTAGAAACCCGGCTTAACCGCCGGGTTTTTTATGCGCTGCTGGGCGGGGTACGCAAACCGGGCGGCCAGTTTCCGGGTCCTGGATCACCTGGGCGTCCAGATCAAAAACACGCTTGAGGTTAGCGGCGGTAAAGACCTCGTCAGGCGCGCCGCTGGTGACGATCTGGCCGTCTCGCATCATCACCAGGTGGTCGGCGTAGGCGGCGGCCAGGTTTAGGTCGTGGAGGACCAGTAGCAGGGTGCGGCCTTTTTCGTGGGCGAGGCGAGAAAGCAGCTCTAACAGGTCAACCTGTACTTTCAGGTCAAGAAAGGTGGTCGGTTCATCCAGCAACAACAGGTCGGTCTGTTGTGCCAGCACCATGGCGATCCAGCAGCGCTGGCGTTGTCCGCCGGAAAGCGCATCGACATTGCGCTCGGCAAACTCCGTTACGTGGGTATACGCCATGGCTTCGTTAACCGCGCGGGCATCCTGTTGGGCATCTTTTTGCCATAGGCTTTGATGCGGAAAACGCCCCATGGCGACCAGTTGCCGCACGCTCAGCCCTTCCGGGGCAATGGGGCCTTGAGGAAGAATGCCCAGTTGCCTTGCCACGTCGCGAGTCTTGCGTTGATGAATGTCTTTTCCATCCAGATAAACCTGCCCGGCGCTGGGTGTCAGCGTTCGGGCGAGTGTCTTCAGCAGGGTTGATTTGCCGCTTCCGTTGGGGCCCAGCAGGGCGGTCAGTTTGCCTTCTGCTACGGCGATGTCCACGCCATTGAGTACGCGTTTGGTGTCATAGCCAGCGTAAAGGGCTTCGCCGGTTAATCGAGCATGCGGGGCTGATGCGAGTGGCATGGGCATTCACGGGTTATCAAAACAGCCTGCACCGTAAGACAAAACATTCTCATTTTCAATATTCTCAATGTTGTAAGTTAGCGATTACTCCCTTTTTGGTGCCCTTGTTAGCGGGTTGGTAGTAAAAAGCGTCGACTAAAGCCGTTGCATGATGCCGAATTGCTTATAGCTGCTTGGTAGACCCAATGCCTTCTTATATGCATAATATAACTATTCTCATTTAGTGTTGAGTTGTATTAGCAAGGGTTCTTCAGGCAAAAAGGGGATAAGAAGAAGATGTACGTCAATAAGCATCACGTGCTTTGGCCTACCGTTTCGTTTATCGGTTTGGTGGCTGCCAGTCACGTTTACGCTCAGCAGGATTCTTCCACCGGTACAGCAATAAGCGCGGTGGATGAAAGCCAACCCATGGTTGTCACCGCAACCCGGAGCAAGAGCGAGGCGGGCCAAACGCCGCAAAAAGTCACGGTGATTAGCCGGGAACAGATTGAGCAGCAGATGGCCATCAGCAGTGACCCCGGCCAGGTGTTGAGCAACCTGATTCCGTCTTACTCCCCCAGCCGCCAAAAACTATCAAATGCGGGTGAGACCTTTCGCGGCCGGGATGCCGCTTTTCTGGTCGACGGTGTGCCGCAGTCCAACCCGCTGCGCGACAGCTCGCGTGATAGTTACACCATTGACTTGTCGATGGTTGAGCGCATTGAGGTGATTCACGGCGCCAGTGCGGAACACGGGCTGGGCGCTACTGGCGGGCTGATTAACTTTGTCACCCGGCGCGCCGAGGGTGGGGGAATAAGTCAGCATGCGGGTGTTAGCCTGACGACCGATGACGACTTCGAGTCCGACGGCTTTGGTCATAAGCTGGACTACCGCATAAGCGGCCAGCAGGGAGATTGGGATTTCGTCGCTGCTGCCACCCGCCAAGAGCGTGGTGTCTTTTACGATGGCAACGACGATGTTGTTGGTATTGCCTACCCAGGTGAGCTGCAGAATTCTGAAAGCTACGATCTATTCGGCAAGCTGGGGTACTGGATAGACGATAACCAGAACGTTGAGTTGTCCCTCAACCATTTCGATCTGGAAGAAAGCAACGATTACGTGCCGGTACCCGGCGATCGCGATGCGGGTGTTCCCACGACGGCGCGCAAGGGCACGCGTGATGGTGAGCCTGGCTTCAATGAGGTCACCACGGCGCGGCTGTCCTACGCCCACGCGGATTGGTTTGGCAACGAGGTCGATGCACAGATTTATCATCAGCGCTTCCGCGCCCGTTTTGCTACCACCCCTTACTTCCCTTACCTGGACAGCGCCGGCGACACCCAGTATGACCAAACGCGCAATGAGTCCGATAAGGTGGGGGCCAAATTCACCGTCAACCGCGATGGCTTGCTGGGGGATCGTCTGGGACTGACCGCGGGGCTGGATATCCTCCGCGACGAGACGCGCCAGATGCTGGTGGAGACCGGGCGGACCTACGTGCCGGAAAGCCAATTCGATAACATTGCACCCTTCCTGCAAGGCGAATTTGAACTTGCCAAGCCACTCACCCTGCACGCTGGGGTTCGCCACGAGCATGCCGATCTTGAGGTGGATACCTATCAAAGTATCGATCGCGACAATGTCACCCAGGATAACGTGACCGTTGAGGGCGGTAAGCCCAGCTTTGACGAGACACTGTTTAACGCCGGACTGGTTTATCAGGCCACCGACTGGGCCCAGCTTTACGCCAACTACTCCGAAGGGTTTGGTATGCCCGATGTGGGCAGGGTGCTTCGCGGCATCGGCACGCCGGGGCAGAACGTCGATAACCTGCTCCAGCTTCAGCCGATCGTGACCGATAATCGCGAGGTTGGTGCGCGATTCGACTGGGACCGTTACGGCTTGGAGGTCAGTTACTACCAATCGAACTCTGACTTTGGCCAGCGTCTTACTGAGGAAAACGGCACCTGGGTAGGCAACCGCGAGAAGACCGAGATTCAGGGCGTCGAGATTACCGGCGATATGCAGGTAACGGACAATCATGACCTGTCGCTTTCCTACACCCACGCCGAAGGTAAGTCGGATCAGGACGGTGATGGCCGTGTGGAGACCGAACTGACCGGGATCAATATCGCCCCGGATACGCTTAAGCTGGGCTGGAGCGCTACCTGGAACGATAAAGTGTCGACTCGCTTGCAGAGCCGTTATTACTTCGATCGTAGCGTCGATAACCCGGAACTTGATTTTGACGGCTATGGGTTGGTGGATGCCTCGCTGACGTATCGACTGCCTGCGGGACGCATGTCCGTCGGCGTTGAAAATGCCACCGACGAAGACTACGTCACCTATTACTCGCAGTCGGCCCGTGTCAGCGACGAGTATTACTTCACTGGCCGGGGGCGCACCCTCACGCTGGGCTATCAATTGGATTTCTAAACGCGAATGTCTTCTTAACTAGCAAGCTGATTGGCGGCACCCAAGGGGTGCCGTTTTTTTATTCTCAATAACCGCGTTGGCGTGTTCTATACAGCAAGTAAACGAAAAAGGGCGCGCCGATACCGGAAACGAAAATGCCCGCTGGCAGGTCATTGGGTAAAAAGGCCACCCGGCCTAGCAGGTCGGCGTTGAGCACGATCAATGCACCGATCAAGCCGGATGCCGGTACCAGCCTGACAAAGTGACGGCCCACCAGCTTGGCGGCTATATGGGGGGCCATCAAGCCCACAAAGCTCAAGCCACCCGCAAAGGCAACGGCAGCGCCTGCCAGCGCCACGCTACAGGCCATCAGTATCAGGCGGCTTCTGAGCAGGTTTATCCCGAGGCCTTGGGCGACTAAATCACCCAGAGCCATGGTGTCGAGCTGGCGTGCGTAGCCAAGGCATAGCGGAACAGCGATCAGTAACCAGGGCAGCATACCCGCTACATCCTGCCACTGGGCGGCATAAAGGCTGCCGGTGAGCCACACGTAGGCCACCATGGCGGCCGCGTCATCGCTGATCACGATCAAAAGCGTCGTCGCCGCGCCCATTGCGGCGGAAAGCCCGATGCCCACCAGCACCATCCGCGAAGGGCTAACGCCGCCTTTCCAGGCCAGAAAGAACACCAGCAACGCGGCACAAAACGCGCCACTCAAGGCAGCAAGCGGGAGCCATTGGCTGCCTAGACGGGCACTTAATAGGCTCAGAAACACGACCGCTGCCAGCGAGGCACCACTCGTTATGCCGATAACATCAGGCGAGGCGAGCGGGTTGCGCACAATGCCCTGAAGAATCGCGCCAGCAATCGCCAGCGCGGCACCCACCAGGACGGCTAGCACGATCCGTGGCAGGCGCAGTTCCCAGATAATAAACGTAATATCGCTTTTGTGCGGTGAAACGAGTGCGTGCAGCACCTTTGCAAACGGTGTCGGAAAACTGCCCAGGCTGAGCGATACCCCCATATTGACGATCAGAAGCAGCGCAAGCAGCCCGGTGATGGCCCAAAAACGCGTAGGCAGCACATCACTCGTCAGGTTGTGTTGCTGTTTCAAAACACTGGAAGAGGTCATCATTGGGCCTGCTGTCGCCGCGCCAGATAGATAAAGAAGGGCGTGCCAATCAGCGCCGTCATCACGCCGACGGGAATCTCCTGAGGCGGCATCAAAACGCGCGATGCGATATCGGCCAACAGCAGCAAGCTCGCTCCCAGTAGCGCACAGGCGGGTAGTAGCCAGCGGTGGTCGACACCAAACAGGCCGCGCGCCATGTGCGGCACGATCAACCCCACGAAGCCTATCATACCCGCCAGTGCCACCGAGCTTCCCGCCAGCAGAATCACTACCAGGCCAAGTAACAGCTTGATGGTGCCTGCCCGCATCCCGAGCCCCGCGACCATGTCGTCTCCCAGCATGAGGGCGTTGGCGTGTCTTACCAGCAAACCACACAGCAGCAGGGCAAAGCCGAACAGCGGGAGCAGGGGCGCCACCAGTGAAAGTTCCCGGCCCGCGACGGAACCGGCCAGCCAATACAAGACGCTTTCGAAGCTTTGCTGGTCGAGTATCAATAGCCCCTGGCTGAACGACACAAACATGGCGGTAACGGCCACGCCCGCAAGCAATACGCGTAGCGGGGGAAGCTCCCCCTGACGGCCGCGGCTGAGGACGACCACCAAGCCGGCAGCAACCAGGGCGCCCAATAATGCTGCCCAAACATAGCTCGCAGGCGTATGCAGCGGTAGTAACGAGACGGCGACGACGACAAAAAACATCGCCCCGGCGTTAATCCCCAGAATGCCGGGGGAGGCCAAAGGATTGCGTGTCATGGTCTGCATCAGCGCCCCGGCAATGGCCAAACTTGCCCCCACCAGGGCGGCAATCACCGCGCGCGGCAAGCGCTCAGTGCGCAGGACAATATGGGCCACCTGCGTTGGGTCGTAGTCACTCAGAGAGGTCAGCAAGGCGGCTAGCGGTATATCGGTAGGGCCCGACATGATGCTAGCGATAAAGCTGGCCAGCATGAGTATCCCGCCCACGCATAGCCCCGCGCCTTTGGCAGTTTGCCCGCTCAGCATCGAGCGGACTCCATGTTGCCCGTTAGACGTGCGCGGCATGAGTGCGACGATTGAGGTGGCGAAGGCGTCAGGTCGTAATGGGTATAAAGATCATCCAGCATCGCATTGGCGGCCAGAATGCCGCCGCCCATGATCCAGTTCACCGTATCGACTTCAAACACACGGTCGTTTTGTACCGCGTCCAGTCGCTGCCATAGGGGGTGTGACGTCCAGTGGCGGTAGTTCTCCATGATGGCCGGGTCGTCGGGCTCCAGTATCACAAAAATGACGTCGGCGTTGATGACGGGAATGTTTTCCTCGCTGGTCAGCTTCATTCCCCAGCCCTGGGCCTTGAGTGCGTCAGGCTGTTCAAAGCCCAGCTCGCTTAAAATCGAGCCGGCAAACCCCGACGAATAAAGGCGCAGATGGTCACTCTTGAAGCGAGCCACGGCGGCTTTTTGAGGCCAGGCCAGGCCCGAACGACGCATTTTATGGCGAAAATCCGCCACTCGCTGATCCCACTCTCCGAGTAAGCGGCGGGCACGGTCTTCCCGGCCGGTGGCCTCGGCGATAAGTGAAAGGCTTGCTTTGAAATCGAACACCGGGCCTGCCACGACCGTAGGCGCCGTTTTCTCGAGTATCGGAAGTACCCGCTCATGACGAAAACGGGTGGCGACGATAAGGTCCGGATCAAGCCAGGCAATCTTCTCCAGATTGGGCTGGGTTTCCAGGCCCACGTAGTCAACGTCGGAAAGGGCATCGCGCAGGTAGCGGTACATGGGTTTTTCCAGCCAGGACTCGACAACGCCGACCGGGGTGATGCCGAGCGCCACGGCGCTGTCAGTCGCGCCTTGGTAAAGTGTGACAATGCGTTGTGGCGCAGAAGGAAGGGGCGCGTCAGTATCATCAACGCTTGGGTGGGCGTCTTGAAGGTCCTGCGCGGCGCAGATGTTAATGCCGAGCAATAGCATGCCGAGCAGCCATAGCGGCATGCAACGGTTTAGTGGATGGCGCGTCATTCCAGCTTCCTGATGGCCGCGGTTTTCAAGGAGCCCGTGCGGGGAGAGTAGGCTACGAATGATGGCATGGTGCAGTATCTAATACAAATCGTTATCAATTGTGGCTTCTGCTTCACTGCCCGCTATCTTTCTTGAAACGATGCGGTACCATGCTGCGCCTGGTTCGCTTTCTCTATAAGGCATTATTGGCATGAACACCTCCCCTTTTCAGGCGCTGGCCTGTCCGTTAGACGGTAAGCCTCTGACACCGTCAGATAGCGCATGGTGCTGCCCGGCGGGGCATAGCTTCGACATTGCCAAACAAGGCTATGTGAACCTGCTGCCGGTTCAGCAAAAACGCTCCAGCGATCCTGGCGATAGCAAGGCGATGGTGGCCGCGCGGCGTCGGTTTCTGGAGGCGGGTCACTATCAGCCGATTGCCGAGGTGGTGAGCCGGGCGGTGTTTGACCACGCAGAACAAGAATTACCCCGCGATACCTTGTTCAGCTGTCTCGATGCTGGCTGTGGTGATGGCTACTACCTTCGGGAGTTAGTCGATGCGGCGGCGAGCCAGACGTTGCTTGCATTAATGGGGCTGGATATTTCCAAATGGGCCGTGCAGGCGGCGGCCAAGCAGGATAATAAGCAGCAACCGCACAGCCGCTGGGTGGTGGGCAGCAATGCCAACCTGCCGGTTCAGAACGGGGCGCTCGATTGTGTGCTTTGCATGTTTGGTTTTCCGGTCTTTGACGAGTTCGCGCGGGTACTCAAACCAGGCGGCCTGCTGCTACAGGTGGAGGCGGGGTCGGATCATCTGCGTGAATTGCGCGATATTATCTACCCGACGTTAAAACCGGAGCAGGCAAGTGATGTTGAACCGCCAGCGGGATTCGCGTCGCTGGGTTCAGAGGTGCTGCGCTACACGCTTACGCTCAACGATGCAGAGACGATTGCCGATTTGCTGGTGATGACGCCGCATTTTTACCGTGCCACCACTGAAGGCCGCGAGAAGGCCGCTGCACTTGGGGAGATAACCTTGACGGTGGACGTGCGAGTCGTGCGGTGGGAGCGTATTTAAAGGCAATTTTCATAGATGCCAAACGCAAAAAGGCCCGCCTAAGCGGGCCTTGTGGTCCAAACCCCGGAAGGTTCGGGCAAACTGCTAACGGATGTTAGGAAGTTTGCTTGATGTTTGAAGCTTGTAGGCCTTTCTTGCCTTGGGTAACGTCAAAAGAGACGCTAGCGCCTTCTTGCAGAGATTTGAAGCCGTCGGCTTGAATCTCGGAGAAGTGGGCAAAGAGGTCGTCGCCGCCGTCAGAAGGAGCGATGAAACCGAAGCCTTTAGTGTCGTTAAACCATTTAACTGTGCCAGTTGCCATGATGTAGATCCTTTCGCGCAAAAGCGCCTTAATTAAGTTCCTGGTATTACCCAGATTTAAGTAGCGGGTGAAACAAGGAATACAATGTCAGGCTGCCGAAATAGATCGTACACTTCTGAAACCATGCTGCTTGCTAACCACTGACGACACAGTGCCATGGATCTTTTTGGGTGTCAAAACCTTTCAGGTTTTATTTTTCTAAACCTCATGGCGCCCATTGGTTATTGCCAGCCCATTTTCCACACGCTGTCATCTCTCAAGTGCTGCCATGGCATGACCGTTTCCCGGTGGGAATAGATCGCTTCGACGACAACGTCCACGACGTTCTCATCCTCATCCCGGATCAGTTGGGTAACCATGAAGTGCTTTTCTTTGTTGCGCGGCTGAACCGCCGTCCATTTGCTATGGTGCAGCTTGCTCGGATTGATCTTGTTCATTCGTGCTCCAGGGTACCGACGTGTTCAGGGCAAATATCGCTATGCCACACTGATATAATAATGAGCGTGCTTATAATGTTAGCATTGCGAACATATTCAATCCTGTAAAGGACATCCAATGAATCGCATATGGAAAGCCTATTCTCAGGCGTCGTTGATTTTACGCGTCACCATCGCGCTGGTGCTGGGTGTCGTGGTCGGGCTTTTGGGTGGAGAGACAGTGGCTGCCTGGCTGGCGCCACTGGGCGATCTGCTGCTGCGGCTGCTGACGTTCCTGATTGTGCCCATTGTGCTGTTTACCCTGATGGTGGGCGTGAACCAGTCCCGGGAGGGCAGCGCGGGCCGCATCGGCGGCAAGGTACTCGGCTATTACCTGGCGTCCTCGGCGCTGGCGATTATGGTGGGGTTAACCGTCGCGACGCTGTTCAGTCCAGGCAGCGGGATGACGCTGGATGAGGATGCCAGCTTCTCGGTGCCGGATAATCCGGGCGTTGTCGACACGCTGCTCAATATCGTGCCGAACAATATTATCGGCGCCTTTTCCGAGCTCAATATGCTGGGGATCATCTTTACGGCGCTGGTATTCGGCATCGCGCTGCTGAAAATGCGCCAGTCAGCGCGCCAGCATGCCATGGGCGAGCGGCTGTATGAGGTGATCGAGTCGCTGAACGAGGTCACCTTGAAAGTCATGTCGGGGGTATTGCACTACGTCCCCATCGGCGTCTTTGCGATTGTTGCCGAAACGGTGAGCCGCCAGGGCCTGGAAACGCTGCTGTCATTGGGCGATATGGTCGTTGTGCTCTACATAGCGCTGGCGGCGCATCTGTTGATTTACTGCGGCATCATGAGCCTGTTCGGGGTAAAACTGCGCGCTTTCTTCCGCGAAGCGCGCACGCCGATGCTCACGGCGTTTGCCACCCAGAGTAGTTCCGGCACCTTACCCATTACGGTCAATGCAGCCCGTCGCTTGGGGATTTCCAAAAGTATTTATGGTTTCAGCCTGCCGTTAGGGGCTACCTTGAACATGGATGGCGCGGCGATTCGTATCGCCATCTCGGCGGTATTTGCCGCCAATGTAATCGGCGCGCCGCTGGATTTTATCAGCATGGTGCAGATTGTGCTGATCGGTACTCTTGTGTCGATCGGCACGGCCGGAGTACCGGGTGCAGGCATCATCATGATTGCCACCGTATTCGCCCAGGTGGGTCTGCCGATTGAAACCGTTGCGCTTTTGACCGCTATCGATGCCCTGGTCGGCATGGGGTGTACGGCGCTCAACGTCACGGGCGACCTGGTCGGCACCTCCGTTATTGCGCGTAGCGAAGGCGAGTCGTTAAGTGAAGAACCGGCTGACGAAGCGACAGTAGCGGCGGCAAAGGGGTAGCTTGGAAAACCACGCAAGGTGAGGAGAGCCCATGTTGGATGAGCGAGAGCAGCGCTACCTGGCACACGCCGTGGCGCTTGCCGAAGAAGCCCTGAAGGCTGGCGATGAGCCCTTTGGCAGTGTGCTTGTCAGTGGCGATGGTGAGGTGCTGGCTGAAGATCGCAACCGCATCGCTGGCGGCGACTCTACCCAGCATCCCGAATTCGCCCTGGCACGTTGGGCGGCCCAGCATATGACGCCAGAGGCGCGAGCACAGGCCACGGTGTTTACCTCTGGCGAGCATTGCCCGATGTGCGCAGCGGCGCATGGCTGGGTGGGGCTGGGGCGTATCGTCTATGCCAGTTCCTCGGCACAGCTGGGTACTTGGTTGGCCGAACTGGGCGTGGCACCGCCGCCGGTGGCAACCTTGCCGATTCAGCAAGTGGTGCCTGGCCTCCCGGTAGAAGGGCCGGTTGCTGGCTGGGACGAAAAAGTGCATGCCCTGCATAAGCGGCGGCATGGGGCTGCCAGTTAAGCAAAAAAAACCGCCTGAACGCAGGCGGTTTTTTTCAATTACCGGGGTAAAGCTAGTGTTTCAGTATCACATAAAACGCATGGATGATGCCGGGCACAAAACCAAACAGCGTCAAGAGGATGTTAAGCCAGAAATGTCCTTTAAAACCCACCTCAAAAAATACGCCGAGGGGCGGTAAAATGACCGCAAAGATCATTTTGATCGGGTCAGTCGCGGTAAACGCCATGAAGCCTCCTTTGCTTTCAGGGTATTGTTGCTTACGTCATTCTCGTTATTGCTTACCTGAGCACTTAAGCAAGTGCTTTAAAAAGTACTTAAAAAAGTACTTATACAAGAACGATAACAAGCGATCTCATAGTAGCAGTAGCAAAAACGACTACAATTGTAGACACCGTCAGCGCTTCTAGCGAGGCCAATAATAAGCTATGACGCACGCCGTGAGAAAACGTTCCGTCTAGTTATACAGCATTGTTATACACACTCTTTTGATGCCCCGGGAGGGACCCCTGTGAAAAGACTCACCACCACCTCGGTTTGCCTGGCGGGCTGCTTGCTAACCCCTCCAGCCCTGGCCCAGCCGAATGACACAGAAATGGCAACGATTGAGGTCACGGCTCCCCGGTTGGCCCGCGAGCTTTACGCAACGCCCGCGGCCGTCTCAACGCTTGAGTCCGATGCCATTGCCCAGGGGCAGCAGCGCGTTCGGCTGGATGAATCGCTGGTGCGGGTGCCCGGCGTGTTCTTGCAAAACCGCGATAATTTCGCCCAGGGCCAGCGCATCTCGATTCGTGGCTTTGGCGCCCGCGCACCCTTTGGCGTGCGAGGCATCACGGTCATGGTGGATGGTATCCCTTATACCCTGCCGGACGGCCAGGCCCAGCTCGATGCGATTGACCTGGACAGCGCCGAGCGTATCGAAGTGATCCGCGGGCCGTCGTCGGTACTCTACGGCAATGCAGCAGGCGGTGTGATCGATGTGACCACCGCCGATGGCCGCGATAACCCCGGCACGAGCCTGCGCGCCGAGGCAGGCAGCGATGGCTACCGTAAGACATCCCTGCAAACCGGGGGGAGCCAAGGCGGCTGGTCGCACCACGTTAGCCTCTCGGCGCTCAATGTCGATGGCTATCGCGAGCAAAGCTCGACGGAAAAGTACCTGTTGAATGCCAAGCTTCGTCGGGAACTGGGCAGAGAGCGGGCGTTGACCGCCATCGTCAACCTGTTGGACAACCCGCGCTCGGAGGATCCCGGTGCCTTGAACGCGGATGAAGTAGCAGAAGGCCGTGATCAGGCCGCGCCGAATTCGCTGGCGCTGGATGCAGGACAAAACGTGGACCAGCAACTGCTGGGGTTACAGTACGAAGACCTGGCCGTTGGCCCTGGTGAGTTATACCTCAAGGGGTTTATCTCCCAACGGGATTTTGAGCAGCAGTTGCCGTACGTCGGTGACAGCCGCATCGGCTATCAGCGGGATTACCTGGGGGCGAGCGCCGAGTACCACCATGAGGTGACCTTGGGTGATCTGCCGCTGAGTTATATCGCAGGCGTCGAGGTGGCCCGGCAGGATGACGAGCGCTTCCGCAAGGACGTGAACCCCCAGGGCGTCGTCGGTGAGCAGTTGGCTGAAGAAACCCAGACGGCCACCTCGACCGGCGCCTTCGTCCAGGGCGACCTGGCCATGACCGAGAAGTTGACCCTTTCCCTGGGCGCGCGCTTTGATCAGGTGGAATTAGAGGTGGATGACCGTTATCAGGATGACGGCGACCAGAGCGGCGACCGCCGCTTTAATGAGTGGAGCGGCTCGGCGGGGCTGAGTTATCGCTACCGCCCCCAGCATCAGGTCTACGTGAATACCGGCACCGCCTTTGAAACACCGACGTTTTCGGAGTTTGCCAACCCCGAAGGCGGCGGCTTCAATGCGGCGATTGAGCCGCAAAAAGCCTGGAACCGTGAAGTGGGGGCGCGAGGCTATCTGGCGCCGCTGGCGTTGGATTACGACCTGACGCTGTTTTCGGTGCGCGTGCGCGATGAGCTGGTGCCGTACGACGAGGGGGATCGCACTTTCTACCAAAACGCCGGTGATACCGACCGCGATGGCATCGAGCTGGCGCTGGGCTGGCAGTTTGCCGACCAATGGCGGCTGGATAGCGCCTTGACGCTGGCGCGCTACGAGTTTGATCGCTTCTCTACACCCTCAGAGCGCTTTGGGGGTAATCGTATCCCCGGTTTGCCGGAACAGACCTGGGTCAACCAGTTGACCTGGGAAGGGCGCGATGATCGCTTTGCCACGCTGGAAACCCAGTACATAGGCGACATGGTGGCCGATAATGCCAATGAGGTAGAGGTGGATGATTACTGGTTGTTGAATCTGCGCGCGGGCAATGGCTGGCGCCTGGGGGAGGATACCCGGCTCAACGCTTATGTCGGCGTACGCAACCTGCTTGACGAAGAGCACTACGCCAACGTGCGTTTAAATGCGGGTTTCGGCCGCTATTACGAGCCTGCCCCGGGCCGCAGTGTTTATGGTGGGGTAGAAGTTAGCTTTTAAGTTTTTAAAATCATGGGTAAGCACGGAAGTCGGAAACAACCCGTAGTGGGGGTTATTCGCCATGGATGGCGAATGTAGCGCCCACGGATGGGTTTACAGCGCCCCCACCAAGGGTTGTTCCGACTGTTCATTAAGACAAAAACGGGCGGTCCTCGGTAATCGAGGCCGCCCGTGCTTGCTATGGATACCCGAACTTACTCCGGTAGCGCGTAGCCAATCACGTAGTCACCCATTTGGGTGCCAAAGGTGCCGTGGCCACCGGCCGTTACCACCACGTATTGGCGGCCGTCTTCCCCGGTGTAGGTCATGGGTGTCGCCTGGCCACCTGCGGGCAGGCGAGCCTTGAACAGCTCTTCACCGGTGGTGATATCGTAACCGCGCAGGTACTGATCCAGCGTACCGCTCAGGAACGACACCCCGCCGCCGGTGGTCAGCGGGCCGCCAAGGGCTGGCACGCCTACTTCAAAGCCAATCGGCAGGTCGAAGGGCATGCTGTCCCGGGTGGTGCCATTACGATGCTTCCAGGCTACTTCGGCTTCCTGCAGGTCGATACCCGCCACATCACCCCAGGAGGGCGTTTGGCAGGGCAGGCCGAGCACCGACAGTAGCGGCCCCAGCTTGACGGCGTAAGGCGCACCAGCATTGACCTGCAGCCCCTGTTCGCTGGCCGAGCCCTGGCTCTCTTCGACCTCTTCACGGGGAACCAGCGTCGAGACAAAGGCCAGGTACTTGGCGCCGGTGAACAGCGCCTGGCGTTCGGGGTCCACCGCGACACCGCCCCAGTTCATCACACCGACGTTGCCCGGGTAGACAATGCTGCCCTCAAGCGACGGCGGCGTGTACTGGCCCTCGTAGCGCAGTGAATTGAACTGAATGCGACACATCATCTGGTCAAACGGTGTGGCGCCCCACATGTCGCTTTCGGTGAGCGGCGCCGGCAGCAGGTTAAGTTCGGAACGCGGCTGCGTCTCGGCGGTCCAGTCGCCTTCAACGGCGCCAAGTGGGGCCGGGATTTCCTCGATGGGCACAATCGGTTCGCCGGTTTCGCGGTTCAACACGTAAAGGCTGCCCTGCTTGGTCGGCTGAACGACCGCTGGCTGGGTGCCGTTCTCGGTAGCGAGGTCAATAAGTACCGGCTGGGCGGGTGTGTCCATATCCCAGAGATCGTGGTGGACAAACTGGTAGACCCACTCGACCTGCCCCGATGCAAGGTCGAGGGCTACCAGTCCCGCGCTGTAGGTCTCGTCGTTGGCGCTGCGGTTGGCGCCGTACTGGTCGGGCGTGGCATTGCCCATGGGCAGATAGACCATGCCCAGGTCTTCATCGACGCTGATCGGTGCCCAGACATTGGGTGAGTTGCGGGTGTAGGTTTCACCGGCGTCCAGCGGCTCGGTGTGGTGGGGATTGCCGCTGTCCCAGTTCCAGACCAGCTCACCGGTGTGTACGTCAAAGGCGCGGATCACGCCGGAGGGTTCATCGGTGGAGCTGTTATCAGTGACGTGGCCGCCGAGGATAATCAGGTTCTCGGTTACCGTGGGGGGCGAAGTGGAATAGTAGCCGCCGGGGTCAAAGTCGCCGATATTGCGCGTCAGGTCGACTTCACCGTCATCGCCAAACGCTTCGCAGCGCTCGCCGGTATCCGCATTTAGCGCAATCAGACGCGCATCAGCGGTAGGCAGGTAGAGCCTGCGCGGGCACATCACGTCGGCGGCGCTGGGCATGCGGGGCGCGATGTTGTTGGTAGTGGCGCGGCCAGCCGTCCAGGTCAGCAGAAATGCCGGGTCGATAGCGAAGTCATCGCGGTTGTTGAATAGCTCGAGCACACGGCCAGTGCCAGCTGTGTTGGCGTTGTCGCTTTCTGCATAGCTACCGGCATCGTAATAGGCGAGGCCGCGGCAGGTCATGTGCGCCCAGCCGGAGAAGTCCTCTGCGCCCATGGTGCTGATCTCCGGGTCGAAGGACCAGTTGGTCTCGCCGGTTTCCGGGTCCAAGGACATCGCCCGACTGTGCGAGGTGCAGATGTAAAGGCTATCGTTCACCTTGAGCGGCGTGTTCTGGTTGGTGATTTCCGGCGGCGCGTCAGGGCCTGCCTCGTCGCCGGTCTGAATGCGCCAGACTTCTTCCAGTTCGCCGATGTTGTCCGGCGTGATCTGATCGAGACTCGAATAGTGCGTGCCCGCGTTGGTACCCCCATAGGCAGGCCAGTCGTCACCGGCCACCTGAGCCGGGTTGACGGCTTCCTGGTGGTCGCTGCGCTGGGTATCGAGGGTGCCTTCAACGGTGGCCGGGTCGTCAAGCTGACTGGCCAGGGCGACGCCAATCGAAGCGATGACGGCCAGGCCAAGCGCCACGCTGCCGCCCCGCGAGTCGAGGGATTTTCGCCACCACGGCAGCAGCAATACAATGCCGATCAAACAGGGGATGGCCACCCGGGGAACAAGCTGCCACCAGTCCAGGCCGACTTCCCACAGCGCCCATCCCAGGGTGGCGAATAAAACCAGCGCGTAGAGCCACAAAGCGGCTCCCTTACGCAGGGCGAGCAATACGCCGCTTGTGACCATGGCAATACCCGCTATCAGGTAATACGCACTGCCCCCCAGGCTAAGCAGCTTGCCGCCGCCAATCGCCAGGGCGAGGCCCGCGATGATAAGCAGTAGGCCAAGAAAAATAGCGGGCCATTTTGCCCGCTTGCGGTCTTCCATGAAGTTCCCCTTTTATGAACTCTGGATCGCTTGGCGATCCTCTCGAACCATCATCAGGCGTCATATGCTTAACGCGCTAACTATTTTAAGAGTCAATACATCAATGGTCTAACGATTTTATGTGTTTCTCAATGATATGAAGGGTCAGGTAAATGAAAAAGCCGCGCTGGAAGACCAGGCGCGGCTTAAATACACAACAGTGAGTGGCGTTCAGTGCAGCATCAATTCAACTTGACCAGCATCTTGCCGGTATTGTCGCCATCGAACAGTGCCAGAAACGCATCGGGGGTGTTTTCCAGCCCTTCTTTGACGGTTTCTTTATAGTCGAGCTTGCCGTCGACGACCTGGGGGGCGACTTCCTTGAGGAAGTCCGGGTAATGTTGCCAATGATCCGCCACGATGAAGCCCTGCATTCTCGCTTTGCGCACCACAAGCTGGGCCAGGTTGCTGGGGCCGGGTACCGGTGTCTTGGCGTTGTAGCTGTCAATCATGCCGCAGACCGCAATCCGTGCGCCCTCGTTCAACTGGCTTAGCGCCGCTTCCAGGCAGGTGCCACCGACGTTTTCAAACACCACGTCAATGCCTTTGGGGCTGGCCAACTGGATGGCATTGCCAAGCTCTTCGGCGCTCCGGTCACGGTAGCTCACGGGTTCGATATGCAGCGATTCCAGCCAGGCGAGTTTGTTGGCCGCGCCCGCAATGCCTACCACGTGGCAGCCTTTTGCTTTCGCCAACTGCACCGCCAGTGAGCCGACGGCACCGCTGGCGGCACTGACCAGAACGTTATCGCCAGGCTGACAGTTGGCTATCCGGTTAAGCCCTGTCCAGGCGGTCATACCCGGCATTCCCAGCACGCCCAGGTAGGCCTGTTCGGCCACGCCAAAGTCCGGCAGCACTTGAACACTCTCGGAGGAAATCTGTGCAATATCGCGCCAGCCGCCCATATGACCGACCAGATCACCTTCTTTCAGGCGCTCGTCGCGTGAGGCAATGACTTTGCCAATGGCACCGCCTTCCATGGGCTTGCCCAGCTCAAATGGCGGCACGTAAGTGTGCAGGCCGGTCATTCGGCCGCGCATGTAAGGATCTACCGAAAGCCAATGGTTGCGGATGCGGACTTCGCCGGGGGCGAGATCCGGGAGCGTTTGGGTTTCCAGTTGAAAGAGTTCGCGTTCGGGGCGACCTTCCGGATAACGGCTTAGCGTAAAAAAGCGTGACTGCATGGTGCCTCCAGCGACGATGTTCTTCAAAGCGGTGCTCTTGAAACGGTGTTTTGAATAACGTTCCGTGTTACTTAGAGACCGTTAGCGTGCTTGATAGTTTCGCCGCGAATCCTGGCAAAGGACGCACAAAAAAACAACGGGCGCTTGAGCGCCCGTTGATGTGAATGCAGTAGGTCGTGGTAGGGCGTCGCTAGTTCAGCAGCGTCACCATAACCGGTGCGACGCCGCGCTTCAGCATGCCCAACTCACGCGCTGCGCTTTTGGACAGATCAATGATACGCCCTTGCACGTAAGGGCCGCGGTCATTGATCAGGACCTCGACTTCTTGTCCGGTATCAGGGCGCTTTACCAGCACCTTGCTTCCAAAGGGAAGGCTCGGGTGCGCGGCGGTCAGCGCCTTTTGGTCAAAGGCGTCACCACTGGCGGTGGTTGCGCCTTGAAAGCGGTCGCTGTAGAAGGACGCAACGCCGCGCTGTGTATCGGCTGGTGTCCCGTGTGCCAGAGCGCTATTCACTGCCGTTGTGAATACGGCTATGGCAAAGCAAAAACTCAATAACGTGTGTTTGATAGCTCCCATAGGAGTACCTCAGTGTGTCGTGTCGCGGGTTTCGCATTCATCGATGAGGTGCCAATTTGGCTATTGGATAGTAACGCTGGACCTTATCCTGGGCAAGCTTTTAGAAGATCGGCGCCATTGGCCTCATGTTGGCCTCTCTTGTGTATAATATCTGGCGCCTTTTAATTCAGCGGCTTATCCAGGGCCGTTGATGGCATCATGTTTATAAAAAAAACCAAACCAGATGAGGCTGCCAACCCAATGGCGGCGATTATGCGCATATAATGCCGGATTGAACCCGACGATATCTATCTGCCACAAGATCAAGGATTGCTCATGGCTAAATCTTCTTCGCTTGGTTATCTGCTTGTCGCCGTTGGCGGCGGTGTTATCGGCTTTTTGGCGGCACAGGCCATTACGCTCAATATACCGTCCGAGCTAACACCCGATTCTCAAACCGACCAGGACACTGCTGAGTCGAGCCGTTTGGCAGGTCTTGAGCGCGTCACCTTGGGGGAGCGCTTGAGAGGGGAGGTGACCTCTGAAAGTGCGCTCAACGGCAATGATGGCAGCCGTTTCGAGCGCTATGTCATCGCGCTGGATGAAGACGATTTGGTAGAGGTATCGCTGGCGGGAGCACTCAAAGGCGTGGTGGCGCTCTATGATGACCAGCTTCAACTGCTGGGTAGCGCCGAGGTATTGCGCCAGCGCATCGAGCAAAGCGGCGACTACATGCTGGCGGTCAGTGGTGCAGACGCCCAAAGCTACGGCCCTTTCACCCTTGAAAGCCGTCGCCTTGAGCTCAGCGATACGGACACCCTGGCGTTGGATACGCCGCTGGATAGCTGGCTTCAGAGCGATGAGCGTGACTATACGTTCACGATTGAAGAGGCGGGCATGTACGACATTGACATGCGTTCCGATGAATTCGACGCCTACCTGGTGCTGGAAGGGCCCAATGGCTACTACCGCGAGGATGACGACAGCGCGGGTAACCTGAATGCGCGTATCGCCGATTTTCTGGCGCCCGGCGACTATCAAGTGACAGCACGTTCGGCCTACGGTGACGGCGAAGGTGTCTTTACACTGGCGCTGACGCCCCGTGAGTTGCCCAGCGATACCCAACTGCGTAATGCGGGTGAGCTGACCCCGGGCGAGTCGCTCAATGGCTGGTACAGCGGTGAGTCGTTGACCTATGAGCTCACCCTCGCCGAAACATCCAGCGTCACGCTCGACATGCGTTCCAGCGATTTCGATACGTATCTTGAGCTTGACGGCAACGGCGTTGCGTTGAGCGATGATGACGGGGCAGGGGGCACGGACTCGCGCATAACCGAACAGCTGTTACCCGGTACCTACACAGTCACCGCCCGGGGCTACAGTAATACCGCCAGCGGCTTATTTGAGCTTAGTACTCGCGCTGAGCCAAGCGAGGGAGAGCCTCAGCTGTAAGCGGGATGTGCCTGGCATTAACGACCAGCTTTCAGGCAGCCCACGACCACCAGGGCGCCAGCCACCGGCAGGCGCCAGTCCAGCGTGCTCATGCCGGCCAATACCAACAGCAGCGCTGCCAGAATGGGGACACCATAAGCAAGACTGCCCACCAAGCTGGTATGCCCCCAGCGCAGCGCTTTATCCCAGGCCACCATGGCGATGCCGTAAGGGCCAAGACCCAGTGCCATGCCGGTCAGCACCGCTTCACTGCTGGGTAATGCAATCTGCCCTTCGAGTAACGCACTCGCGGCCGCGGCCATCGCACAGGCAATCAGCAGTAAACGCGGCAGCAACGGCGTTAGCGGTACCGGTGCTACTTGGCTAAGCCAGGAATAAAGTGCCCAGCAGCAGGCGGCTAAAAGCGCCAGCGCATAACCGGTTAGCGCAGTGTCGCCCCCACCCCCAGACGCTTGCGGGATCAGCAGCAGGGCCGCACCGGAAAAGGCAATCAGCGCACCGACCAATCCGCCCATCCGCAAACGACCCAACCGGCTCCACTGGCTGAGCAGCACGAACAGTACCGGCCAGGTATAGGTGATCAATGCCGCTTCAGCCGCGGGGGCCAGCCGCATGCCGATAAAATACGTGCTGACGGCACCAATGATCAGCAGCGGAATACCCAGCCAAATGCTTAGCTGCCAGGTGTGGCCACAGCTGGCAACGTTAACCCGTCGACTCAGCGGAAGTGTTGCCAATGCGCCCGCCAGCAGCGTCAAGGCCGTGAGCTGAAGCGGCGGCGTGGCGCGGGCATAATCGGCCAGAAGGGGGGCGGCACTCCAGAGCATCACGGCCACCAGCGCCGCGCCAACACTATAGCTACGTGGAAACACAACGAGTGGATTGACGGGATGCATGAGCGGTCTCCTGACTTGCCTTGAAATGACCTGCACAGCATACTCATTGCCAACACATCACAATATCGATCTTTTTTGATCATTTTTATCAAGGAATATGATGTATGAGGGCGCCGACGCTGGATCTGACGTTACTCCGCACGCTAGTGGCAATCGCCGACACCGGCAGCGTGACGGCGGCTGCAAAACGCCTGGCCTATACCCAGTCGACCGTCAGCATGCAGCTTCAGCGTCTGGAAACCCAGCTGGCGCTGACCCTTCACGAGCGTGAAGGGCGCAAACTCCGCTTTACCCCGGATGGAGAACGGTTGCTTAACCATGCCCGTCGCTTGTTGATCCTCAATGACGAAGCCTGGAGCGACATGCAGGCGCGCCAGGTGGGCGGTGAGCTGACCCTGGGCATCCCGGAAGACTACGCCTCATTATTGCCTTCCGTGTTTGCCTACTTTCACCAGCTATACCCGGGCGTGGGGCTTCAGGTCAGGTGCGGTACCAGTGGCGACCTGGTGGAACGCGTAAAACGTGCCGAGCTGGATTTGGCGCTGGTGACCCGGCAGCGTAATTCCCCAGGCGGCGAGATCATTCGTCGCGAGCCTTTGATATGGGCGGTAGGCGTTAACCAGCAGCCATCGCTAACCGACCCGCTGCCACTGGCACTGTATTCACCTGGTGCGGATGTGTTTCGTGAGATCGCCGAACAGGCGCTGAAAAACGCCGGACGCGACTGGCGCGTCGCCTATACCAGTCAATCCATGGCAGGGCTGGCGCCTATCGTGACGGCCGGGTTGGCGGTAGTGGTGGTGACGCGGAGCATGCTGACGCCGCTGTTAAGGCCGCTTGACGAGGCCAGTGGCATGCCGTCGCTGCCGATGATTGAACTGGCCCTCCATCGCGCACCGCATCGCCCCTCGGAACCCGCACGTCGGCTGGGCGAACTGATTCGGGAGCAATTGGCCGCACCGGTTGATGCCTGGGCGCCCTGACGGCAAGCGTTGACGGTGACAAGTCGGCTTTAGCAGCGAAGTTGCCCAGAACTCGCTAAACTAAGCGCAACTAAGCGAATTCTGGGCGGTTGTAGAGGGAGCACAGCATGCACGAGTTAGACCACTATATTTACCCTCACCGGGTACTCCACTGGCTGGTCGCGGGGGCGGCGCTACTCTCGCTGGCGAGCGGTTTGACGCTGGGTTTTCTGGGCTTTGAACGAACGGTAGAGCTGATCGGCACGGGGTTTACAAACCTGCTATACACCAGTCATAAAACGCTGGGCGTGACCATACTGTTGCTCATGACATTGCGTATCGTCACCCGTATTGCGTTCGTGGTACCCGACCACGACCCGCCCTTGAACGGCTTCGAACGTATTGTCAGCACCAGCGTGCATCATCTGCTCTACGCGGCCTTGATCGTGATGCCGCTATTGGGCTGGGCGGCAACGGCCAGCGGCGGTTTCCCGGTAGAGTTCTTTCATTGGCATCTGCCAGGGCTGATTGGCGAACGTCCGGCGCTTTCCGAGCGGCTCTTTACCTGGCATGGTTGGCTCGGCTGGGCCATTGTGGTGCTGGTAACCCTGCATGTATTGGGCGCGCTTTATCACTGGCGCATCAAGCGCGACAACGTGATGACGCGGATGAGCCTGTTTGACTAACGCCTTACGGCTTTGCTGAATAATAGCGTATAGCACGGTCGGCTCGGCTGGCTTTAACGTCGTACATTTTTTCATCGGCTTCGCAGATCAGGTTCTTCAAACAATCGTGATCACCTTGGCTGATGCTCATGCCAATGCTGACGTCAATGCTGACCAGCTCACCACAAGGGAGTTTGATGGGCTTGCGTATGGCGGCATTGAGGCGTTGGCGAATGTCGTTGAGGACGGTGACGTCGTCAATGCCTTCAATCAACAAAATGAACTCGTCCCCGCCAAAACGGGCGCAGCGGTCATGCGCACGGGCCAGGTGTTCGATACGCTTGGCGACCTGTTGAAGCACAAAATCCCCGGCTTCATGCCCATATTGATCGTTAATGGGCTTGAAACGGTCCAGATCGAGCATGAAAAGCGCCACGGGTTGCCCGATATGCTGAGCGCGTTGGAGGGCTTTTTCGGCGCAGTCGGTGAGGCCTTTACGGTTCAATAGCCCGGTCAGCATGTCGCGAGTGGCGAGACGTTCGAGCGCTTTTGTGCGGTCGGCCACTTTTTGTTCCAGCACCGCTTCCTGGCGTTTCAGCGTCATCAGCATTTCGTTCTGAGCGCTTTCTTTTTGTCGCTTCAGCTTGTTGAAGCGGGCGGCCAGGGCAAACGATAACAAGAGCATTTCCATTGCCGAGCCAATCTGAATGCCGTGCAAGGTAATAAAATTGGCCGGCAAAATGCCGAGATTGCGCAGCGCAAACACGCAGGCGCCAACCAGAAACAATGACCATGCCAAGACAAATATCCGCGCGCTGGGTACGCGCTGCGTGATGCAGTAGATACCGCATATCAGGATCGTCAGCGCAGCCATGAACCCGGTCACGTCCATCAGGCGCAGGGCCGGTTGAATAGGTAGAAACACCGTCGCCACGAGCGCGAGCAGGCAGTAGACGCGGAAATAGCTCAACAGGCGGTGCCAGCGGGGCGTGAAGTTTTTCGTTTCAAGAAAGCTTTGGGCAAAAAACGTACCCATGGTCGAGGCGAAGATGAAACCAATAGCGACCAAGCGTGAGGTGTTTTCGCCCAGGGCGCTCCAGAACATCAGGGTGCCGATGCCGTTGAAGGTTAAAATCGCGACGGTAAAGCCCAGCGTAAATAGCGAATAATATAAAAATACGCGCTCTTTGAGACCGAAAAATAACAACAGGTTATAAAGACCAAGGCCCAGCAATATGCCGAAATAGGTCGCGAGCCAGAAGTTATGCCGGTCATTCTGCTGGTAGAACGCCTGCTCGGAGAGCAGGTTATAGTTCAGCATCTTGCTGCCCGCCGCATTGACCCTGGCGTATAGGGTAACCGTTTCGCCCGGCGCCAGATTTAACGGAAATACCGCCTGACGATGGGCAAGCTCTCGTTGCTCTATGGGCACGGCGCTGCCGCTTATCTTTTGTTCATTATAATGTTCACGCATTACATGAAGCGTCACGCGATCCAGAAAGGGATATTCAAATTCAACGATCCAGCGCTGGGTATGTGCCGTTGGGTTTTCGACCTGGGTGCGCAGCCATACCTCGTCGGGTGTATAGCCAAAATTCAGGTCGCTTTTGTGCTGAGCCTGAGTGAACGATGGGTCGCGCTCAAGCAGCTCGTCAAGCGTAAGAGGCGCATCGCTCTGCCAGAACTGGGTGTGGTCGGTAAGCGAATAGCGAGACTGATCGACCGAGGTGGTCAGCGAAGCGGCAGCTGGCTGCCAGCTGGCTATCCAGCCTATCAGCAGCAAAAGTAAGCCCACGCAAACCTGGCGGTGTAACAAACATGCATGCATAGGAGGTCGCTTTGGTTATGTTTTTTTGACCCCGTGCTGTTGTCCCTTAGCGCGGTTACCGATATCGGGGCATTGGCTTGGTTATCACAAAGGAAGCTTAAGATACTCTGGCAGCTGCGTCGTTTTGATGACACGTATTGCGTCAACGATAATTCAGCCTTTCACCGTAGGACTGCCGACCTTTAATGGGCTAGTGCCATTGTAGAAGGATTATGCCACCGCGTAAGAAAAATGGATGATCTAGATCAAGGTGACTTGCGACAGTCGTTCGGTGAGCCGCTGAACCAAGGTGCCGCTATGTCGCCAGTAATGCCAATAGAGCGGGACGCTGAGCGCTTGTCCTGGCGCAATGCTGACCAGTTGGCCGCTGTTGATCAGTGCATGGGTCTGTAATTGGGGCATCATGCCATAGCCAATGCCAGCCGCAGCCAGCCGGATAAACCCCTCCGATGAGGGACATAGGTGGTAGGGAAAGCGGCCATGGTAGCCGCACTGGGCGAGAAACTGGTGCTGCAACTGATCATGGGGGCCGAAGACGATGGCTGGTGCTTGTTGAAAAGCGTCATCGCTGGGTCCTTCCGGGAAGTGCCGCGCCGCATAGTCAGGTGAAGCGAGCGGATGGTAGTGCATTTCGCCCAGCGCCAGACTGCGCGCCCCGGCAATCGGCTGCGGTGTGGCGCACAGGCAGGCCGCGACATCGCCGTCGCGCAAACGTTTGAGGCCGACGTCCTGATCCTCGATAACAAGATCCAGCAAAAGCCCCTCAGCCTGGCAGATGTCGGCAATCGCCTCGGCCCACCAGGTCACGACGCTATCCGCGTTAATCGCAATGCGCAGACGAGGAGCGGGATCATCCAGCGTGGGCAATGAGCCGCGCAGGTCGCGTTCTAACAGCTGGACCTGCTGGTAATGGGTTAACAGCCGCTGGCCTGCCGGGGTCGGTGCCAGGTGTGGGTGGCGGATCAACACGGGCTGCCCTAACCGCACTTCCAGGGCTTTCAAACGTTGGGAGACGGCCGATTGCGATAGGCCCAGCACGTCCCCTGCGCGCTCAAAACCGCCACATTCCACCACGGTTGCCAGGGCATGGAGCAGTTTGTAATCGAGCATAGTGATGTTCCCGGGGCAGCAGACAATGACGCAGGGCAAACAATGGCGATTGTATCCAGCAATATGCGTTATAGGGCATCAAATAAGATTGAATCCCAGGGGCTAATGGATTACATTTCATTTTGAGGCTCAATAACAACCCTAGCATTTTACTTTAGCCGTTTCTGTAAGATCTTAACCTAAAAGGATACTGTCATGCCCGCCACCATGCCCCGTCGCCCTCTTGCAGGCATCGTTGCGCTTAGCGCGCTGATGCCTTTTGCCTCGGTTTTTGCCGACACCGCCGCTGACGATACCGTTAGCGCCGATGCGGTGGTGACTCACTACGCCGACCTGGCGCATGCCAATTACGCCGATGCGCTCAACGCCGCCGAGGTGTTGAACGAGCGTATCGACGAATTGCTTGCCAACCCCACCGCCGAAAACCTGAATGCCGCCAAGCAAGCCTGGCTGCAAGCGCGTATTCCTTATCAGCAGAGTGAAGTGTTTCGTTTCGGCAATGCCGTGGTGGACGATTGGGAAGGGCAGTTGAACGCCTGGCCTCTCGATGAGGGCATGATCGATTACGTCGAAGGCGATGACTACCAGCACGAACTGGGTAATGAAGGCGCCACCGCGAATATCATTGCCAACGAGCAAATCACTGTCGGCGGCGAGAGCCTGGACGTCAGCGAGATCACCCCAGAACTCCTCGCCGACCTGAATGAAATCGGCGGTTCGGAAGCCAACGTCGCCAGCGGCTACCATGCCATCGAGTTCCTGCTCTGGGGCCAGGATCTGCATGGCTTTGAGGCAGGCAACGGCGAGCGCCCGGTGAGCGATTATCAAACCGGCGACGACTGCACCCATGGTCACTGCGACCGCCGCCGTACTTACCTGGATGCAGTATCCGACCTGTTGGTCGACGATCTGGAGTGGATGGTGGCCCAGTGGGCACCGGACAGCGACGACAACTATCGCCAGGAACTGCTGGCGGAGAGCGATCAGGAAGGCCTGCGGCGCATGCTGTTTGGCATGGGGTCGCTGTCTCTGGGAGAACTGGCGGGTGAGCGCTTGAAGGTCGCTCTTGAAGCCAACTCATTCGAGGATGAACACGACTGCTTCAGTGACAATACCCACAACTCCCACTACTACAACGGTCAGGGTATTCAGAATATCTACACTGGCACCTATCAGCGCCTTGACGGCAGCGTGGTCGAGGGGCCGTCCCTTGAAGACCTGTTGGCGCAGGAAGATAGCGAGTTGGCCCATGAGCTTCGTCAGCAGCTCGACGCCACCATGGCGCGCCTGGATGCGATCAAACAGGCGGCTGAGGCGGAAAGCTCGCCAATGGCGTTTGACATGATGATTGCCCCTGGTAACGAGCAGGGCAGCGAATTGATCAACGACGCGATACTCACCCTGGTGGCACAAACGGGCTCCATCGAGCAGGCTGCCGGTGAGCTGGGCGTCACCTCGCTACAGCCTGATGACGCTGGTCACCAGTTCTAGACCGGGCTAGCGTCAATCCTGAGCCGCCGATAGTATGACTGTCGAGCGGCTCTGTTGCTTTGTATACCGCATCATCCCTTTCAAGGTATCACCATGTACCGCTTACCCCGGTTTATGATCTTCGCCAAGAGGCTGCCCAGCGCATTTACCCGCAGTAGCGCCATCCTGGCCCTGCTGGTAGCGCCCTTGCAGGCCGCTGAATCGCCTACCCAGGCGTACCCTGTTCAAACGACACCCATGAGCGGTGGCGACGGGTCGGTGGAACAGTTCGACCACAATGCCTACTCGCTGCCGCTGGGCAATATGTCGATGACCAAGCGGCTGGATTTCAGCGTCGGCAATAGCTTCTTCCGCAACCCCTGGGTGGCGGCCCCCGCCAGCACCGAGGCCCGTGATGGCCTGGGCCCGCTCTTCAATACCAATAGCTGCCAGGGCTGCCACATAAAAGATGGTCGGGGGCATCCACCGACAGGGGACGAAAACCCTATCGCGCTTTTTCTGCGCCTTTCGCTGCCTGCGCAGCAAGCAGAACCCGAGGTTCTGGAGCAGCGCGGCGCGCTCCCCGTGCCCAACTACGGCCTGCAGCTACAAACGGCGGCCATCAGCGGTGCCGAACCGGAGGCCAAGATGCTGATCGAGTATCGTCCTCGGGAGGTGACGTTTGCCGATGGCACCAGCGTGACGCTCCAGGAGCCGCTTTACTCGATTGCCGAGCCCGCCTACGGCGAGCTGCCCGAGGATCTGCAGACCTCGCCCCGGCTGGCGCCGCCGATGATTGGGCTGGGGCTGCTGGCGGCGATTCCCGAAGCCGATCTGCTGGCCGCCGCCGACCCTGACGACGCCGACGGCGACGGTATTTCCGGGCGTGCC
Source organism: Halomonas sp. Mc5H-6 (assembly GCF_024124705.1). Lineage (NCBI taxonomy): Bacteria > Pseudomonadati > Pseudomonadota > Gammaproteobacteria > Oceanospirillales > Halomonadaceae > Halomonas > Halomonas sp. Mc5H-6. The sequence continues at coordinate 333,538 of NZ_JAMXSI010000002.1, forward strand.
AATCAGGTCTGGGATCTGCGTACGGGCAGCACCGTTACGGGGCGTTTCGGCTGGAAAGCCGGCGAGCCCAGCATCGAACAGCAGGGCATGCACGCCTTTGCTGGCGATATGGGGCTGACGTCCAGCCTGGTGCCGCAAACCGACTGCATGGCGAGCCAGGACTGCGATGATTTTCCCGATGGCGGAACGCCTGAGGTCAGCGATGACGTGGCCGACTTCGTGACCTTCTACGCTTCCAGCCTGGCGGTGCCGATGCGCCGCAACATGGACGACCCGGCGGTGAAGCAGGGGGCCGAGCGCTTCAATGCCCTGGGCTGCGCCAGCTGCCATACGCCTCGTCATCGTACCGCAGCGGATGCCGACCGCCCGGCGTTAGCGGATCAGATAATATGGCCCTATAGCGACCTGTTGTTACACGACATGGGCGATGCCCTGGCGGACAAGCGCAGCGAGTTCAAGGCTGATGGCCGTGAGTGGCGCACCCCGCCGTTATGGGGCATCGGGCTGGCGCAAACGGTCAATCCCAGGGCGGGATTTCTTCACGATGGCCGCGCCCGCACCCTGGAAGAAGCGATTCTCTGGCACGGGGGCGAAGCTGACGAGGCCACCCAGGGCTACCTTGCGTTGCCCGAAGACCAGCGCGCTGAGCTCATTCGTTTTCTTGAATCCCTGTAAAGGGCGTTGAATGGTTGAAAGGCTTGATTGCCAAGGAGTTTAGATGATGGCTGCGTTTCGACGGTTGGGTTTGCTGGCCTGTGCGTTTTTGGCGGCACCGCTTTCTTTTGCTACGGAGAACACCACCCCACGGGAGATGTGGCACAGCGCCGTGGAGATGCAGTACGCCGAGCTGAGCGTCGCCTCCGAGCGGCTGGAGGCTAGCGCCGCGCGTTTCTGTCAGGGCCCCGACGAAGCACTCAGGCAGCGGCTGGAAGATGACTGGCTGAGCGCCTATCAGGCCTGGCAGGCGGTGCGCTTTATCCAGTTTGGCCCGGTGGAGCAGAACAGCCGGGGCTGGCAGCTGCAGTTCTGGCCGGATCGCAAGAACCTGGTGGGCCGCAAGGTGAACGGCTGGCTGAAAGCGCCCGACGCGCCGGATGCCGAGGCGATTGCCGGTGACAGCGTGGCGATCCAGGGCTTGCCCGCCCTGGAGTACCTGCTTTATGACGATGCCATGGACCAGCAGGCCCTTGGCGAGCCGAATGCCTGTGCACTCATGCAGGCCATCACGACCCATCTTGCGGATACCACCAGTGCCCTGCATCGCGACTGGCAGGCCTTTGGCGAGCACTATCTTGCGACCGCTGACTACACCGAAACCACTCTGGCAAGCGCTATCCAGGCCCTTGAACAGCTTGAAGATAAGCGCCTCGGGGAGCCCATGGGCCTTAAAGGCGCCCCCGCCAACGGCTACCTGGCGGAAGCCTGGCGGAGTGGGCAAACGGTTCGTTTAGTAGAGAGCAGCCTTGAGGGCCTGCGAACCGGCTTCCTGCCCGGCCTTACCGCGCAGCTGCGTGAGGCCGGTGCGTTGCCGCTCGCCGAGGCGTTTCGTGACCAGTTGGACAAGACGCTCGCTCAGGCCAGCGAACAGCCGTCCGGCTTGGTGCCTGCCCTGGACGACGAAGCGGCGTTTCGCGGCCTGCAGTCGCTCTACCTCGATATCAGCCAGCTACGCCACCTGCTGGGCAACGAGATAGCCGCTGAACTGGGGCTGGTGCGCGGCTTCAATTCCAGCGACGGGGATTGAGCCATGCAGCGACGCCAGGTACTCAAGGTAGGCTTGGGCAGCATGGCCGTGGCGCTGACCCCGCTGAGCTGGGCGCTGCCCGCTCGAGAGGAAGTGGATTGGCTGTTTAGCGCGGTGGATGACACCAGCGGCGGGCATTTCATTGCCGGGGTGGCGCTGGATGGCCAGGCCCGCTTTATGATCGAGGTGCCCGAGCGCTGCCACGGCGGTTGCTTGCGGCCGGATTCCCGCCAGGCGGTGCTGTTTGCCCGCCGCCCCGGCACGCGGATGCACGTGATCGATGGCGATAGCCGCCAACTCGCCCACACCATCGACGCCGGGGAGGGCTACCACTTCTATGGCCATGGCGTGTTCGACCCGAGCGGGCGCTACCTGTATGCCACCGCCAATCGCCTGGCGGATAGCGCCGGGCTGGTGCGGGTTTACGATGCGGCCAATGACTACATCCTTGTGCGTGATATGTCACTGGAGGGCATTGGCCCTCACGAGCTGCGGCTGATGCCGGACGGTGACACCCTGGTGATTGGCTTGGGCGGCATTCAGACCCACCCCGACTACGGCCGGGTAAAGCTCAACCTGGACACCATGGCGTCGGCGCTGGTGCTGATGGATCGTCACAGCGGCGAAATCCTGGCCCGCCACGCGCCTTCACACCACCAGCTAAGCTGCCGTCATCTGGACGTAGCCGCGGACAGCACGGTGATTGCGGGTTATCAGTTCGAAGGCCCTGAGTGGGAGATCCATCCGCTGATCTGCCGCCTGGATGCCGCCGGACACTTTTCAGAGTTGGCGCTGCCCGATGAAGTCACCGCCAGCCTGCACCATTACACCGCCAGCGTCGCGTTCAGCCGTGTTTCGGCAAACGTGCTGGTGACCGCACCTCGCGGCAACCGGGTACTGCTGCTGGATGCCGCCCAAGGCAGGCTTGTTGCCAACCTGGCACTGCCCGACGCCGCCGGCGCCCGCTGCGATGGCAACGGCGGCTTTCTGGTCTCCTCCGGCCAGGGCGGGCTCTACCGGGTAACGCCTGACTTGGCAGCGCCTGAACTGCTTGCCAGCCTGGCGCTCCGCTGGGATAACCACCTGACCTGATCAGCGCTGATCTGTTTAGTGCTGACCTAGGTAGCGCACGCCTTGCATGGCGATCGTCGATAGCAGGAAAAATCCAGCGGCCAGGGTGACAATGGTCGGGCCGGTCGGGGTATCGAAGAGGTAAGCCGCTTTAAGCCCCGAGGTGACCGCCAATGCCGCAATGCCCGCCGCCACCAGCGCCATCATTTCAGGGGTTCGGCAGAAGGGACGCGCCGTTGCGGCGGGAATGATCAGCAGGGCGGCAATCAGTAAGGCACCCACAACCTTGAGCGCCACCGCCACGACCATAGCGAGAGAGAGCGTGAGAACTAATTGCTCCCGGCGTGGCTGAATGCCGCTGGCGTGGGCGAGTTCATCGCTGAGCGTGGCGGTCAGCAGTGCCGACCAGCGCCAGCCGAGTAACGCCAACACCATCAGCGTGCCGCCCCCGATGACCCATAAGTCGTCTTTGCCAACGGCCAGAATATCGCCAAATAGATAGGCATTGAGGTCGACACGTACGCCCGATATAAACGAAACGGCAACCAAGCCAATCGCCAGGGCCGAGTGCGCCATGACCCCGAGGAGGGTATCCATGGCATAGCCACGTCCGCTGAGCAACGTCACGCAGGCGGCCATGGTCAGGGCAATCATTAACACGCCTGCAAAAATAGAGATATTAAGCAGTAACGCCAATGCAACGCCGAGAATGGCAGCGTGAGAGGTTGCATCCCCGAAGTACGCCATCCGCCGCCAGACCACAAAGCAACCGAGCGGCGCGGCGGCAAGGGCGACGAAAAGGCCCGCCAGGGTCGCGCGCCACATGAAATCATCCAGCATGGGCAGCTTCCTCGTGTTGGTGGCGATAAACGGCGAGCATTTGGGCTGTCTGCTCGCCGAATAACGCCTGATAGTCTGGGGAGGAGGCAACCCGCTCGGGTTTGCCCTCGCAGCAGATGTGGCCGTTCAGGCACAACACATGATCAGCGGTGCGCATCACCACATGCAGGTCATGGCTCACCATCAAGATCGCGCAGCGATAGGATTGGCGTACTTCTTCAATCTTTTGGTAGAAGTCAGCGATGCCCCGATGGTCAAGCCCCTGCGTGGCTTCGTCGAGAATCAGGATGTCGGGCCTGTTGATGAGCGCTCGGGCCAGCAACACGCGTTGCAACTGCCCGCCGGACAGCTGGCTCATCGCCGCATTGTGTAACCCTTCAACCCCGGCATTTGTCAGCGCCTGGGGCACATCGTCCCGGGGGTGGCGGTGGGGAAGGTTAATAAAGCGCGAGACGGTGATGGGGAGCGTCGGGTCTAGATGCAGCCGCTGTGGCACGTAACCGATATTCAGGCCTGCGTCGATTTCCAGACGGCCTGACGTTGGCTTGATGGCGCCCACCAGCGTTTTAACCAGCGTGGATTTTCCCGACCCGTTGGGGCCAATTAACGTGACGATTTCTTCGCGATGCAGCGCCAGGTGGATGTCTTCAAGAATCGGTTTTCCCCCGATGCGTACGTTGAGCTGGCAGGCACGCAAAAGGGGAGCGCTAGGGGTAATAGATTGGAGCATCAGCAGGCAAACTCTGGCTTACGTATTAATTGTTATGTTATAACATATGTGGTGTGGGCGGCCAAGACAAAATGCGGCCAAAAGCGCTGACCATAAGACGACGATTATTTACCTGCTGTTGACCATTAGGAGAGAGCCATGACGTATCGCTTGGCACATTACGCCTTACCGCTGTTGGTGGGCCTTCCCTTGACGGCCTTGGCCGATGTTCCCCGTGTGGCGGTGGATATCCCGCCCGTGCATTCACTGGTGGCCAAGGTGATGGGTGATCGTGGGTCACCCGAGCTTTTCATCCAGCCCGGCGCATCCCCCCACGGTTATTCACTACGGCCCTCGGAAGCAGACGCCTTGGATAATGCCGATCTGGTTGTATGGGTAAGCAACGATCTAACGCCATGGCTATCAGGCCCGGTGGAGAATCTGGCCGGCGATGCCAGGCATCTGGAGTTGATGCGCGTCTCCGACATCAACACCTTTGCCTATCGCGAAGGCGCGACGTTCGATGTCGCTGACCACGACCACGACCACGACCACGACCACGACCACGACCACGACCACGACCACGACCACGACCATGGTCATGATCATGCCCACCATCACGACGGACAAGACCCGCATGGTTGGATGGATCCTGACAACGCACGGCGTTGGCTCGACGCCATTGCCCAGCAGCTTGGTGAACTGGACCCGGAAAACGCAGATTATTACCGTGACAATGCGGCGAAAGGTCGACAAGCGCTTGAATCACTTGAGCAAGACATCGAAGAGCGCTTGGCTACCAGCGAGAGTACTCGCTTTATCGTGTTCCACGACGCCTATCAGTATTTTGAGAAGGCGTTTGATGTAACGGCAGCGGGCGCGATTTCCATCGGCGATGCCTCCTCACCCAGCCCTGCACGCATTGAAGCTATTCAAACGCTGGTCAACGAAGAGGACATTCACTGCGTCTTCAGCGAGCCGCAGTTTAACCCGCAAATTGTCGAATCAGTCTTTGGCGATACCGATACCTATATCGGCGTCATGGACCCCCTGGGCGTTGACCTAACGCCTGGCCCCGAGCTTTACGACGCGCTGCTCAACCAGATGGCGGATGAAATCCAGCATTGCACAAACGCCATGTGACTGGCTGGAAAGGCTGGCGCGTCACTGCGCCACGGCGATATTGTGCTCCCCGTTCGGGTGCTTCATGACCTGCATGGGGAGCCCGTAAATCGCTTCCAGGGTGCTGTCGCACATCATGTCATTGGGGGAACCGCAGGCCAGCAGGCGGCCGCTGTGCAGCGCCATCAGCTCATCGCAGTAGCGCGAGGCCATGTTGATATCGTGCAGCACGATAATCACCCCGAGGTTTAGCTCGTCGCACAGTTTGCGAATAAGCGCCAGGACTTCGATCTGGTGGGCGATATCCAGCGCCGCGAGCGGTTCATCCAGCAGCAGAAAACGGCTGCCTTGCGCCAGTAGCATCGCCAGCCAGACCCGCTGGCGTTCGCCGCCAGAGAGTGTATCGACCAGGCGGTCGGCGAAGTCCTCGGTGTGGGTAAGGGCAATGGCGCGATCAATGGCGTCCTTGTCTTTCTGGGTGTGGCGCCCCAGCAGGCCGTGCCAAGGGTAGCGGCCAAAGGCCACCAGCTCGCGCCCGGTAAGACTCTCAGCGCTGGGCAGGTGTTGAGGTAAATACGCGACTTGGCGAGCGAACTCGCGGTTGCCCCAATCACTCAGCGGGCGCTGATCAAAGTAGATCTCTCCCTGGCTGGTGGGCTGCTGCTGGGCCATGAGCTTTATCAAGGTCGACTTGCCCGAGCCATTATGGCCAATCAGGCCGTAAATCTTGCCTTCCTGAAAGCTATGTTCAATGGGCGTTAGAATCGGTTTTCCATTGATTTCGAAGGTGGCCCCTTTGACCTCGAACATGAATCCCTCCTAGCGATGCGTTAATGACCATGGCTCCATTCTAGTGCTAATAGTTCTCATTTTTAACAAAGAAATGGAAAAAAAATCACGCGGGCGTGACTGCGCTCTGCGCAAGCGCGCTATCGGTAGGCAGAAGGAGAGGTGCCGATCAGGCATGGCAATGCGGTTTAGTCGTTTTTCATCAACGTCAAGAGTTGGTCATGCCGCTCGGGGTGGGCCACAAGCAAGCTATTCCATTCGCCGGGATGCGCCTCACCAGCGAGGTCGGTAACGCTGCAGCCTGCTTCTCGGGCAATCACAATGCCCGCGGCGATATCCCAGAACTCGAGCTTGGCACCCTGGGACCAAAAGGCATCAAAACGGCCCAGACTGACGTAGGCAATCTCGAGCGCCGCCGAGCCAGGGCTGCGGATGCCAGCCACTTGAGGCATCAGCACGGTAAGCTGGTTCAGGGCGGTGGCGCAATCGCCTTTGGCATGGTAGGGCAGGCAAGTGCTCACCAGCATTTCGGTCATTGGGCGAGGCGAAGGTGTGGTGAGCTTTCGATCATTGAGAAAAGCCCCCATGCCTTTGGCCGCCCAAAGCATTTCATCAAGCAGCGGTTGATAGACAACGCCCATGACGAGCTCATTCCCTTTGGTGACCGCGATCGACACCGAAAAATGTGGCACGCCGTGCAGGAAGTTATTGGTGCCATCCAGCGGATCAATCACCACGGTATAGTCACTATCGGTACTGGGCGTCAGGCCGCTTTCCTCACCAAGAAAGGCAATATCGGGAAAAGCGCTGCCGATACAATCGATAATGATATTTTCAGCTGTTGTATCGTAGTAAGTCACGAAATCAGACGCACCCTTTTGCTCAAAGGCAATCCGGCCCTTTTGCGAATACCCCTCGCGCAACAAGGTGCCCGCTTCATAAGCAGCTTGCTTGAGCGTTTCGAGTAGGTCATTGCTATCGAGCATCGTTTTTCCCCTGTGCAGAACGGCTGATGCGCCTTGCTGGGCGTATGGTCGCGTCAATATAACTCGCTATCTATGACGCGCCGATGACAGGCGTCAGTCTAGATTTGATCGCTAGACCTATAAGCCTGTTTGCGGTTTCTTCTAAGTGATAACGAGTACCGCCTATTAAACAACCGACGTGGGTTGTGAATTAGATAGAAGCGAATTGAGGCACGTCGAGGTGATAGGAATCTACTTACTCGTCTTTCAGTGCGTCAATAAGAGAATCAGCGAAACGCATGGCCGAGGGAATTGCACCAAAAACCCAGAAGTCGGCATCGAGCAAAGTGGTGTTACCCGCTTGGACACTGGGCAGTTGGCCCCATAGCGCGCTAGCCATGACCTTTTCCTGAGTCGTACGTCTGCTCGGCAGGTGCGAGGTATCCACTACGACGAAGTGAGCCTCCATGTTAAATAGCTCACCGATTCCGATGGTCGAGATTCCCCAGCGACTGGATGGACCATCCCAGGCGTTGCGCAGACCAAGTTGTTCGAGCACGATGCCAGGTAGGCTGTTGCGTCCGTAGACCCTGACGTGTCGCGTATCGAGGAACTGCACTAGCAATAGTGGCTGAGGAAGCGTTTTGGCAGTATCACGGAGACGTTCCATGCGGTCATCCGCATCAGCAATCAACTGGTTCACCGCTCGTGTTTTCTCAGTATGAGCCCCGAGTTCCTCAGTGAAGACGAGCATTTTCTCCCATCCCGATGAGGGGCTTGTGTTATAGGGAGAGAGTGGCGCCACAGGGGCAATGTCCGAAAGATCATCCTTCAGATACGCATACTGTAGGGGAATCAAAATTGTGTCGAGGTCGAGCGTGGAGAGCAACTCCTTATTGGGCTGCGGGTTGGAGCCGATGTCCACGAGGTTCGGCGGGAGCGAATCGTATTCGGTCCAGCTTTGGTAGTTACTGACGCTGCCCATGGCGACCGACAGGTCCTGAATCTCGAAGAGTGTTTCGGCGATGGCGAAGTCGAGGGTTGCGACGGTTCCTGCTTCTCTGACCTGCTGACTCCATACGGGGGAGGCGGTCAAAAAGGTGGCGATGACCAGTGCAAGCCACGAAATGGAACTTATCGGTCGTCCGTCAAGCATGTCAAAGTCTGTGTAATGGTGAGGAGCGGTAGCAGCTCAGAAAGGAAAACCGGTACAGATGTGGCACCTGCACCGGTCTTGGCACTTAGTACTGGTAGCGCATTGTTAGCATGAAGTTACGTGGCTCACCATAGTAGTTGTTGCGAGTCCTAGCTCTGACAGTCTCAAAATACTTCTTGTCTGTCAGGTTTTCTCCGGTCAGGGCGAAATCCAAGTTACGGTTGAGTCGATAGCCAATCAGGCCGGAGATTGTCGTGTATCCGCCTTGCTCCCAACGCGTATCCCCGGCTTCGGCGAAGGTTTCACTTGAATAGTTGAGACCGGCGCCCACTCTCCAGCCTTGATCGGGGTTATCGGAGAAGCGATAGCGCGTCCAGAGCTTAAGGTCATGCTCCGGCGTGTCGGTGGAAAGCGGTCTACCTTCCTGTTCTGGGTCGTTGACGAGTTCTGTCTGAGTATAGGCATAGCCTGCTGAAACATCCCAGCGAGGCATCAAGCGGCCTGTGACCTCAAGTTCGAAGCCTTCACTTTCTGCTTCACCCTCGGCAATTGAGAAGCCTGGATTGTCCAGATCAGTAATGCCGCGGTTTTTGTCGGTGATCTTGAAGGTCGAGGCATGCCAGTTCAAGGCTCCGTTCATGTGCTCCCCCTTCAGCCCTAGCTCAACCTGCTGACCAGTTCGGGGGCTAGGAAGTCGCCGTTCACCTCCTGCGAGCTTTGCGGCTGGAAAATTTCGGTGTAGCTAGCATAAGTCGAGACCTGATCATTGATATCATAAATCAAGCCGACATAAGGAGTGAACTCACTATCGATTTCGAAGTTGTTAGTTGAATCCAGTTGGTCCTCTGATTCCCACCAGCTTACTTGGCCGCCTGCAATGAAAGTGGTGTCAGCAAGAACCGATAGCCTGAGCTGGCTATAGAGACTGGTTTCCTGTGTCTCAAGATCCCGAGTCTGGTTGACATCGAAAGTGGGTTTCGGCGTTTCAGGATTGGGATTGGCCAAGTTGCGTTGAATGAACTGAGGGTCGCCGGAACCGAACAAGGTCTCTTCCTCAGTGATCCTATGGCTTGCGCCGACCATCCAGTTGTGTGTTTGACCCGCTAGCTCGAAGGGTGTTGAAAGCGTGGCATCGACGAACCTATCTTGACGGGGGTTGACGATGCGCCATTGCCAGATGTTGATATCGTCCGTGTTTGAGGTAGGGATGCTGACGCCAGCAGTGCTTTGCTGTGTATCGGTTTCTCGGTCAATATGGTTGGCGATAATACGAAAATTGCCGCCGTTATCAAGCTCATGCTCCAGTTCGGCGAAATAGCGCTCGATGCTTTCATCCTTCACGTCCCAAAGCGAGCCGTGATAGGTGGACCGATCAATGTCCAGTAACTGCCCATTGGCGAGCTGCGGGAGGCCATAATTGGGCCTGGATTCGCCTGATTGATCCATGAGACCGACAGATATGGTGGTGCTCGGAGTGACGTCGTATTCTAACGTGCCATACCGTGTGGTGTTTTCGGTATAGACATGGTCGATGAAATGGTTCCGATCATCATGTACGCCGACAAAGCGGCCACGAAGTCGGCCAGATTCATCCAGCGCTCCCGTGACATCGACTTCACCGCGATAGGCGTCGTGAGAGCCATACGATAGCGCCGTCTGAAAGCCGAACTCTTCCTGGGCGCGTTTGCGCGCCAGATTGACGGTACCACTGGGCTCGCCTGAGCCCTGAATGAGCCCGGCTGGCCCTCGTAAGACTTCCACACGGTCCAGTACCGCAGTATCGAACATGGTGTCGGTTACGCCGATTGCGCTGTCGATGGGGGTGCCGTCGAGCAGCATAGTGTCAATTTCGTAGCCGCGCGAGAGGTAGACCGATGCCGTGGGGCCGAAGTCTCGTTTGGTGATGCCTGTGGTGCGTGTCAGGACGTCATCCAGCGTCGTCATGTTCTGGTCATTCATGCGCTCTCGGGTGATGACGCTGACAGATTGAGGTGTCTCTTTGAGGGACAGTCCTTGCTTACCTATAGTCACCCTGTTTGACGTGTAAGACCCTGTATCTTCGGTAGTAGGCTCAGAGATTGCTTCGCCTACTACCCTGACAACGGGCAAATCAGATGAATCTTGGTCTGCTTCCTGAGCAAACGCCGAAGAGCTGCAAGCAGCCAAAGCAATAGCTGCCGACAGCCACCGCTTGCGGAAAAGAGGTTGGCTCACGAATGTTCTCCTTGCATTAAATTTGTATCGATTTTATGCAAATACTAATTGTTATTATTTGTATTATGAATAGTTTTTATGTCATGTCAACGCTATGTAGGCAATGGGAAAGGCAGGAGATAAAAGACAAAAGTTCATGCAAGAGAGGCGATGATTGTTAGCAGGCAGAGCCAGGATCACTGACTAGTATTGGCAGAAGCATTGCCGCTTTCAGTCAGGCGGCTAACAAGATTGTCGGCAAAACGCCGGGCGGCAGGTAAACCTCCCCAGGACCAATAATTGACGGGGATAATCGTATAGCGTCCCTGTTTCACGGCTGGCAAATGTCGCCACTGGCCATCCGAGAGGAGTTGTCTCACACCGCCGTCCGGACCATAGGGGCTATCCAGAAACACCAATTTGGCATCAATATCAAACAGAGATGTCGCGCCGACGGTGGTCATTCCCCATCGGCCTAGGTCCTCCTGCCAAGCGTTATCCAGGCCAAGGCGGTTTAACATCATGCCTTCAACGCTTCCTTCGCCGTACACGCGGGCATGGCGCTCATCCATCAGGCGTACCACTAATAAAGGCGAATCGATATCCGTAAGCGCTTGCTTGAGAGATGTGAAGTGGCGGCTGGCTTGTTCGATATAGTGTTCTACCGCGTCAGGATCTTCCACCAAGTCGCCAAGCTGACGCGTCAGTTCCTCGATTGTTTCCCAGTCGTTATGGTTGCCATTGCTATCGGCATACCTATAAAGCCGGTACTCCTTAACCTCCGCAATTTTTCTGAGCCTGGGGAGTAAACTGACATGAGCAGGCGGTGAGATCAGAATATGTTGTGGTGGGTCACTTGCAAGCAACTCAAGGTTGGGAAGGTGGCGGTAGCCGAGGTTGGTTGCATGGGGTAGAACCCCCTCTTGCCGTGAATATGTTTCGTATCCTTCAAGGCCCGACAGAAACTTAGGTGGATGACCTATTGCATTGAGGGTCTCCGCGATGGCGAAATCAAACGTTGCCAATGGCGCTACGCTGTTTTTCTCGCTGGCCATTGATGCGTTGCCCATTAAGAAACTGATGAGCAACGCAATCAATAAGGCCATGCTTTTATGACGTACAGAGCGATCTAACGTCTTTTTTTGATATGCCAAAATCATGCCTGTGTTTTGCGGATAAAAAAGCGCCATCGTCACTACGGATAGAGCGTATACCAACACCCAGTTTCAGCCTGGGTAGACCGACATCACTGAGGCGATAGTCACCCCATGGCGAGAGCTGGTTTAAGTGGCTTGTGTAGGCATAGGCTGCGACTAGATTGACGTTGAGGATGACGTTTGCCTTATTCGGCATCCCAGGAACGCGAGCCTCCGCTTGCAAGAAGTGAGGTGATTCACGAATAATCTCCAAACATTAACATGTCTTTTTATACGAATATTAATTATTTTTGTTTGTATTATGGATAGTATCAAGGCGAAGTCAATATCGCGTGAGCCTGGAGAAGAAAGGCTATGCCGCGGAGACTTCTTGTTTATTGGGTGATAAGAGGGGAGAACGTTGGCGTCGTCGTCCTATCCATTAAAAAACCCCGCATATGAAAGCGGGGCGAAAGCGCACTGGCATTGAATTCCTCGCGGTCGATATCCAGACCACAATCCAGGATGACGGTATCGCGGATGGCCGATGAAATCAGCGTCTTGAGCCCGGTGAGGGGGTGTTCTGCTTGGAGGTGGTGAAGTAATAGTTGCCATCATCATCCGGGTAGGGGAATGGATGGGAGCTTGATTCCTCTTCACGATGATAGGCTTGAAGGTACAGGTTCTGCCCAAAGAAATCCGCATGATGGTAGTTGGCGTTGAGCATGCGGCGGTCGGTTTTCGGCTCCCGGTCGGCCGAGAAACCATCACGGATTTCAGTCTCTCTCAAGTTGGGCGTCGATGAGGCCAGATTGGGAAAATAAACCCCTTTATCGTCTTCATAGCCGGATTCATACAGCTGGGCCTTGAGATCCAGCGTCTGGTTTTCGGTTAGTTGGAAGCTCAGGTTACCGAGAATATCGAGGGAGCGGTTACCCTGAAAATCAGGGAAGATGTCATCTGTGGGTAGGCATCGCTGTTGAGCATTTCATAGAGATGGTGGTTGGGGGCTACTGGCGATTCTCAAAGCGGTGGCGTCTATGTGCCGCTGGATAACATCAAGCATATCCTTATCAAAAGTGGGTTGGCGCTCACCGATTGACTTACTGTCATTTAACGCAAATAATAACTATTGCTATTTATTCCGTGGTGTTAATCAAGGCAGGAGGCCAAACCGTGGATACCCAGTCGTGGAATGCTGAGTTAGAGGATATCTTCGTTAATCAGCGACCCCGGCTCTGCTGTGTCGCCGCAAAAGTATTGGGCAATACTGATCAAGCCGATGATGTTGTACAGGATGCCTATCTTAAAATTTCAGAAGCAACCACCCTTTTTGAGGTAAAGCAGCCCATATCCTACGTGTCACGGGTGGTGCGTAACCTCGCCATTGACCGCTGTCGCCGTTCCGCTTTTGAGTCTGCATTGTTTGCAAAAGAAGAGGAGGGAGATAACACCTCTTGCGCTTCGCATTCGCCTGAGGTGATTGCCATTGATCGCCAGGCCTTGGCCCAGGTGGTTGAAGCGTTGGATGAGCTACCTGAGCGGACCCGCCGCGCCTTTGAACTCTACCGTTCGGGAAGCCATACCCAGCGGGAAGTGGCCCAGCAATTAGAGGTTTCCACCACGTCGGTTAATTTTATGATCCGCGATGCGCTGACTCATTGCCGTCGGTCGTTACAAAGGCGGTAAGCCTACTTTTGTGTGCCTCCTTTGTTGTCGCTTTGTTACACTGTTTTTAGGTGGTTATAGCGTCGAAAGCCCAGACGCTTCCCCAGGCAGGTATTGAGCAGGCAGTAGGCGCGAGGTTTGACAGTAACGATGGATAATGGAAGCGGCGACGATGCCGTTTGGCAAACTGCTATTGATTGGCTGATGCGAGAGCATGAAGAGACGTTGAGCGACGCTGATCGCGAAGCGCTGAATGCATGGTTGGCAGACTCTTCCCAGCATCGCCGAGTATTTCATGAAGCAGAACAGCTTTGGCTGCTCACGGGGATGATTCCGCGCAGTGATGAGCGCAACTGATAACTCGCTGCTTTTTAACCACTCCGTTTTTTTGTGCCCCTGGTTTTCCTCCTTGATGGTTTGACGCCTTCCATGTTTTTAAGCGCTAGAGCCGTTTAGCCCTCGCCCGCATTCTTTCTATTTTTTCCTTCCCGACATTAAATTTTCTGGTTCCTCACACGTCATTAATTAATGAGAAGCAATTGCGTTTTATTTCTCATTCCTTAGGCAACGGTGAGGTTCTACCCATGACAAGCTGTTTTGATCGTGAAGATGCTGTCTTCCGCGTATTAGTCAACCACGAAGAGCAGTACTCCCTCTGGCCGGAATGGAAAGCGATTCCTGCTGGCTGGACGGATACCGGTGTGCTCGGCGATAAGCCAACCTGCCTCGACTACGTCGAAAAGACCTGGACCGATATGCGACCACTGTCACTGCGCCAGTGGATGGATGAGCAAGCCAGTGCCGAGGCGGAGCAGGTGAATGCCGGTTAAACGTTTAAGGCTGCTCTGCCTGCCCTGCGCCGGGGCCAGCGCCACCATGTATCTGCGCTGGAAGCGCCAGTTGCCCGCCTGGGTCGAGGTGTATCCCGTCGAATTGCCTGGTCGTGGCGAGCGCCTGGGTGAGCCGCTTATCGACGACTTCGAGACCCAGGTGGTGCGGCTGTGCGAAGAGCAGGCAACACGGATGCGCGGTGATTTTGCCCTGTTCGGCCACAGCATGGGGGCGCTGCTGGCCTACGGCATGGCGGCACGCTTGCGCGATGTGGGGCGCCCTCAGCCACGGATGCTATTCGCCTCAGGCAGTGCAGCGCCCTCAATGCGCGACCCAGAACGCTTGGCGGGGCTTGATAACGATAAGGCCTTAATCGCGGATCTGCGTCAACAGGGCGGCACTCCTGAGGAAGTTTTCGAAAGCCCTGAACTGCTGCGCCTTACCCTGGACGTGTTAGCAGCGGACTATCGCCTCTGCCGCAGTTTCCGCTATCGCGGCGGGTCGCCGCTTGCTTACCCCCTACAGGTACTCGCTGGGCGTGAAGACGATATCGAGGAAGAGCGTCTGGAAGCGTGGCGGCGAGAAGCGGGTGGGGCGTTCTCTTTAAACTGGTTCGAAGGCGGCCACTTCTTTATTCGCCAGCAGCAAGCGCAAGTGCTGGAGACCATAGAACGTGCGCTGACCCGGAGGCTTGAGGAGGTGCCCCATGCAGCGCCTGCGGTTAGCTGAAGGGGTGCCAGAGGGACTTGAGGTTTGGTGCCTGGCGCTCGACCTGAATGCCCCGGTGGCCGACGACGATGATCGACTGCTGAGCCGAGCCGAGTGGCAGCGTGCCCAGCAGTTTCGCCATCGCGCCGATGCCATCCGGGCCATGGCAACACGCGCTGCCCTGCGGCGTCTGCTATCTGAGTACACCGGTATAGCGCCAGAAAAGCTGGTGTTTACTCAGAACGCCTACGGCAAACCCGAGCTGGAAAACGCTGAGGGGCCTGCTTTCAATGTTTCCCACTCTGGTGATGTCGCCCTGATCGCGCTCGCTCCCGGCGGCGCGGTGGGGGTCGATATTGAGCGTCGCCGACCCGAGGACGAACTGGCGCCGTTGCATGGGTTGGTTCTATCGCCTAGCGAGCAGCGTGATCACATTAGCGGCGCCAATCTACCCTTTATGGAGCGCTGGGTGGTCAAAGAGGCGGTGCTCAAAACCCTGGGCCTTGGAATTACCGATCATCTGCAGTCGCTCTCTATTACGTCCTCTTCAGGGCCGAACACCTATCACCTTGAGCACTCGCTTCCCGTGTCATCACCTCTGCAGGCATGGCCGCTGCCAGCGCCGAGTGGCTATGCCGCTGCCCTGGGTTATATCGACACAAGCTATCTCGACTCGGGCTATAGCGATCAAGGCTATGCCCAAGGTTAACGCTACTCAATGACTTTTTAGGAGATCAATAATGGACAGCCAAAGCGCAACACTAACGCACCCAACCAACGCCATATCCCAACGTCAGGGGCCAGCTGATTCGGAGCTGCCCATTTTGATTTCCCCCGCCTACCCAGGGCAGCCGCTGCTGGAAGCCTTTGGTGATTTGCGTGCGGATATTGAGTCACTAGTGACCAAAGTGGGCGGCGTGCTACTGAGAGGCTTTGACGTTCCCGCCGTTGATGATTTTCAACAGTTTGCCGCCGCCTTTGGCCATCCACTGCTGAGCTACGAGTTCGCCTCGACGCCACGCTCAGCGGTGTCCTCGGGCATTTATACCTCCACCGAATACCCCGCCCATCAACATATTCCCCTGCACAACGAGCAGGCCTATACCCGTGAGTGGCCGATGAAAATCTGGTTCCACTGTGTCACCGCGTCACCCGAGGGGGGAGAGACGCCGATAGCCGATAGCCGTGCCATTTACCGCCGTATGCCGACAGAGATTCGTGAGCGCTTCGAACCCGGCATTCTCTACGTGCGCAACTACGGCGATTTCGATATGCCTTGGCAACAGGTGTTTAACACTGAAGACCGCGCCGAAGTGGAGGCATTCTGCCAGCGCGCGGGGATTCGCTGCGAATGGAAACCCGACGGCGACCTGCGTACCACCCAGCTATGCCAAGGCATAGAGACTCACCCGGTCACCGGTGAGCCGGTGTGGTTCAACCAGGGCCACCTTTTCCATGTCTCCAACCTGCAGCCAGAAGTACGTGAATCGCTGGAAGAGATGCTCGACCCCGAAGACATGCCGCGCAACGTCTTCTTTGCCGATGGCAGCCCCATTGACGATGCCATTTTCGATGAGATCCGCGGCGTAATGGCCGAGGAAACGGTGATGTTCCCCTGGCAGGCGGGCGATGTGCTGATGCTCGACAACATGTTGGTCGCCCACGCACGAACGCCGTTTAAAGGGCCGCGCAAAGTCGTTGTCGCCATGGCGGAAGGTCACGGCAACCTCTCCAACGACTGAACGCAAGACTTTACCCCACGGCCAGGAACTCCAGCAGGTACGTATATGAATATTAGGCACGCTCAGACAGTGAACAGCCGCCCGTCCCATAACGATGCTAGTCGCAATGACGCTTTTAGAAGCTATGTTGAGCATTTAAGTCGCCTGGCCCGGGAAAGGCCCAACGACAGGGCGCTGACTGTGGTGAATGCTCAGGGTGAAACCACGCTTGACTACGCCACCCTGGAGCGACGTTCACGTGCCCTGGCCAGCGAGCTACAACAACGGTTCCCTGTGGGCGAGCGTGCCTTGATCCTGCTGGATAACGATGAACACTACGTGGTGGCGTTCTTTGCCTGTCTGTACGCCGGGGTGATTGCTGTGCCGGTCTTCCCACCGGAGTCGGCCAAGCAGCAGCACCTGGCACGTCTGTTTGCCATCGCCGATGATTCTCAGGCTGCCTGTGTGCTCACTTCTTCGACGATTATTGAGCTGGTTGCTTCAGCGGGAAAGGACTTCGGTAGCGCTGAATTGATCCCCGTAGATGCAGTAAACGAGGCCCTCGCTGACCATTGGGTCGAGCATCGCCCTAAGCGCGGTGATATCGCCTTTTTGCAATATACCTCAGGCTCCACGGCCACGCCCAAAGGCGTTATGGTCAGCCATGGCAACCTAATGGCCAATGAGCGCGCTATCGAGACAGGTTTCTCGATTGGTGCTGATGATGTCTTCGTTAGTTGGCTACCGCTTTACCACGACATGGGGCTGATCGGTGGCCTGCTGCAGCCCCTCTATCGCGGTATTCCTGCTGTATTGATGAGCCCCACCTTCTTTTTGCAGCGGCCGGTACGTTGGCTGGAAGCGATTTCCCGCCACCGGGGCACCATTAGCGGTGGCCCCGATTTCGCCTATCGGCTGTGCCTTGATCGTATTCGCGACGAACAGATTGAGACGCTCGATTTATCCAGCTGGCGGGTCGCGTTCTCAGGCGCCGAGCCGGTACGCCACGCAACCCTCACTGGCTTTATTGAACGCTTCTGCCCGGCGGGCTTCTCTGCTGATACCGCAGCCCCTTGCTATGGTCTAGCTGAAGCCACGCTGCTGGTTAGCTGTAATCCGCGAAGTACGGGCGTGGTGAGCACGACTTTTTCGCAACAGTCGCTGGCCGAGGGGAAGGCCGCCTCAGCGGTGGAAGGCAATACACTGGTGGACTGCGGCACCCCGGAGCCAGGCCACACAATCGATATTGTCGATCCCGATGGGCTTCACTCGCTGCCCGAAGGCGACGTCGGCGAGATCTGGGTCCAAGGGCCCAGCGTGGCACAGGGGTATTGGCACAACCCTGAAGCCACGGCCAAAACCTTTGTTACCCGTGATGGGGTCAGTTGGCAGCATGCCGGTGCTGGTGATAGCGACGCTCACGATACCTATGCACAAGGCAACGACGCCCGCTGGCTACGCACCGGCGATTTAGGCTTTTTACACCAAGGGCAGTTGTATATCGCCGGGCGTATTAAAGACCTGATCATTCTGCGCGGCAATAACGTCTACCCCCAGGATATCGAGAGCGCTATCGAGGCTGAAGTGGAAGCCGTGCGCAAAGGGCGCGTGGCGGCCTTTGCCGTGACCACGCCTGAAGGCGCTGAAGGAATCGGCGTTGCGGCAGAAGTCTCCCGCGGCATGCAGAAGCTGGTACCCGCCGAGAAGTTGATCGAGGCACTCAGTGAGGCGGTAGGGTCCGCCTGCCATGAGCCGCTCTCTGTCGCGCTGCTACTCAACCCCGGTGGCCTGCCCAAGACCTCCAGCGGCAAGCTACAGCGCAGTGCCTGCCGCCAAGGCTGGGAAGCGGGCAGCCTGGATGTCTACGCCATTCACGCCTTCGGGCATTTTGTCAGCGGCGGCGACGATAAGGACGCTGCTTCTGGAGAATCATCGCAATCTAGTGCGGAACCAGGGAGTGAAACGGAGCAGACGTTAGCGACGCTCTGGCGCCAAGTGCTGGGAGACAGCAATGAAACGCCACTGGGGAGCAATGCCCACTTCTTCGCCAGCGGGGGTAATTCTCTGGCGGCAGTGCAGTTGGCGTCACGCATTAGCGATCATTGGGCGATTGATTTTTCAGCTAAGTCAGTGTTCGAACACTCCTCACTGGGCGCTATGGCAAATCAAGTCGAGCGTATCAGCAGTGACCATGCCAATTCGGGGCGATCGCCGATCCCAATATTGTCATCTACACAGCGTTCCGAGCCATTGCCTCTCTCTCCTGACCAGCAACGCCTATGGTTTTTATGGCAACTGGAGCCTGAGAGCACTGCTTACCATATCGGTGGCATTCTGCGTTTATCAGGCCAATTGGACACGGCAGCAATGCGTGATGCCTTTGGCGGTTTGGTGGCCCGGCATGAGTCGTTGCGTACTCTGTTTTACGTTGATAAGGACGGGGTTCCCAAGCAGTTAATTAGACCTGACGCTTCCTTTGACCTGGAAGTCGTCGATTTTCGTGGCATGCCTGCTGAGGAGGCTCGGCAGCGTGAGGATGACACGATACGGCGGATAAATGATGAGCCGTTCGATCTCTCAACAGGCCCGCTGTTGCGAGCCGCGTTGCTGCGTGTGAGCGACGATGCCTATGCTTTGGTCGTTGTCATGCATCACATTATCTCCGATGGCGTATCGATGCAGATCATGCTCGATGAGCTGGCGACTTCTTACCGTGCCTATATTCGTAGTGAGCCTGCTCAGTTGCCTGAGTTGAGTGTCCAATACGCTGACTATGCAAGTTGGCAGCGTGACTGGCTGGCCGCCGGTGAGGGAGAGCGACAGCTTGCTTATTGGCAACAACAGCTTGGTAGCGAGCACCCTGTGTTGGACTTGCCAACCGACCATCCCCGGCAGGCGTCAACGGCCAAGCGTGCCGGTCAGCATGAGTTTTCTCTTCCCAACGAGCTCCAAGTGGGCCTGCGCCGATTCGCCGAGAGCCAGAATACAAGCCTTTTCACTGTGCTCTTGGCAGCCTTTCAAGGACTGTTGCACCGGTATAGCGGGCAGCAAGATATCCGCGTGGGAGTGCCGGTAGCTAATCGGCAGCGTCAGGAAATAGAGAGGGTAATCGGGTTCTTTGTTAATACCTTGGTATTGCGCAATAACATCGATAGTCGCCACTCATTTGAAACGGTACTGACACAGTGTCAAGACGCTGTTATCGGTGCCCTGGCGCACTCAAACTTACCTTTTGAGCAGCTTGTTGAAGCGCTACAGCCCGCACGTAATTCGATTCATAACCCACTTGTCCAAGTCATGTTCAACTATCGGCAAGAGGATCTCTCTGGGTTTCAGACATTGCCCGATTTGACACTGACTGAGTCAGGGTTTCTACACCAGGATGCTCAGTTCGATTTAACGCTAGAGGTGCGGGAGTCCCCTGACGGAGAGCTGAAATTTAGCATGGTTTATGCGTCGGGGCTGTTCGAGCCTGAGACCATTCGGCGCCTTGCGGGATATTTTGAGACATTACTGCAAAGGTTGCTGATGTCACCAGGGCAGGCACTGGGTGATATCGAGTTGCTTGAAAATTCCGAGCGACAGCAACTTATTCAATGGGGAGTAAACACTCAAGGATACTCCGATGCTGTGCCAGTTCATCATTTGATTGAGCAACAAGCGGCGACAACCCCTGAAGCCACGGCGCTCGTATTTGCTGATAAGTCATTCAGCTACGCTGAGCTTAATACCTACGCCAATCAACTAGCGCACTATCTAATCGGCCTGGGAGTGAGTCCCGAAACCCGAGTGGGCATCGCCATGGAACGCTCCATCGAGATGGTGGTGGGGCTATTGGGTATTCTCAAGGCGGGCGGCGCCTATGTGCCGCTGGATCCAGAGTATCCCATGGAGCGGCTGGCGTTCATCGCCGACGATAGCGGCATTGAGCTGCTGCTGACTCAGCACCATTTACGCGAATCATTGCCGGTAGCGGATGGTCTCAGCGTTGTTGAGTTGGATCGGCTGGACGTTGCACATCGCGGCTCTACCGATCCGGCGGTGGCGCTGCACGGCGAGCACCTCGCCTACGTGATTTACACTTCGGGCTCCACCGGGCGGCCTAAGGGCGCTGCCATCCGCCATGATGCCTTGACCAATTGCATGGTCTGGATGCAAGAGACCTACCAGCTCACCGATGCGGATGCCGTATTGCATAAGGCGCCATTCGGGTTCGACGTCTCGGTTTGGGAGATTTTCTGGCCGCTGAGTGTCGGGGCACGTTTGGTGATCGCCCAACCGGGCGACCATCGTGATCCAGAGCGCATCATTGAGTTGATCCAGCGGCATGGCGTTACCACGCTCAACTTTGTGCCTTCAATGCTCAAGGCCTTCCTAGCCTATCCCGATGTTAAGGCCAAGACGCGGCTCAAGCATATTATGTGCGGTGGCGAGGCCGTTCCAGCCACGCTGCAGCAAGATGTGGCTGAGTGCCTTGATGGTGCCAACCTGCATGATCTCTATGGCCCCACCGAAGCCACCATTCATGTCACTCACTGGTGGTGCCGTGATGACGTCCACCGCCAGATCCCCATTGGGCGACCCATTAGCGGTACCCGTACCTACGTCTTGGATGGCGAACTCAACCTGGTACCACAGGGCGTCGCTGGAGAGTTGTACCTGGGCGGGGTAAGCCTGGCCCGTGGCTATCTCAATCGCAGTGATCTCACAGCGGAGCGTTTTGTCGCCGATCCGTTTACGGAGGGCGAGCGCCTCTACCGCACCGGCGATCTGGTGCGCTGGCGTGATGATGGTCAGCTCGAATACCTGGGCCGCCTTGATCATCAAGTAAAAATCCGTGGCTTGCGGATCGAGCTAGGTGAGATCGAAGCCGAGCTATTAGCTCAGCCGGAAGTTCGCGAAGCGGTGGTGGTCGCCCAAGAAGGCCCCGGTGGTTCTAGGTTAGTCGCTTATGTGGTGCCCCAAAACGATAGTGAACTCTACACCAGTTTACTGAGTGAAATGCTGGGGCAACGACTGCCGGACTATATGGTGCCGGGCGTCGTTGTCACGCTCGAGGCACTGCCGCTGAATGCTAATGGCAAGGTGGATCGCAAGGCATTGCCCGAGCCGGACTTGGCCAGTAACTCGCAGTACGAGCCGCCCCAGGGCGAAGTGGAAGAAGCGCTGGCGGACATCTGGTCAGAGGTAATTGGCGTCGAACGTGTGGGCCGATACGACAACTTCTTCGAGTTGGGAGGCCACTCGCTTTTAGCAACTCAGATATCGGCTCGTTTCACGCAGCGCTTTGGTGAAGCGTTGCCAGTAAGACTTATTTTTGAACATCCAATGCTGACGAAACTGGCAACACAAGTCGCATTAAAACAGGTGAATGCCGAGGGTGATCGCACGAAGCGGCTCTCCACTATGGATCAACTGCTCAACGAATTGGAAGGGTGAAGCATGGAATTGGACGAAAGAAAGATTGCTCAACGTTTTGCAGAGTTACAGGTTGATGCGCAGCGAAGTTTCCTGAATAAGCTGAGAAGTAGTGGCATTGATTTTCGTGAGCTTCCTATCGTACCGGCTACCCGCGCTGAGCGATTTCCGTTGTCATATTCGCAGCGTAGCTTATGGCTGACGTGGCAGCTTGATCCGACAAGCCCGGCTTATAACATGCCCGGTGTATTTCATTTGCAAGGCCCACTGGATGTTGCGGCATTCGAGTCGAGTGTGAATGACCTTGTGACGCGTCATGAAGTACTCCGCACGATATATCCTCAGAGCGAGGATGGAGAGCCTCAGCAGGAAGTTCTCAGTGGCTGGCGGGCTCCGGTATTACAAGATGATTTACAGCACCATGCCGGTTCAGAGCAGGAAAAAGAACTACAGCGCCTTATTGGCGAGTTCTCTCAGCGCCCGTTTGCGCTTGATGTTGAACCGCCATTCCGCATGGCAATCTACCAGTTGAATACTAACCATCATGCGGTTGCCATTGTATTGCACCATATCGCTTGTGACGGTTGGTCGATTCAGTTGCTCATCGATGAGCTGTTCGAGCTTTATGAAGCCCAAATCCAACAACGTAATGCAGCACTACCATCGTTACCCATTCAGTTTGGTGACTATGCGATATGGCAGCGGAGTTGGTTTGAGGCTGGCGAAATGGAGCGGCAGCTAGACCACTGGCGCCAACGCTTGGGGGACTCGCACACGCCTATCGATCTTCCTTTTGATCGCCCAAGAGGCTCCCTGGAGACATCGAAAGCTGGCCAGTGTCATGTTCAATTATCTCGTGAGGTGAGCCAAGGTATTCATCAGCTAGCCCGTGAGCATGGCGCTTCGCTGTATATGGTGATGCTGTCACTGTTAAAGCTGACGCTACATCGCTTCAGTGGACAAAGCGACATAAGGGTAGGTTCTCCAAGTGCTAACCGTAACAAAGCTGAAACACATGGTTTGATTGGTTACTTGCTCAATGTTCAAGTGCTGAGAACCTTATTAGAGCCTACAAAGGGGTTTGCCAGTTTATTAGATGCAGTTAAAGAAACCGTGCTTGATGCGCAGGACTACCAGGATATTCCTTTCGATACTTTGGTAGAGGCGCTACAGCCTGATCGCCAGTCTGGCGTACATCCGCTATTTCAGATCAAGTGCACCCAGCAGAAAGAGCTGGAAAGAGAAAAGACCGTAGGTGACTTAAAGGTACATCTTGAAGAACTCAGCGGTGGTGATGCTCACTTCGATCTAAGCGTTGATTTTACCGATTCCTCCGATGGTATTCACTGCGTCTTCGCCTATGCGACGGCACTGTTTGACGAACAGACAATCAAGAGACTCGCCGGAGCACTACAAAGCCTGGCTGAGCAAGTGCTTAAAGAACCAAATACGCCGTTGGCATCGCTCGAAATCCCCGCCCCGACTTCGGTGCTTGAAGGCAAATCAACCGCATTATCTTATGGCAACGTCACACAGCTCTGGGGTCAGGCCGTCGAAGAGCATTCCCAACAACTTGCGATGCAAGATGCATGGGATAATACAGTCACTTATGGAAGTTTGGATGCCCAGGCTCAAAGGCTAGCTGCAGCGTTAAGGGAACAGGGCGTAGGCCCCGAGGTGCGTGTTGCCATTCACGCCGAGCGTTCATGCGAATACGTACTCGGCATTCTTGCCGTACTCAAAGCGGGCGGGGCCTTCGTGCCGCTTGATCCACAACTGCCAGCGGAGCGTTTGGCCTATCAACTGGCTGACAGTGGCGCTCGCTTAATGCTGAGTAGTACGGCTTGCGACTGGAGCGGTGACGTTCCGGTAATGGAGCTGACGTTTGCCGATGATATTCCAGTTGCAGTAGAGCACGAACTACCCGTTATCCATCCCCAACAGACGGCCTATGTGATCTATACCTCTGGCTCCACGGGCAAGCCCAAGGGCGTAGCGGTCAGCCACGCTGCGCTGGCCAATTACGTGCAGGGCGTTCTGGAGGCGCTGGCGCTACCAGAGGATGCCCGCAACATGGCGATGGTGTCGACGGTGGCGGCGGATCTGGGGCATACGGTGCTGTTTGGTGCCTTGTGCACCGGGCGCACCTTGCATCTTATTTCCCCCGAGTGCGCCTTCGACCCGGATGCCTTTGCGGCTTATATGCGGGAACAGCAGGTGGATGTGCTGAAGGTAGTGCCTAGCCACCTGCGGGCGCTGTTGAGTGCCGCAACCCCGGCCGATGTACTTCCCCACGAGCGTTTGATTCTGGGTGGCGAAGCGGCCGACTGGGCGCTACTGGCGCGTATCGCCGAGCTCAAGCCCACCTGTCGGGTGCTTAATCACTACGGCCCGACGGAAACCACGGTAGGCATTCTCACCCAGCACGCCGACATGGCCGATCGAGCTGCCAGCACACTGCCGATCGGCACGCCGCTGGCCAATACTCAGGCCTATGTGCTTGACCCGTGGCTTAATCCGGTGCCGAAGGGCGTAGCTGGGGAACTCTACTTGGGTGGCCTAGGACTGGCTCAAGGCTATCTACAGCGCCAGGGGCAAACGGCAGAACGTTTCGTCGCCAGCCCCTTCCATGCAGGCGAACGGCTCTATCGCAGCGGTGACCAGGTGCGCCAACTGGCCGACGGTGGCCTGGAGTTCCTTGGCCGTGTGGATGATCAGGTCAAGATTCGCGGTTATCGGGTGGAACCAAACGAAATCGCTGCCCTGCTGCGCGATCAGCCGGATATTGCAGAAGCCGAAGTAATTGCACGGGAAAACGAAGAAGGTCGCGCGCAACTGTACGCCTATGTGGTGATGGCAGCCGGGAGCAGCGTCGATGATACCGCGTTACTCGCGCAGCTTGGCGAACGCGTTCCGAACTATATGGTGCCCAGCGCCATGGTACGGCTGGATGCCTTACCGCTAACCGCCAATGGCAAGCTGGATCGCAAGGCGCTGCCCGAGTCGGTGCAAACCGGTAGTGGTAAAGCCTTTGAAGCTCCCCAGGGAGAAGCAGAAGAGGCTTTGGCAGCGGTCTGGGCCGATGTAATCGGCTGCGAGCAGGTGGGTCGTAATGACAACTTCTTCGAACTGGGTGGCGACTCCATCCTCAGCTTGCAGATCGTCGCGCGCTCTCGTAAGCGTGGCTACAAGGTAACGCCCAAGCAGTTGATGGAAGGGCAGACCGTTGCCGCCGTGGCGGCGATGGCCACGCCCTTGGCGGCTGCTGCCCCTAAACAAACGGCTGCGCCCGATAAGGTGGCCCCCTTTGCACTGCTGCCGGTACAGCGCTGGTTCTTCGAACAGAACTTTGCCGAGCCACACCACTGGAATCAGTCGTTGATGCTGGAAGCGGCCAGTGTGGTAGACACCGCGCGGCTACGGCGTGCCATTGAGGCAGTGGTCGATCATCATGGCGCTTTGCGGCTGCGCTTTGAGCGCATCGACGATCGCTGGCAACAAGCCTATGGCAAGCTAGCCGACGATCTCTTCGAGCACCTCGACCTGAGCGATCAGGCGGATCCGGCGCAGGCCATCACCCAGGCCGCCGATGCTGCACAGCGCAGTCTGAGTTTGGCGCGGCCGTTCCGTGCCATATGGATGGAACTGGGAGGCGAGCATGGCGGGCGACTGCTGTTAGTGGCTCACCACCTGGTGGTAGACGGCGTGTCGTGGCGCGTGATTCTCGACGACCTGCAAACGGCCTACACGCAGTTAAGTGCAGCAAAGGCGCTCGACCTGCCACCAGCCACCACCTCGCTTGATGAATGGGCGCGCGCCCTGGCCGACTACGCCACATCGGAGGCGTTGGCTGAGCAACGCCCCTATTGGGAAAGTCTCGTCAACGAGCCAGAGCCTAGTCTACCGGCACAGAATTCCCAGGGCCGCAACACCGTTGCCGATACCTCATCACTTGCCGGCAGCTTGTCTACTGAGGCAACTACGCAACTGCTGGGGCCGGTGCATAAAGCCTATCGTACCCAGGTGGATGATCTGCTTCTCACGGCACTGTCGGGCGCCCTGTGCCAATGGGCGGAGCGAGACAGCGTACTGATCGAGCTGGAAGGCCATGGCCGCGAAGACCTGTTCGACGGTATCGATCTCAGTCGCAGCGTGGGCTGGTTCACCTCCCTCTACCCGGTTCGCCTGACGCCGGGTAATGCAGAGCCTGCTACGAGCCTAAAAGCAATCAAAGAGCAACTTCGCCAAGTGCCTG
This sequence comes from Halomonas sp. Mc5H-6, assembly GCF_024124705.1. NCBI lineage: Bacteria > Pseudomonadati > Pseudomonadota > Gammaproteobacteria > Oceanospirillales > Halomonadaceae > Halomonas > Halomonas sp. Mc5H-6. The sequence goes on from NZ_JAMXSI010000002.1 coordinate 359,864, forward strand.
ACAAGGGGCTCGGTTACGGCGTGCTGCGCTATTTGAAAGAGGAACCCGCGCTGGTCGGTGGTGCCTATCCCCAGATCACCTTCAATTATCTAGGCCAGTTTGACCGCTCTCTGCAGGGCGATGCGGCCTGGAAACTCGCCAAAGAGAACGCCGGGCAGCCCCGCGCACCGCAAAGTGAACGCCGTACCTGGATTGAGGTGGTGGCCTGGGTTCAGGAGGGCCAGCTGCAGTTTGGCTGGCATTACAGTCGTGAGATTCACAGCGAGGCAGCGATACATGCCTTGCAAGCAAGCTTCCAAGCGCAACTAGAGGCATTGATCGAGCACTGTGACAGCGGCGTTCGTGGCGCCACGCCATCGGACTTCCCGCTGGCGGGGCTGAGTCAGGCGCAGTTGGATGATTTGCGATTGGATGCCACCAATGTTGAGGACATCTACCCGCTGGCACCTATGCAGCAAGGGCTACTATTGCATACCCTGCTCAATCCAGGCGCGGGTATGTACATGATGCAGGATCGCTACCGATTTGCTTCGCCGATTGATATCAACGCTTTCGAGAAAGCCTGGCAACGAGTCGTCGAACGGTATGAGGTTTTACGTACAGGATTCGTCTGGCAAACCGAAGACATGCAGTTGCAAGTGGTGTATCGGCAAGTTCCTTCGCCAGTGGAATATATCGATTGGCACGGCATGGACGAGGATGAGGCTGATCGTTGCTTGTCGAAGTTATTGCGCCAGGAACTTGATGATGGCTTCGATCTGGAAAGGCCACCACTGCTCAAGGTACGCCTTATTCAACTGGCGGAGAACCTGTTCTACGTCGTACAGAGTTTCCACCATATTCTGATGGATGCCTGGTGCCGCTCCCTGTTGCTCAGTGATTTCTTCCACTACTACGATGCCTATCGTCTAGGTACGAGTCATGAGCTGACGCAACCAAGGCCGTATCGTGATTTTATCGCTTGGTTGCAGCAACAGGATGCCAATGTCCTCCGCAACTATTGGCAACATGAGCTTGAAGGTTTCGATGAGGTAACACCAATTCCTTATCTTAAACCGCACGGTTCGCTCGACAGTGTTGCCACGGTGGCCGATGTATTCTCTTCTCTCTCCCACGATGAGAGTGCAGAGCTACAGAACGTTGCCCGACAGCATCAATTGACTGTCAATACGATCGTACAAGGAGCATGGGCACTGCTGTTAGGGCGGCTTTCCCAGGTGGATGACATTCTGTTCGGTGTGACAGTGGCTGGGCGTCCGCTAGAACTGGAGGGCATACAGGAGACGATGGGGCTGTTTATCAACACGATTCCACTGCGTGTGTCAGCGCCTTCGCCGCAAACATCTGTCCTTGATTGGCTGCATGAGCTATTGGCGAAAAACCTGGAGATGCGTCAATACGAGCACTTGCCGTTAGTCGAAATCCAATCGCTAGGAGAAGGGCTACAAGGGCGCAGTCTATTCGATAGTCTCTTTGTATTCGAAAATGCGCCGATAGAGGCCAGCATCACGGAGAAAATTGAAGATCTTCATGTGTCCATCAAGGGTAACCGAACCCACACTAATTACACATTGACCGTAGTGGTGGTGCCTGGCGAGCAATTGATGCTGCAGCTCTCCTACGATGCCCGAAAGTTTGACGACTCCGGGGTCGAGAGACTGCTCTCGGGCTTCCGTCAAATCCTCTTGCAAATTATTGACAGGCCTGACGCTCTCTATCATGAGCTGGAAGTATTGCCTGTAAATGAGATGAAGACGCAGCGGGCGCAGTGCAATGGGTATTCAGTTGCTTATCCCTTTGAGCGAGGCTATATCGAGCTGTTCCGTGAGCAGGTACGACAGCATCCACGCCAATTTGCCGTTCGCCACCAGGGAGAGTTTCTCACTTATGATCAGCTAGAAGGCACCTCTAATCGCATTGCCCAGGCGCTGCGGCAAGCAGGGGTGAAGAAGGATGATGTCGTAGCCCTGCAGGCCGAGCGTGGTTTGGCGTTACCGAGCATGATTCTGAGTACGTTTAAGGCTGGCGGTGCGTATCTAGCACTGGATACCCGGCTTCCTGATCAGCGTATCACCGATATGCTAGCGTCCAGCCGGGCATCGGTTCTGGTTGTCACCGCTGAGCAGACACCGCATCTCGAAGGTGTGCTTGCATCCATGCCCAACCCGCCGCAGATGTTTGTGTTCGAAGATCTCGTCGTGGCGGAAGGGCTAGAGGGGGATATCAACGTACGGGTGCACCCTGATCAGGCCGCCTATGTCATCTATACCTCCGGTTCCACCGGTGAACCCAAGGGTGTAGTCGTTAGCCATCGTGGCATGCTCAATAACCAGTTGAGCAAGGTTCCCTACCTGGATCTGTCGGCCAGCGATGTCATCGCCCAGACCGCAGCGCTGAGTTTCGATATCTCCGTCTGGCAAACGCTGGCGGGGCTGTTGTGCGGTGCTTGCATCGAGATCGTGCCTGATGAGATTGCACGCGACCCCAGCGCGTTGCTCCCTTATGTGCGCGACAACGGCGTCACGGTACTGCAAAGCGTACCTGCAGTGATCCAGGGAATGTTGAATACTGCCTCAGTCGACCTGCCAGCACTGCGCTGGCTGCTGCCCACGGGCGAAGCCTCCACGTCTGAGCTAGTGCGCCAATGGTTTGCGCGCTACCCGACGATCCCATTGGTCAATGCCTATGGCCCTGCAGAATGTGCCGATGATGTATCCCTGCACTTACTGCGTAGCGACGATGACGAGCACGTAGCCGTGGTGCCAATCGGTAAACCGGCCGATAACACCCAGTTAATCGTCCTCGACAACCAACTGAACCCGCTACCAACGGGGGTGAGTGGCGAGCTATATGTCGCCGGTGTTGGGGTTGGGCGGGGTTACCTGAATCAGCCGCAGCTGACGGCGGAGCGCTTCGTGCCCAACCCGTTTGCCGATGTGCCTGGAGAGCGGCTTTACCGGACAGGCGATCTTGCCCGCTATCGCACCGATGGCGTGCTTGAATACATCGGACGCACTGATCAGCAGGTCAAGATACGGGGCCAGCGCATTGAGTTGGGAGAGATAACGTCTCGGTTGGTGGAGTTCGATGTAATACGAGAAGCGGTAGTGGTGGCCCAGGAAGGGCCGGGAGGAGCCAGGTTGGTAGCTTATGCTGTCGCCCAGCCACATGAATCGATCGATACGGCCGAGCTACGCGAACGTCTGGGGCAAGTATTGACCGACTATATGGTGCCAAGTGTGGTGGTGATGCTCAATGCCTTGCCACTAACGCCCAATGGCAAGGTGGATCGCAAGGCATTGCCCAAGCCCGACTTCGCCAGTAGCTCACAATACGTTCCACCACAAGGGGAGACGGAAGAGGCACTGGCGGCGATTTGGAGCGAGGTGCTGGGTGTCGAGCAGGTAGGGCGCCACGACAACTTCTTCGAGTTAGGGGGGCACTCGCTGTTGGCACTGAGTGTGCTTGAGCGTATGCGAGTTCGAGGCCTGGAGTCTCAAGTAAGAACGCTGTTCCAATCGCCAGAACTAGCGGCCTTTGCCAAGGCGCTGTCCCTAGAGCCTGATAGGAAAAAACTGGTTGTACCCCCCAACAGGATTCCAGAGCATTGTCGGTCGATCCAGCCGGAGATGCTGACGCTGATCGATTTGGATATAGATGAAATCAGTCGCATAGAAGATGCAGTGCCAGGCGGGGCGATTAATATCCAGGATATCTACCCTCTGGCACCATTGCAGGAGGGCATCCTTTTCCATCACCGATTACAGCAAGAGGGTGACACTTATGTACTCCCTTGCCTGCTGGGTTTTGATAGTAAGGAACGACTTGAGCAGTTCGTTGCCGGTTTCAATCAACTTATTGCCCGTCACGATATTCTGCGCACTGCAGTGCTCTGGGAAGGGCTTCATGAACCAGTACAAGTGGTGTATCGGCATGCCTCACTAGAGGTGGAGTGGCTGGAAATGGAAGAAACCAGTGTTTCGTGCAGCGTTTCCGAGCGACTAAATGCTCATGTTAATCCTGAACATTATCGCATCGATGTACGCCAGGCGCCGATGGTGCGAGCTATTGCGGCACAAGATGCTGAGCAAGGACGATGGCTACTGCAACTGCCCAGCCACCACCTGGTGCTGGATCACACCACACTTGATCTGCTAGTGGACGAGATTGCCCTAATCCAGCAAGGACGAGAAGGTGAGTTACCCAAACTGCTGCCATTCCGAAACTTCGTAGCACAGGCAAGGTTGGGAGTGAGTCAGACAGAGCATGAAGCCTTCTTTAGAGAAAAATTGGGCGATGTTGAGGAGCCTACTGCTCCATTCGGATTACTGGATGTACGTGGCGATGGCAGTGGTATTGAGGAGATTCGCCTACCACTGACAGCAGAACTGGCCCAACAAGTTCGACAGCAAGCACAGCGACATGGTGTCAGTACCGCTACCCTATTTCACCTAGCCTGGGCGCAAGTGCTGAGTAAAACGACAGGGCGGGACGACGTGGTATTCGGCACTCTACTATTTGGCCGTATGCAAGGTAGTGAGGGCGCCGAAAGAGCACTTGGGATGTTCATTAACACGTTACCTATTCGTATTAGACTAGGTACTAACAGCGTGGGCGACTGTTTACGCCAGACCCATAGTGAGTTGGCCGAATTGTTGAACCACGAGCATGCTAGTCTCGGACTAGCACAGCGATGCAGCGGAGTAGGTGGAGGATCACCACTGTTCTCAACCTTACTGAACTATCGTTATAGTGCTCTAGAGGAGAATGCAACTAGCCGGGCGTGGGAGGGGATGAAAGCCCTGGGCAATCGGGGGCGTACTAACTACCCAATTGTGATGTCAGTAGACGACCTTGGCGAGGGGTTCCAACTGGTGGGGCAGGTTAGCCACAAACTCGGGGCTCAGCGGTTGTGTGATTATATGTGTGCGGCACTGGTCGGCATTGTAAATAGTCTTCAAAAGGCGCCTCAGCAATCATTGAGCGATATCAGCCTGCTAGGAAAAGACGAAAGGCAGTTGTTGAACGAGTGGGGGGAGAGCTCACTCCAGCATCCCAGTGGTCAGCCAGTCCACCAAATGATTGAATGCCAAGCCATGAAGACGCCAGAGGCAATGGCATTGATCTTCTCCGAGCACCGTCTCAGCTACGGCGAGCTTAATATTCGTGCCAACCGTTTAGCGCACTATTTGATTGGCTTGGGTGTGCGCCCTGAAACCCGGGTGGGCATTGCCGTTGAGCGCTCTATCGAGATGGTAGTAGGGCTATTGGCTGTTCTTAAAGCTGGCGGTGCATATGTGCCGCTGGATCCTGATTACCCCACTGAACGGCTTGCTTATATTGCCGAAGACAGTGGCATCGAACTACTCCTGACCCAACAGTTTCTTCGCGAGATTTTGCCGGTCTCGGAAAGTCTGAGCGTTATTGAGTTGGATCAGTTGGATGTCACGCATCACGCCTCGACAAACCCTTCGGTGGCGATCCGCGGCGAGCACCTCGCCTATGTGATTTACACCTCAGGCTCCACCGGGCGACCCAAGGGCGCCGCTATCCGCCATAATGCCTTGACCAACTGCATGGTCTGGATGCAGGAGACCTATCAGCTCAATGAGTCAGATGCTGTCTTGCATAAGGCGCTCTTCGGTTTTGACGTCTCCGTATGGGAGATTTTCTGGCCATTGTGTGCCGGGGTTCGCCTCGTGGTAGCTCAACCAGGCGATCATCGGGATCCAGAACGCATCATCGAGCTGATCCAGCGGCACGGAGTCACTACACTTAATTTTGTGCCTTCCATGTTAAAGGCTTTCCTGGCCTATCCCGATGTTAAGGCCAAGACGCGGCTCAAGCATATTATGTGCGGTGGCGAGGCCGTTCCAGCCACGCTGCAGCAAGATGTGGCTGAGTGCCTTGATGGTGCCAACCTGCATGATCTCTATGGCCCCACCGAAGCCACCATTCATGTCACTCACTGGTGGTGCCGTGATGACGTCCACCGCCAGATCCCCATTGGGCGACCCATTAGCGGTACCCGTACCTACGTCTTGGATGGCGAACTCAACCTGGTACCACAGGGCGTCGCTGGAGAGTTGTACCTGGGCGGGGTAAGCCTGGCCCGTGGCTATCTCAATCGCAGTGATCTCACAGCGGAGCGTTTTGTCGCCGATCCGTTTACGGAAGGCGAGCGCCTCTACCGTACGGGGGACCTGGTGCGCTGGCGGGAGGATGGCCAACTTGAGTACCTGGGTCGTCTTGATCACCAAGTGAAGATCCGCGGCCTGCGTATAGAACTAGGTGAGATCGAAGCCGAGCTGTTGGCTCAACCGGAGATTCGCGAAGCGGTAGTGGTTGCACAGGAAAGTCCTAGTGGCTCGAGGCTAGTGGCCTATGTGGTGCCTCAAGCCGACGGTGAGCTCGATACCCGCGCACTACGTGAAGCGCTGGGCCAAAAGCTACCGGATTATATGGTGCCGGGCGTCGTGATTACGTTGGATGCACTGCCATTGAATGCCAATGGCAAGGTGGATCGTAAGGCGTTGCCCGAGCCGGATCTAGAGGAAATTCGTGAGTATGTGGCACCCTCTACCTCGGAAGCCCAGCAGCTCGCCGAGATATGGCAAGAAGTGTTGGGTGTTGAACGGGTCGGTGAGACCGACAACTTCTTCGAGTTGGGCGGGGACTCCCTGCTGAGCTTGAAAGTGATGGGGCGCGTGCAAGCACTGCGAAAACCTGGACTTAACTTCAAATTGTTCGACCTGATGCAGAAATCGACCATTGCGGATCTGCTGGGACTGAGGGGTAACAGCGAGTCGCTGCCGAAAGGGACTGTCATGCTCAACGGTGAGTGTCCCGATCAGCCGCCGCTATTCTGCATCCATGCTGTGATGGGAACGGTTTACGACTATCAACCATTGGCCCGACACCTGCAGGGAATATGCACGGTCTATGGACTGCCGTGCCGGATGCTAACTGATCCTGAGCATCAAGACTCGTCTCTGGAGGCAATGGCGGATGCCTATGTGGAGACGATACGCCGCATACAGCACGAGGGGCCCTATCGACTATTGGGATGGTCCCTTGGTGGGGCATTAGCTGCGATGATCGCGGCTCGACTTGAAGGGCTAGGGCAAAATGTGAGTCAACTGGCTTTGATAGATCCCTATATACCGGGAGGTAGTCTGCGTAGTGAGGATAACTGGCAGCGAGATCTTGTTAGTTTCTCATCGGCCATACTGCCAGGTATTTCACTTGAAGCGCTCGGCGGCAATGAAAAAGATACTAACGAACCGAGTGAGGAAGAAATTGCCATTAAGTTAGAGAGATCAATGACATCATCCGATACAAATGCGCGCGAGGGGTATGCTGCACTGGGCAGTGAAGAGCTTGCTCGGATATTCTGTGTGGCGCGGCACTTGAAGCACCTTTCACTACAGCTTGATACCTTGCCAGAATTAAACTGTGAAGTGAACTGTTGGTGGGAAGCGGGAAGAGCTTGGGAAGAACAGAGAGCGCTGGTTGAACAGTTGAATAGCGTCCCTAAGACCTCAACTGAGACTCTCAATGATCATTTCTCAATCATTACTGATAGTGCCTTGCTCTCTCAGTTGGAGAAGCTGTTAGGAGTTAGTGTTGGGCAACACTCGTACGAAGTTGAGAGAAATCTATTTTGAATAATATATTTTTTTGACTTTATAACTCTTAATGTGGTTTCAGTAGCGCGCTAGGAACGCTTAGCGCGCTTTGATTAAGTTTGGGTATCTGCTTGTAGTGCTTCTTGGAGAGGTTCAGCAAAGCGGAGCATTGAAGTAAAGCCTCCCCATGGCCAATAGTTTCTTTCCATACTTACTGACGTATCATCTAGCCAATGCTGCCATAGCCCTGACCTTGGTAATGTTGAACCAGATATGTCTTGAGCATGAGCTGGGTTAAGAACAACGATTTGGCCTGTCAGTGCAAATGCTTCACGAACTGAAAGAGTACTGAACCCCAGTTATTAGTAGGTCCCTGCCAAGCATTTTCACATCCAAACTGTGTCAAAGCTGCATCTTCCAGGCTCCCTGATCCATAGACACGCACATGTTGGTTATCTCGGATTTTGATAATCAATAGAGTTTCGGTAGGCCTCCCAAGCTGTGCCGCAATCGCTGACATTCTTGCTTCTACAGAGTCAATGAATGCTTCGGCCTGCTGTTGCCCGCCATTAAGCTTCCCCACATTCCTAGCCAATTGTTCAAGGCTTACCCAAACATCCAGGCCTTGCATAAATGGCCAGACTTTACTACATGAGCAATACGGGAAAGTTTGTCTTATAAGTTAAGGTGGGCTGATGGTGCTATCACTATGTAATCAGGAAGTAAATATTCTTTGTATAATTATCTGTATTGTGCTAAGCCCGCTAAAGAAATGGGTAGTTGGTGTAAGGCGCTGAGTGTATCTACCACCGCATAGTCAAAAGTAACATCACGCTGCTGATCATCAGAGTTGGCCGCAGTTAATAAAATTAAAATAAGGAAGATTGGTAATATTATATTTTTATACGCTGATGATGCCATGTCGTCTTTGTATACCTTGACTAGTAGATTAAAAATTAAACTCTGGTTTTTGGCCTGTCATTATAAAAGGGGAGCTTGAACAAAAAAACGAGATGCCTATGAGTATAAAGGCACCTCGATTTTTCATTTTAGCCTGAATATTTTTTCTTAATTCCTCAATAGGACAAGCCACCTACCAACGATAGCTGACGGTTGCCGTCACATTGCGCTCTTCGCCAAAATGGCAAATCGTGGTGCTAGAGCAAGAGGAGGCATATTCTTTATCAAGGAGATTATTGGCATTGACCTGCAAGTTCATGCCCTCAAGGTCGCTTGATAACATGCCAAGGTCATATTCCAACATGGCGTCGACCAGAGTATAGCCGTCTACCTGAAAAGTGTTTGTATCATTGCCCCATGTGGCGTCGTTGTAGCGCACGCCCGCGCCTATGCCCAGTCCGTTTAAAGTGCCATCCGTGAATTCATATTTGCTCCACGCAGAGGCCATATGGCGGGGCACGGCGTAAGGTGTATTGCCTTGGGTTTCATCATTGGTCTCAACATACTCCATATCCGTGTAAGTATAGTTGGCGAGTAATGAAAGCTGCTCAGTGGGACGTAAGATGGCAGAGAGTTCTAAGCCGCGTGAACGTACTTTCCCGATAGACTCATAGAATGATGTGTTAGGAACGGCTTCGGAAACATTCTCCTGCTCTAGATGATATAAAGCGGCCGTGTACTGGTCGTTGCTGCCGGGTGGTTGGTACTTGATACCTGTCTCGTATTGAGAGGCCTCACTGGGATCTAATGTGTTGCCGAAGGCATCAGTCCTTGTAGCGGATGCTGCCTGAAATGATTCCGAGTAACTGACATAAGGGGAAATACCGTTATCAAAGGCATACAATAAGCTGGCACGACTCGTGAATTTCTCATTGTCGCTTTCAGACGACATACCCAAGTTTGTGTAGGCGGTACTGGTGTTAGCCCAGTCCTGACGCCCTGACAGGTTTAAACGCCAGCGGTCTAAACTGATTTGATCCTGCAAGTAAACCCCAGTCTGCTCCACCTTGTTGATGAAGTTAGTAGGCGCTGCGTATGTGATTTGTGTGTTTCCATACTGAGGGTTGAAGGCATCCAGAGGTGACGCCGACCCGAATTGCCATTCTCCAGAGTTGCGTTGGTACTGGTAGTCCACACCGGTCAGCAGCGTATGTTCAAGAGCCCCGGTCTTAAAATCCCCCTGTAGCTGATTATCTACATGGTAGGCGTGCATGGATTCATCGGCTCGCGCTGCGCGTCGGTTTAGCAGATTACTATCGCCAACGTAACCGCTGGAATAGATTTGATCATAATCGATATCCGCAGAGGTGAAGCGGAAATTTTGCCGGGCCTGCCACTGATCGTTGAACTGATGTTCTAGTTGGTAACCTATTAGTCGTTGATAACGCTCGAATCCATTGACACCTGGCTCCCCATCAAAGAAGCCATTATCGATCTTTCTGCCATTATGATCTCGTATCGTTCCATCAGCCGGTGTCCACCCGTAGTAGCCACTATTCGGCTCGTGTTGCAGGTAGGCCATTAAGGTCAGCGATGTCGAATCGGTTGGCAAGAACGTTACTGAGGGAGCAATGGTATAGCGCTCGTTCTCTACATGATCGAACTGGCTGTCCGAACCACTCGCTAACCCTACTAGACGATAAGCGACCTGTTGGCTTTCCCCTAAGGGGCCACTGAAATCAAATCGTGCTGTACGTTTATTATGGCTGCCCGTTTCTAATTGGAGCTCATGGCTGGGTGAGAATAGAGGACGTTTACTGGTCAGCCCAACCAAACCGCCAGGGTAGCTTTGCCCATATAAAACAGATGTTGGTCCTTTGAAAACATCGACCCGCTCAAGAAAATAAGGATCAATTTGCAACGAATTATAGCCTCCAACATCACTTGCCATTTTGAGGCCATCAAAATAGACGTTGTCGATACTACCGACGCCACCAAAGCCACGCATATTAATGAAATCGTAACGATTGCCAAAACCGTTGCGGCCACCTGTGAACACACCAGGGCTATAGCGCAGGGCTTGCTGTATCGTTTTCGCGCTTTGATCTTCGATCTGGTCGCGTGTGACCACGGATACCGACTGGGCTGTCTCCATCAGAGGGGTGTCAGTTTTGGTGGCACTGAGACTAGTATCGGCGGTATATCCCTCAGTCGGCAGTAGGGCACCTGAAACTCTATCCTCGGTTACTCGCACTGTAGGTAGTGTGCTTGAGGTTTCACTACCTGGCGATGTGGTTTGATCAACTTCCTGAGCAAACGCCGAAGAGCTGCACGCAGCCACAGCAATAGCCGTGGTTAGCCACCGCTTGCGGAAAAGAGGTTGGTTCACGAATGTTCTCCTTGCATTAAGTTTGTATCGATTTTATGTAAATACTAATTGTTATTGTTTGTATTATGAATAGCTATAACCCGATGTCAACACCTGGTGAACACCGGGGTTGGCCACTATGAGGTGGGGACTTCTTGCTTACAGGGAGAGGAAGTAGACAAGGCGTTTGTCTGATCTAATGCATCGCAGATTTCACTTGTCCTTGCTGCCAAAATCGACAGCAGGGTGTCGCTCAAGCCATGGGTGGGTTCGCAACTTCCCTGCAGGAAAATAGCCGGTTTGAACTCAGGTTTGGTGTAGAGCTGATAATGACGATTGACGGCAAAGTCAGATAGGTAGTCTTCAACCGGGGCCAGTAGCTGTTTATAAGTGTCGCGTACATAGCCGGTGGCGAGCACTACGGCGTCGTAACGGGTGATATCCGTATGGCCTGTCTCCAGGTCACGCACGTTGAGCTCGACGCCTTCGTTAGTTGCTTCACTGCCGATAACCTCATGGCGGCGGCGGAAGCGGTGGCGGGCTTGGCCGGTCACTTTTTGCTGGTAGAACACATCGTAAATTTCCTGAATCAACGCCAGGTCAGGGGCTGAGTAGTTGGTGCTTTTGTACTCCTGCAGCAGTGCTTCACGCTGGCCGGTGGGGTTGTTGAACACGTAGTCGGTGTATTCGGGATTGAATATCTCGTTAACGAAGGGGCTATCGTCCGAGGGTTTAAAGGCCCACGCCCGGCTAATAAGATCCACCTGAATGCCTTCGCGGTTGTGCAGGTCAAGGAATATCTCAGCGGCGCTCTGGCCCGCGCCGATCACCGCGATGCGTTTGGGGGCGTCTTGCTTGGCCAGCTCCCGGAGATAGTGGCTGGAGTGGAAGACCCGCGGGTCGTCTTTTAGGCCGGCGAAGCATTCGGGCACATTGGGCGCACCGCCTACGCTGATCACCAGTGAACGGGTCAGCCTTTCCTGCACCGTGCCGTTCTCATCCCGTGAGCGCACGCGGAGGTAGACGACCTCGTCATTGTCCGTTTCGGGCAGTACTTCAAACACGTCCTCGCCATAGGCGCACTGGTGTTCAAAGTGACTGGCGGTCCAGCTTAGGTAGTCATTGAACTCGTGGCGGCTGGGGAAGAAGGTCTGCAGGTTGATGAAGTCCTGTAGGCGGCCTTTGCTGTGGAGGTAGTTGAGAAAGCTGAAACGGCTGCCTGGATTGCGGGGCGTGACCAAGTCTTTGAGGAAAGAAATCTGCATATGGGCATTGTCCAGCAGCATGTGCGGGTGCCAGGCAAAGCAGGGCTGGCGTTCAATAAAGAAGGCATCTCTTGCTTGCCCTGACTGTCGTTGCTCGTCGAGCGCAATGGCCAGGGCAATGTTGGAGGGGCCGAAGCCGATGCCGATCAAGTCGTGAATATGCATAAGAGTCCTCGTGGCTGACGTGTTTATAAGGTGAAGCGTGGGTCGGGTCGTGGCGCAGACCCAGGGTGCGGAGGCAGCGGAATCCAGCTGCGCTCGTTAAAGAAGTGTTCGCGTAGCTGCATGCCGAGCATGGCCCGCTTATGGGGGAAATCGAACGCCTTGACGTGGGCATAACCGCACTGGGCAAGGTTGTGCAGCATCTTGGCGTTATCTACGCGGGGTTCGATCACCAGGCGCTGGGTGCGGCAGTCATCCAGAAACAGGTAGTGCGATATGGAGGGTAACCAGGCCGCCACATAGGGCCGCCCGCGAAAAGCGGCTTCGCCGATCAGCACGTGCCAGCCGCGATCAAAGTCACCGGCATCGTAGTAAGCGCCAATGCGATCCTCCTTGGCCCAGTAAGTCTCGAAATAGCCGAAGGGTTCGCCGTCGATACAGCCGATCAGCGGTACCACGCTGGGATTTTGCAACGTGCTTTCCAGCCGCTCGCGGTGCTGTTGCAAATCACCCTGCTCTTCCCAGAAGTGGGCGACGACCGGGTCGTTCATCCAGCGGTTGAAGCGTTCAAGGTCGAGCTCCAGGTCAAGGACGCGAAAGCTCAGGGTGGCATCCAGCCAGGGAATATGGCGCTGATAGACCGTGCCACTGGGGCGCGGTGGGCGGCGTGGGTGTCGCTTGCCATTCGCCAGGATGGGTTGCTGTGGGTAGGGGCGCATGGCGGGATAAGTCAGCCAAAGGGTTGGCAGCTGCCAAAATAGCTCCGCGTAGGCCCAGAGGTCTCCATGGGGATCTTTAACCGCAATGCCAGTTGCGCACAGATTGGCATGCAAAACAGTGGGTAGCTGTAGACGAAGCGCTACAGCCCCAGGGTGAAAGGCAAAAGCCCCTTCGATAGCCGCCAGTAACGCCGGGAGAGGAGGTGCTGAACGCTGTGCCCACTGCAGCGTCAAGGTGCTGTTGTCATCTACTAACAACCACTCAAGACGTTCTTGATGTCCTTCCACATAAAGTGTCTGCGTGGTGATCTCATAGGTAACGCGATAGGTGCCCCCTTCTGGTCGTGAGAGCAGCGAGGCTACCGTGGGGCTTTCATAAGGTACCTGTACCTTTGTTTGTGCCTGGACAGAACTGGACACCGCTAAGCTCCTATCAATAAGAACGAATCAAAGAAACGAAAAAAACGAAAAAATCATCCCACCGGAAGGCGGCGTTACTGACTTCCTTATCTAAGGACGAATGAGAATGAGGCTTGTTTACATAAATATTAATTAACTTTCTGTGTGGGCGGTTCGTCTTTAGAAGTAGCTGTCGATTTTCAATCACTTTCCAACGAGGTGAATGTGCTTTCCTATCTGATTCGTCGAACCCGCGGGTTGATGACCGCTGCTGCGCTGGCCAGTATTCTCTCGGGGCTTTTCAGCGTGCTGCTGATAACCCAAATCAATGCGGCGTTAACCAGCGATGCCGCCAGTCGTGCCAATACAGCCTGGGCCTTCGCGGGGATTGCCGTGGCGTTAATGGTCTGCCGAATGGTGTCGACGGCGCTGTTTGAGCGGTTGGGGCAGCGTGCCCTGGCGGAGTTGCGCAGTTTTGTCGCCCAGTGCGTGGCTGAGACCCCCTTTGCTCATTTCGAGCGTGCAGGCAGTGCGCGGATCCAGTCAGCGCTCACCGAGCACAGCAACAACGTGGCGGTACTGTTCGTTAGCTTGCCGGTGATTTTGACCAATACGGTTATCGTGGTGGGGTGCTTGGGCTACCTGGCAATGCTGTCATGGCAGGTGTTCTTGTTTGCTTTAGGGGTGATTGGGCTGGGGGCTGTCGGCTACCACCTGGTGCACTTACGCGCTATTCGTTACCTCCAAAGTGCGTCGTCAGAGCAGGATCGACTGTTTGGTCATTTCCGCGCGCTGACCGATGGGGCGAAAGAGCTACGCCTGCACCGGCGCAAGAGCCGGGTCTTTATGGATCAGATACTGGGGGAGTCGGTTGAAGGCGTGCGGCGGATGCGCACCTATGGCATGTCGCTGTTCGTGATATCGACCAGCTGGGGGCAGTTCCTGATGTACGCCTTCATTGGCCTGGTGCTGTTTGTGTTGGCGGGCGATGGGCCTAATCAAACCCAGGTCATGACCGGTTTTGCCCTGGTGTTTGTGTATATGGTGACCCCCCTTGAAGGCTTGCTGATCAATATTCCGCGGATCAATATGGCGCGGGTGGCCGCTAGCCGAATTGACGACATCACCCGCGAGATGCCCCATGGGCAGGAGCGGCAGGCGTCACCTCAGGCGCCTGATTTTCAACGGCTTGAACTGCGCGACGTCACCCATCAGTACTACCACGAGCAGAGCGATGACTTCTTTGAGCTAGGGCCGATTAATCTGAGCTTTACGCCGGGAGAAGTGGTGTTTCTGGTGGGGGGCAACGGTAGCGGCAAGACCACGCTGGCCAAAGTGGTAGTGGGGCTTTACCCGCCGGAAGGTGGCGAGGTGTTGCTCAATGGGGAACGTGTTGAGGCGGATGACTGGGATGCCTATCGGCAGCTCTTCTCGGTCGTTTTTTCAGACTTCCATCTTTTCGAGCGCCTGTTGGAGGCGCCGCGGGAAGATCTCGACGAAGAGGGTAACCGCCTGTTGGCCAAGCTGCACCTGCAGCACAAGGTGCAGGTTGAAAACGGCGCATTCACCACCCAGGCGCTCTCCCAGGGCCAGCGCAAGCGCTTGGCACTGGTAGTGGCTTACCTGGAAGACCGGCCCTTCCTGGTGTTTGACGAGTGGGCGGCAGACCAGGATCCGTTATTCAAGGAGGTGTTCTACTGCGAGGTATTGCCAGAGCTAAAACGCATGGACAAAGCGGTGCTGGTGATTACCCACGATGACCGCTATTTCCACCTCGCGGATCGATTGGTGCGGCTGGAGAGCGGCAAGCTGTTGGCGCCAGAGCAGTCGGCTGACGCTGAGGTGGAGGTGGCGTCCTCAGCGGCCACTTGAAACCATCCGCGACAACACCTTGTCTTTAAGCCAGAAGCGGTGAATCAGCGCCATCGCGATATGGCCGATGACCAACGCACATAGCAGCCACGAGAGTGGGCCGTGAAGCAGATTGGCGGGGGCGGTCATCCAGGTGATATCGCGCTCGACTTCGGGCACTAGCTCCATACCGTAAAAGCGCAGCGCCCCGCCACGCCCGTACTGACGCAGAATGGCAAAAGCGGGTAGCCAAATCAGCAGCCCATAAAAGGTGATATGTACAAGGCGTGCTATGCGGCCGCCCCATCCAGGCGGCTGCGGAGGACGCTGCTTGCGGTTGACCCATGCCCAGCCAAGTCGCGTCAGGGTTACGATCAGGAGCATAAAACCCAACGAGCCATGAGGCCCGATGCTCGCTAAAAAGAGCGTGATAGCGTTTTCGCTCATTCCCCGCCAGGCCAGCAACACGGTAAATTGCAGCGTGACCAGTGCGGCGGTCAGCCAGTGCAGCGCACGGCTTATGCGACCGTAGTGGCTGGGGCTGTCTTGCCAGCCAATGGTCGCTTGAATTGGCTTGCTTGTGTGATCACTGTTGAACGCTGTGGCGTTTGCTGCGCCTTTATCCATTGGCCTTGTCCTTGCGCCAGTAGCCCATGCTGGTGACGTACTGTTTGGGAAGCCCGCACTCGTTGACCAAATAGCGGCGCAGCTTCATGGCGACCTTGGTTTCAGCGGCGATCCAGGCGTAGAAGGGCGCGCTGTCGTCCAGGGTGGCGGATTCCCAGAGCGGGCCGTCCTCATCGTCGCTTTCGTCGTTGGCAGTGGCGCTGGTAGTAGCGTTAGCAGGCGTGCCGCCCAGCGCTTGAATTTCCCTATGCAAATCGATATCGCGCAGCGCTCTCATTAACAGCTCCCCGTGCTGGCAATTGGGTTCGGCATCGCGGGCCAACCAGTGCAGTTTGGCGGCCTGGGGCAGCGGCTGCACATCGTCGCTGCGGGGCACTTCGAACAGTGCTTCGGCCCTGGGTTTGAGCGGCAGGTCATCGAGGGTTTCCAGAATACCAGCCGCCGCGGGGAGGGCGGTTTCGTCGGCGATGATCAGGATCCGGCGTACGCCCTGGGGCGGCTTCCACTCGTAACCCAGCTTTGGGCCTTCCGCATTGGCGTCGGGAGCCGTCATGGCCAGGCGGTCGCCGGGACGGGCGCGCATTGCCCAGCGCGACGCGGGGCCATTGTCGCCGTGGAGCACGAACTCTATATCCACTTCAGCCTGTTCGGGGCGCAGGGCACGGATGGTATAAGTACGTGCAGAGGGCCGCTGAGCATCTGGTAGTGCGCGGTAGGCACCGTACCAGTCATGCTCTTCCAGCTTGGCGATCTCAAACAGCGGGTCGAGGCTGCCACCGCCTTCGGGAAAGAACAGTTTGACGCGCTGATCTGGGGCGTAGGTCGCCATGTGCCCAACGTCTGGGCCGGTAAAGGTGAACCTGACGAGGGAGGCGCTGACTTGAGTGCGCCTCGCCAGGGTGATATCGAAAAGCTGATAGCTCGGTTTGGCTGCCATGGTGGTGTCTCCATTTATATAAGGAGTCAATTGTAGTGTTAATTATTATCATTTAGAATCGTCGTCAATAATTTAATCACTAACCTCTAGAAAACAGTAAGGCTAAGACAATGATTCTGCTGCCTATCACATCCTGCTTGGCGAACGGCACGGCCACCACCAAAAGGGGCTCGCTATGCTAGGCGCCGCGCAAGTTGCCCAACGGGTGGGAGGCATGTCGCCCGCGAAAGCCTGCCTGTTGCTTAGCCTGCCGATGGCGGTGCTCTTTTGGCTGGGCCTGGAGGGCCAAGGGGGAATTACGCTAGGGCTACAGGCATTAGTGGCGCCTTCCTTTGAGAACGTTGATGAGCTGCTGCTTCACTATGCTTGGTGGCCGCGCCTTTCGATCGCGCTGCTGGCCGGTGGCGGCTTGGGGCTGGCGGGCGTGCTCATGCAGCAGGTGCTGCGCAACCCCTTGGCGTCGCCCACTACCCTGGGAGTGGCGTCGGGCGCTAATTTGGCGTTGATGGCCGCCACCTTGCTGGCGCCGGGCCTGCTGGTGGCTGGCCGCGAATGGGTGGCTTTGCTGGGCGGCGCGCTGGCGGTGGGGTTGGTTTTCCTGCTTTCCTGGCGGCGCGGTTTGGCACCGATTGTGGTGGTGCTGGCGGGCTTGGTCGTCAATTTGTACCTGGGGGCTCTCTCCACCGCGTTGCTGCTGTTTAACCACGAAGCGCTCTCCGGGCTGCTGATTTGGGGGGCGGGGTCGCTGGCGCAAAACGGCTGGGACGGCGTAGCGACTCTCTGGCCGCGGTTGGCGATTAGCTGTGTCGCCGCCTGGTTCCTGCTGCGCCCTCTGGCGGTGCTGGAACTTGACGACGCCAGCGCGAAGAGCCTGGGGGTCTCGCTTACCTATCTGCGCTTCGCAGGCATGGGGTTGGCCGTATTTATTACTGGCAGTATTGTCAGCGTGGTGGGCATCATCGGTTTTATTGGTTTGGCCGCGCCCAACATTGTGCGTATGGCCGGGGCGCGCCGCTTAGGCCCACGGCTGTTATGGTCGACCCTGTTGGGAGCGGTACTGCTGGCGACGACGGACCTGCTGCTGCAGCAGTTCGGCGGCATGGTGGCGGCCTTTATTCCCACCGGGGCGATTACCGGTGCCCTGGGGGCGCCGCTGTTAATGTGGCTGATTCCACGCCTGAAACTCCAGGGCGACCAGCCGCCGAAAGGGGCGGGGGTTTTCGCTCATCGCCACCCGGCGCCTTACCGCCTGGCCACCGGTTTGATCCTCGCGCTACTGGGCGCCACCCTGCTTGGCCTGCTGGTCGGCCAGGGAGTTGATGGCTGGTACTTGCTGTCGCCGGATAACTGGAACGTGATGCAGTGGCGGCTGCCGCGAGTGATGGCAGCCGCCGCCAGCGGCTTGATGCTGGCGATTGCCGGGACAATTCTGCAGCGCCTTTCCGCCAACCCCATGGCCAGCCCTGAAGTCCTGGGTATCAGTGGTGGTTGTGCCATTGCGCTGATTTTGGGGATTTTTCTACTGCCCGCGCCGACCAACCTAATGCTAATCGGGGTTGGCACCCTGGGGGCTTTCGCAACGCTGCTGGTATTGGTAGGTATCAACCGTAAAAGCGGTTATCTCCCCGAGCGTTTGTTGCTCACCGGGGTGGCGGTCAGTGCGCTGTTTGACGCCGTGCGCAGCGTGATGCTGGCGGGCGGTGACCCTCGCGGCCAGCAGGTGATCGCCTGGTTGGCGGGTTCTACCTATTACGTGGATATTACCAATGCGGTAGTGGTCGGGGGTATTGCTGCGGTGTTGGCATTGGTCACGCTGCCCTTTACCCGCTGGCTGGATATTCTGCCTCTGGGCGCGCCGACCGCACGCGCGCTTGGGGTCACCCTCAACCGCGCCCGCTTGGCATTGCTGCTACTGGTGGCGCTGCTCACCGCCTGTGCCACCCTGGTGGTGGGGCCGCTGTCGTTTATTGGCCTGCTGGCACCCCATATGGCGCGCCTGGTGGGCTTCGCCCGCGCAGGGCAGCATCTGCTGGGGGCGGCGTTGATCGGTATGCTGCTGATGGTGCTGGCGGATTGGGTCGGCCGTCAGGTTATCTTTCCGTATGAGATACCGGCCGGCTTGGTCGCCTCCCTGATTGGCGGCGCTTACTTTATGTGGGGGCTGCGGCGGCTATGAATAACATGGCGATCAAACCGGGTGAGCTTTTGGCAGTGGCGGATCCTGCGGAGGCGCTGTTGGCGCTTTACCGCCAGCCACCGCTGGATAACATGAAGGCCCCGGCGTTTGGTCCGCCTGATGAGCCGACGCTGGCGGCCTCTGCGTTGCTGGATCGAAACTTCTTGAGTGAGCAACTGGCGCGCTATGGCCGCAGCCACGGTGACAATGCTGACCGCAAAGCCGTTGCGTCGATCTGGTCGAAATTTCATTTCAGCAGTGTCTCGATTCCGACGCTGGTGGCCAATCTGTTATTGGGTTACGACTTACCGTTGGGTGGGGATGAGTTGCGACTGGCGTTTGGCGATAAGGGCCAGACCACGCGTATCTGGCTGCCCCACGGGGGCGTGCCATTGGCGTCCAAAGCGCCCCAGGCGCGATTCAGTCGCCTATTCGATGACCACTGTGCACCGCTTATCGAGACGCTGGCTGTGGTCTCCGGGCTTTCTGAAAAAGTATTCTGGAGCAACCTTGGTCACTATGTGGAGTTTGTGGGAAAGACCTGCGCGCGGCACCCCGATTTCAGCGGAGCCGGTGAGCCGCTGTTGGATTATCTCGACACCAAGACGCTTCCCGGTGGGCGGCGCAACCCGCTCTACCAGCCGGTGCGTTATCTGGAACTGGGCGGTGAGACACCGTCCAGGGTGCGGCGGCTGTGCTGCATCAAATATCGGCTACCCGGCGAGCCCCTGTGCGGCGGCTGCCCGCTGAAACCTGAAAACAAGCCGGCCAAGCGTCGGCGCTAACCCCGAATCGCCAAGGAGCCCTATTCATGGAGTTGTTGAGGATTGTCTGGCGTGATTACCGCTGGCCATTTGTGGCCGTGGTGGTGCTCAGTCTGGTCAGCGCTGGTCTTGGCATCGGGGTCATTGCCTATATCAATGAACGGATGCTGGGCACCTTCGCTGATCCCTGGCGAATCCTGCCGGAATTCCTGGCGCTGGTGGCGCTGTTGCTGGCGATCACCCTGGCCTCACAATTAGCCTTGACCACCCTGGGTCACCACTTTGTCTACCGGCTGCGGGGGCAGTTGATCAAGCGCATTCTGGATACCGATATCGAGCGTATCGAGCAGATCGGCAGTGCGCGCTTGCTGGCCAGCCTATCCAGTGACGTGCGTTATATCACCGTGGCCTTTGTACGCCTGCCGGAGTTGGTGCAGGGCGGGGTGCTGACGGCGGGCGTGACCCTTTACCTGGCCTGGCTCGCCCCTGCCATGCTGGCCGTGACGGCGCTTTGGGTGATCTTTACGATCCTGGTAGGCATGCGCCTGGTAGCGATGGTCTATCGGCACATGGCCAAGCTGCGCGATTCTGAAGACCGCCTCTATGAGGACTACCAGTCGGTGATCGAGGGGCGCAAAGAACTCGCGCTCAATCGCGACCGTGCCGAGTGGCTATATCGCGACGTTTACACCCCCAACGCCGAAGCGTATCGCCACCATATCATTCGCGGCGATACCTACCATCTCAGCGCGGTGAACTGGTTCAATATCATGATGCTGGGCGCTATCGGCGTGGTGTTCTTCCTGGCCAACGGTCTGGGCTGGTCATCGGCCCAGGTGGCGACCACCTTCTCGCTTACGCTGCTATTTTTGCGCGCGCCGCTGATTCAGGCCATTGGCGCCTTTCCGCCGCTGATCAATGCCCGGGTGGCGTTCGAAAAAATCAGCGCCCTCGATCTGGCCGAACACCATGAACCGTTCGAGCATTCTACCCATCGTCATGAGTGGCAAACACTGACGCTGGATCAGGTCACCTATCGATACCCCGCGGAAGAGGCACGGCCGGGCTTTGCCATTGGCCCTATTGATCTGACGTTAAAACGCGGCGAGGTGATATTTCTGATCGGCGGCAACGGCAGCGGCAAATCGACCCTGGCAAGACTCTTGACCGGGCTTTATCAGCCCCAGAGCGGGTGTATACGGGTCGATGGCAGGCCCCTGCAAGAGGAAGACTGGACAACCTATCGCCAGCATATCTCGGCTGTCTACACCGACCTGCACCTGTTTGATCGCTTGATTGGCCCGGCGGGCGAGTCACCCGACCCGGCGCTGATGGAAGAGTGGCTAACGGCACTTGGCATGCACAGCAAGCTCGATTTTGACGGCGACCGTGTCACCAACGCCAACCTCTCCCAGGGGCAGCGCAAGCGCCTGGCGATGCTGCTGGCGGTGGCCGAGCAGCGCGACCTTTTGCTGCTCGACGAGTGGGCCGCCGACCAGGACCCGCAGTTCCGGCGAGTCTTCTACCGTGAGCTACTGCCGCAGCTAAGGGCGTTGGGCAAGACGCTGGTGGTCATCAGCCATGACGACCACTACTTCGACCAGGCCGACCGCCTCTTGGAAATGCGCGGTGGGCAGCTAGTTGAACTCACCGGTGCGCAGCGGGAAGCCGCCAGCCGCGATGCGGTGGCAAGGGTGAATGAGTGAAAGCGTAATGGCTAAAATCAGTTCCACTAGTGGCTGGTTCAGGCAGTCTCTGAGGAATTTTTTAAATAAGAAAAACTAATGCCCCATTAGCAGGATGATTTTTTGTTATCAGTGCTGCCCGTTATCTTAGTGCAAGATCAATCAACACGACGCTAATTCTGACGCTGGGAGCGGGGCAATGATGGAAAGTTATATCACCGGGCTGGTGGTCTGCGGCGGGATTATCATGGCGATTGGGGCGCAGAACGCCTACATTCTGGGGCTGGCGATTCGCCGGGAGTATCACTGGTGGTCGGCGGGACTTTGCATAAGCGCGGATATCATCCTGCTCACGGCGGGGATGTTTGGGGTGAGCGCTTTCCTGCTGGCAATGCCCAGCGCTATGGAGGTCATGCGCTGGGTGGGTGTGGTGTTTTTAAGTTGGCTGGCGGCGCAGGCGTTGTTTAGAGCCGTTAGCGGGCGGCAGGGTCTAAACGCGGAAGCGGGCAAGGCGCGCAGTTTAACCAAAGTGATTTTCGCGACCCTTGCCGTGACCGTGCTCAATCCTCAGGTCTACCTGGACACGCTGCTGCTGATACCCGCCATTGGTGCCCAGCAGGAGAGCGCCGGTGTGTTTGTGGCGGGGGCCTCTACCGCCTCCATACTCTGGTTTAGCCTGCTGGCCTGGGGCGGTGCCGCGCTTTCGCCTTGGCTTTCAAAGCCCATCGCGTGGCGCACTATCGATGGCCTGATTGGTTTGATGATGGCCGGGATTGCCGTGCATCTCGCACTTAATGCCAGCTAGTCATCAATGGCGACTAAAATACGCCTCCATCACCGCGATAACCTTGTCGATATCTTCATCGCTGATATCGCGATGCGCGACGAACCGCGTGGCGTAGAGTAGTTCAATCAAGATGCCGTGCTCTTTGAGCCAGGCGGAGAGCGGCTGAACGTGTTCGTCGGGAAAGTGCGCGAATACCATGTTAGTTGCCTGGGAGGTAATCTCGACGCCCGGCAACCTCGCCAAACCTTCTGCCAGGCGCGCTGCACGGCGGTGGTCGTAGGCCAGGTCAGTCACATGATGATCCAACGCATACTGGCAGGCGGCAGCGATAATGCCTGACTGGCGCATGCCGCCACCAACGACTTTCCGCCAGCGACGGGCGCGGTCGATCAGGGTTTGCGAGCCCACCAAGGCCGAGCCAACAGGGGTGCCCATGCCTTTTGAAAAGCATAGCGACACGCTATCAAACGGCAGGCACAGCTGCTTGAGTGAGGTGTTGGTCGCGACAGCAGCATTGAAGAGCCGGGCGCCGTCCAGGTGCGTTGCCAGCCCGCGCTCCCGAGCCAGTTCGGTGGCTTTCAATACGTAGTCTGCGGGCAGCACTTTGCCGCCAATGGTGTTCTCCAGCGCCAGTAACTTTGTGCGCGCAAAGTGAAAATCGTTGGCTTTAATAGCGGCGCTTATTTTTTCCAGCGGCAGCGAACCATCGGCTGCGTTCTCAATGGGCTGTGGCTGGATGCTGCCCAAAACCGCTGCGCCGCCGCCTTCATAGCGGTAGGTGTGGGCCGATTGCCCCACAATGTATTCATCGCCGCGCTCGCAGTGGGCCATCAAGGCTACCAGGTTGCTTTGCGTGCCGCTGGGGAACAGTAGTGCCGCCTCTTTGCCAGTTTGCTCGGCCAGATTTTCCTGAAATGCATTCACGGTCGGGTCATCACCCCACACATCATCGCCGACTGGCGCGGTCATCATGGCGTCACGCATAGCGGGCGTGGGGCGGGTCACCGTGTCACTGCGTAAATCAATCATGAGCATCTCCTGAGCGGCGGGATTAATGACGACAACATTTTCTTGAGCATACTGCATGCCGTACAAGCGCGAAAAGCGCTACGCTAGCGTAAAGACCCGGAGAAGACGTTAATCATGGCAGCACCCGACCTTAAACTCCGCGCCCTGGAGCGTAACGACCTACGTTTTGTTCATCAGCTCAATAACAACCAGAGCATCATGTCGTACTGGTTTGAAGAGCCTTATGAGTCTTTTGACGAACTGGAGGAACTGTACAACAAGCATATCCATGACAATGCCGAGCGGCGTTTCGTAGCCGAAGATAATAGTGGTCATGCCATCGGTCTGGTCGAGTTAATTGAAATTAACTACATCCACCGTAGCGCGGAATTTCAGATCATTATTGCGCCGGACTATCAAGGCAAAGGCTTTGCTCGCACCTTGATTCACCAGGCGCTGCATTATTCCTTTACCATCTTGAATTTACACAAGATATTTCTGATCGTGGCGGTGGAGAACATCAAAGCGATCCACCTGTATCAGCAGAGCGGCTTTGTGGAGGAGGGCCATCTGGTGCAGGAGTTTTTCATCAATGGCAAATACCGCGACGTAAAGCGGATGTATATCCTGCAGGAAGCTTTCCTGGCCCAATTGACCGATACCGACAACTCAGATCTCTTGGGCTTATAAAAAACGCCTCATCAAGAGGCGTTGGTCACTAGCGCAGATAAGCCGCGATGGCATCAAACGCAGCGCGCTGTTTCTCGGCGCGCGAGGCCCATACGTCGAGAACATCAACGTTGGACCCGTTAAGTGATAACGTCATGGCGTTGACTCCTGAGTGGCGAGTAGAAACGTGTTGTTATAGAGAGAACCGCTTGCTGCTTCGCAACATTGTTAGCGGAAAAACGATATTAAGAGCTTTTTAACCCGCAATCTAGTACTTAATACGTAGTCTTTGGCTTACATTTGTAAGCATATTCTTACAATTCTGGCGTCAACAGCCTATGTCATTGGGTGAAAACGCTTTTCACAAAATGAAAAAAGCCGAGCAAAGGCTCGGCTTCGGTTATTCTCTTTTGGTCTAACGGGGTAAAGAGTAAGTCAATGACTCGCAATAATCCGCGAGGGCATCACTAGCCGCGCGTTGCCAGTAAGCGCGCTGTGTCCAGAAATTGAGTACTTCACTGTCCCGCGTCGAGATTACATTGGATATAGACATGTGTGGCCCTCCTAGTCGGACTACAAGGACAGTATAGCGACTTTGCTGCACCGCAGCAAAGTATTTTCAAACGTTCGTATTGACAATGTCCTAAGGAATAGGAAGGTGTTGGGTTTGCCTTGATTTAACAAAGGAATAAGTGCATGCGTTTGCGAATTTTATCGGACCTGCATCTGGAGTTTTTTGACGGTAACCGAGAACTGCCTGATGTGGATGCCGATGTCGTGGTGCTGGCCGGTGACATTCACCGCCAATGCGAAGGCTTGGCCTGGGCCCGGCAGCATTTTCCGGACACGCCGATTATCTATGTACCTGGCAACCATGAGTTTTACGGCACTTGCCTGCCGTTGTTGCGTGAGGAATTGGCCCTTGAAGCCGAACGACTGGATATTGAGCTTCTGGACAATCGTGCCGTCACCCTTAACGGCGTGCGCTTTTACGGCACGACGCTATGGACAGACTTTGCCCTGTATGCAGATAACCCGACGCGCAATCCAGAAGACACGGTCGCAAAAGCGAAGCGCTATATGCCTGATTTCCGTATTGTCGAATCAGCACCCGGTACTATCATGACCCCCGAGGCAAGCAAAGCGCTGCACCAAGAGGCCTTGAGCTGGCTGACAGCAGCACTCGACGATCAGTTTGACGGGCCCAAGGTCGTGATTAGCCACCATGCCCCAATGCGTGAATGCATTCCTGCCCAGTACACAGGCGATGTGCTTTCGCCTGCCTTTGCGTCTCACCTTCCGCAGCTTATGGGCCAAATGCATCTGTGGGTGCACGGTCATGTCCATGAACCAGTCGATATGTGGCGCAAGGGGACAAGAGTGGTCGCCAACCCCGCTGGCTATCCTGACGAGTTCAGCCCGCCACTTTTTAAGCCAGATTGGGTGGTGGGCCTGTAAGGCTCGGCAATGACCACGATGCGACAAGGATAAAAACTGGCTAGACTCGAATAAGAGCGCGAATTTAGACTACCGCCCGTTGCGGGGTAAGGCACTTCCCGCTGTTATTCAGCAATCTGGAGAGCATGGCCATGGAAATCCTCGAATCGATATTAGGCCCGCTGCGTGATGGCCTTTATGCCGTCATGATGCCGGTCAGTGACTTTATCTGGAGCTATATCCTGGTGTATCTGCTGCTGGGCGCGGGGGTGTGGTTCACGATTATCACCCGTGGCATGCAGTTTCGCCTGTTCGGTCACATGGCCCGGGTCACGGTAACGGCCCGCGGTGCTGGCGAAGGTGTTAGCGGCTTTCAGGCGTTTGCGACATCGATGGCTGCCCGTGTCGGCACGGGTAACCTGGCGGGGGTGGCGCTGGCGCTTTGGATCGGCGGCCCGGGGGCGATTTTCTGGATGTGGGTGACGGCGCTGGTGGGCTTTGCGACCGCTTTCATCGAATCCACGCTGGCCCAGGTCTACAAGCATCGCAATGAAGACGGTGTGTTTCGTGGCGGACCTGCCTACTACATTGAACGTTGCCTGGGGTGGCGCTGGCTGGGCTCGTTGTTCGCGGTATTTCTGATTATTGCTTATGGCCTGGCCTTTAACGCTGCGCAATCCAACACCATTGCCCAAGGGATGAACGGTGCCTTTGGTATTCCCAATTGGCTATCCGGTGTGGTGATTGCCATCCTGGCGGGCTTGGTGATTTATGGCGGGCTCAAGTCGGTAGCGCGTACCGCCGAAAAAATCGTGCCGGTGATGGCCATTGCCTATCTGCTGGTGGCGCTGTGGATTCTGATCGCCAACATCTCCGCCGTGCCGGATATGCTTTCGCTGATTGTGATGAGCGCCTTCGGGCTGGGGCCAGCCGTGGGTGGTGCCGCGGGCTATGCCATCAAGGCAGCGATGGAAAACGGCATCAAGCGCGGGCTGTTTTCCAACGAGGCCGGTATGGGGTCGACACCCAACGCCGCCGCCCAGGCGACGGTTAAACATCCGGCCGCTCAGGGACTGGTGCAGTCATTCGGAGTGTTTGTCGATACCATCGTGATCTGTAGCTGTACGGCGGTCGTGATATTGCTTTCCGGCGTATACGAGCGGCTGCTGTCTGAGTCAGCAGGGGATAGCATCGAAGGCATTCAGCTGACCCAGGATGCCATGGTCGATCACCTGGGCGGCTTTGGGGAAATCTTTATCGCCCTGGCGATCTTCTTCTTCGCCTTCACCTCGATTCTGGCCAACTTCTCGTTTTCGTCGGTGAATATCGAGTATCTATTCCGCCGCCATGCAAAAAAAGCGGTCAATGTCTTTAAAGTCATTATCATCGCCATGGTGCTCATCGGCTCGGTGGCTGAACTTAGCGTGGTATGGGACTTTGCCGACCTGGCGATGGGACTGATGGCCACCACCAACCTCTTCGCCATTCTGATCATGGGGCCCATCGCCGTATCAGTGCTCAAGGACTATGAGCGCCAGCGCCGGGATGGCATCAAGGAGCCACGCTTTGACCCAGCGATTCTCAAACGCCCTGAGCTGGTCGATGACGATGTATGGCCGGTGAAAGAAAAGACATAATCGAACACAAGGGCACTAGTTAACCAGATAGGGCGGCTTATGCGCCGCCCTTTTCAGTGCTGTGCTTCTCGACCAACAGCCCGCAGGAGGGCGCCGCCCAGCGGGTGTCGGCGGTGAATACCACATCGCAGACCACGGGCGAATAGTAGCGCCTTACCTCTTCATCGACTTGTACCCGCAGCTTGTCCTGGTCGGCAATGGAAACATCAGGGGTGACGGGCAATACCACATGCACGATGACATACAGCAGGCGGCCGGGGCGTACCATGCGAACGCGTACTTCCTGGGTGTCGATGTCTGCCAGTGCACGCCCCACGGCCTGATGGACCGGCTCCGCAAGGGCATCTTCTGGCGTCTTGTTGAGCAACTCCCTCAATGCCTGTGAGGCCATGCGGACCGGTACACCCAGGCACAAGACGACAACGGCAATGACCAGCAGCGGGTCGATATAGGTGAGCACGCTGTGCCATTGTAGTTTTTCAAAAACAAGCACCAGGCAAAAGGCAGCCAGAACCGCCGCTGAAATCACGCTGTTGACGACCCAGTTCGCCTTGTCGGCTTCCACCAGCGGGCTTTTGACCGAGCGCAGGCTGCGGTGCATGACCCAGGCCGTCAGCGAGCACGCGGCGGTGGCAAAGAGGGCGTAGGCGATGGCGATACCAGCCGCAATGGCGCGTCCGCCCGTCAGCAATGCCGCAATGGCATCGACCAGGGCGAATATCGACACGCCAAAGATCAACAGTCCCTTGCACAGGTTCACCAGCGATTCGAAGTAACTGTAGCCGAACGGGTACGATTCGCTATCCGGGCGGCTGGCAAGGCGACTGACCTTGATGGTAACCAGCGCAACACCGAAATAGATCAGGTTGAAGAGTCCATCCAGCAGAATCGCCTGGGAATTGGATGCCAGCGTGGCGGCAATGCCCGCACAGCCGATCAGCAACGCCATGAAGGCGGAAAAAGCTAAGGTATGAGACTCGGTTTTCATGGCGCCACTGCCCTGTGAGCTTGATAAAAGCGACAGTATAACAGCAGCGCATGTTAGCGAGGGGTGGCGCTACCCCTCAATCCACACCTCATCGCCTTTAAATTCGACCTTCCAGGTCCGCAGTTTGACGTCTTCATCTTCCAAGCACTGGCCATCTTCCAGGCGGAAGTGCTGTTTGTAGATGGGCGAGGCGACCACCGGGGCGCCTTTTAGATCGCCGACAATGCCCCGGGCGATGACGTTGGCGTTGGAGAACGGGTCGTGGTGGTCGAGGGCGTAAAGCTCGTTGCCATGGCCGGGTAAATAGAAGATGGCCACCTGGGCCGGGGGCTCCACATTATCCAGCCAGGCGGCCACCCCGGAAAATTCCACCAGGTCGGCCTTGTTGCAGACTTTTTGCCAGGTCTTGCTGTTTTCAGCACTCACGGTATCCATCTCTTTTTTCATTGCCGTTGCGGTCATGGGATGCCTCGTCGTTTGATCATTGTTTATTCAGTGAAAAGCGTCGCTTAAGCAGGCCGTAGCTGGCCGCGCTCGCTGGTCATGATGATCGACGGATCCGGGCGCTCGTCGTTGACGAAGCTTCTGAAGCGCTTGAGCTTTTCCGGATCGCTGATGGCATCCGCCCATTCGCACTGGTAGTTGTCGATGACGGTTTGCATCTGACGTTCGAGTTCATCGCCAATGCCCAGGCTGTCTTCAAGCACCACCTCTTTGAGGTAATCCAGGCCGCCTTCGAGGTTTTCTCGCCATACCGAGGTGCGCTGCAGGCGGTCGGCGGTGCGCACATAGAACATCAGGAAGCGGTCGATGGTGCGGTACAGCTGCTCGTCGTCCAGGTCGGTGGCGAACAGTTCGGCGTGGCGCGGGCGCATGCCGCCGTTGCCGCAGACATAGAGGTTCCAGCCGTTTTCGGTGGCAATGATGCCGATGTCTTTGCTTTGGGCCTCGGCGCACTCGCGGGTGCAGCCGGACACGCCAAACTTGATCTTGTGGGGCGAGCGTAGACCCTTGTAGCGGTTTTCCAGTTGGATAGCCATGCCGACGCTGTCCTGCACACCGTAACGGCACCAGGTGCTGCCGACGCAGGATTTCACCGTACGCAGCGACTTGCCATAGGCGTGGCCGGTCTCGAAGCCGGCTTCGATCAGCTCGCCCCATATATCCGGCAGGTCTTCCAGGCGCGCACCGAACAGGTCGATACGCTGCCCGCCGGTAACTTTGGAGTAAAGGCCATACTTCTTGGCGACTTCGCCAAGCACGATCAGTTTATCCGGGGTGATTTCGCCACCGGCAACCCGCGGCACCACCGAGTAGGTGCCGTTTTTCTGCATATTGGCCATGAAGGTGTCGTTGGTGTCCTGCAGTGGCACATGGGCGGCGTCGGTGATCGGCTCGTTGAAGCAGGAGGCGAGAATCGAGGCCACGGCGGGTTTGCAGATATCGCAGCCCAGACGGTGGGTCTCGGGGTTGCCGTGCTTGTCGATCAGCTCGCTGAAGGTCTTGATGCCTTCCACGCGCACAATGTCGTAAAGCCCCTGGCGGGTATGGGCGAAGTGCTCGCAGATCGATTTGTCGACCTCCACGCCGCGGGCTTCAAGCTCGTGATCCACGACACTTTTGAGCAGTGCCGTGCAGCCACCACAACCGGTGCTGGCCTTGGTTGCGCCTTTCACGCCCGCCAAATCGACCGCGCCGTCGTCAATGGTGGCGCAAATATCGCCCTTGGAAACGTTATGACAGGAGCAGATGGTGGCGGTTTCCGGCAGCGCACCAGGGCCCAGCGCCGGGGCGGCGCCACTGCTTTGCGGCAGAATTAGCGAGGCGGGTTCTTCAGGCAGCTCGATGCCG
Source organism: Halomonas sp. Mc5H-6 (assembly GCF_024124705.1). Lineage (NCBI taxonomy): Bacteria > Pseudomonadati > Pseudomonadota > Gammaproteobacteria > Oceanospirillales > Halomonadaceae > Halomonas > Halomonas sp. Mc5H-6. Next base: position 389,722 of record NZ_JAMXSI010000002.1, read on the forward strand.
TTTGAATAGTACTGCAGCAGGGTGTCGTAGGCGCTGTTATCGCCCACCAGCATGGCGCCCAGTAGCTTCTTGCCGTCGCTGGAGACGACCATCTTGCGGTACACCTGAGTCAGCGGGTCGAGGTAGCGGAACATCCGTGCCCCCGGGTTCTGGTTGCCGTGGGCGTCGCCAATCGACCCCACATCCACGCCGAGCAGTTTGAGCTTGGTACTCATGTCTGCGCCGCTAAAGCGGATATCGCCGTCGGTCAGCGTGGCGAGCGCCGCCTTGGCCATCTGGTAGCCGGGGGCGACCAGGCCGAAAATGCTCTGGTTCCATAGGGCGACTTCACCGATCGCCAGGATGGCGGGGTCGCTGGTGCGGCACTGGTCGTCGACTACCACGCCGCCGCGCTCGCCGATCTCCAGGTCGCAGTCCCGGGCCAGCTGGTCGCGGGGGCGAATGCCCGCCGAGAACACGATCAGGTCGGTTTCCAGCACCTTGTCATCCTGGAAGACCATGCGGTGACGGCTCGCGTCCCCGTCTTCGATGCGCTGGGTGGCGCGCTCAGTAAGGACCTGAACGCCCAGCGCTTCGATTTTTTCGCGCAGTAATTCGCCGCCCTCATTGTCAACCTGCATGGGCATTAGCCGCCCGGCAAACTCCACCACGGCGGTATCCAGGTTCAAGCCGCGCAGCGCGTTGGCGGCCTCCAGGCCCAGCAGCCCGCCGCCGACCACCACGCCGTTGGTGGCGTTTTCCGCCGCCGCGCGAATGTCGTCCAGATCATCCAGGGTGCGGTAGACAAGGCAGCCGTCCCGGTCGTTGCCGGGAATCGGCGGCACGAAGGGGTAGGAGCCGGTGGCCAGCACCAGCTTGTCGTAGGGGTAGCGGCCCTGATCGGTCACCACTTCCTGCTGGTCGCGGTCGATCTCGATCACGGCTTCGCCGGTGCGCAGCGTGACGCCGCTGGTGGTGTAGTAGTCGGCGTCGCACAGGGCGAGCGACTCGGCATCGCGGCCGCTGAAATATTCCGACAGGTGGACGCGATCATAGGCACGGTGACGCTCTTCGCCAAACACGGTGACCTGGTAGCGCTCAAGAGCGCCGTTATCGACCAGTTGCTCGACCAGGTGGTGGCCGACCATGCCGTTACCAATAATAATGAGCTGCTGTTGGGTAGACATGCTTAAGCCGCCTCCGACGTTGAATGAGAAGAGTGTTTAGAAGAATGTTGAGAAGAGAGCTCAGAAGAATCAGGGGGCAGTTGGGCTGCCGCTTCACGCAGCACCTCGACATCCGCGGCACCAAACAGCAGCGCCTGACGGAAGCCGCTGAGGTCGTGCCCCGCCAGCGCCTGCTCGAAATACCAGGGGCCCTGTTGGGTGTCGCCGTACAGCACGGCGCCTTCAATGCGGCCGTCGCGCAGTAACACGCGCCGGTAATCGCCCCGGTGTGGGTCGTGGTAGCACAAGACGTCGTGCTCGGGCGCTGCCTCGGTAGGGCCAAACGCGAAAAGCGAGACGCCGCTGACTTTCAGCTTGGTAGCGGTGGGCACCTCGCGATAACCGTCCCCCGCGTCGCCACAAAGCACTGCCGCCAGCACCTCGACCTGATGCCAGATAGGCTCGACCAGCCCATAGGTATGCTGCTCGAACTGGCAGCATTCGCCCAAGGCAAAAATATGCGGGTCGGAGGTGGTGAGATGGCGGTCGACCTTGACGGCACGGTCGGTGGTAAGCCCGGCCTGCTGGCCCAATTCGGCGTTGGGGGTAATGCCGGCGGCGATAATCACGCTGTCGGCGGGCAGTCGACGGCCGTCATTCAGGATGGCAGCGCAGACGCGGCCGGTCGGGTCGCCTTCGAGTTTTGCCAGCTGTGCCTGGGTGACGATGTTAAGCCCGCGCTCAACCAGCGAGGCTTTCAGCAGATTGGCGGCGGTAGCGTCCAACTGGCGGTTCATCAGCCGGTCGCTGCGTTGTAAAACGCTTACCTGCAGTCCCTGGCCGCGCTTGCGTAGCCCTTCAGCGGCTTCCAGGCCCAGTAGTCCGCCGCCAATTACCAGCGCATGGCCGCCTTGTTGGGCAATGGCCTCCAGCGTTGCGGCGTCGTCCAGGTCCCGAAAGCCATGGACGCCATCCAGCGCTATACCTTGCACCTTGGGAAGCGACGGGCGTGAGCCGGTGGCCAGCACGAGGCGATCATAGTAGAGGGTTTCGCCTGCGTCGGTTGCCAGTGTGCGGCTGTCACGGTCGATGTGCTCGACGCGTTCGCCCAGCTTGAGCGTTACGCCGTTGTCCTGATACCAGTCAGCGTCGCGCAGCGTTAGCGCCTCTGGCTGCATGTCACCAGCAAGCAACGGCGAAAGCAGAATGCGGTTGTAAGCGGGCACCGGCTCTTCCCCAATCACGGTAATGGCTCTGGGGCGTTGAGGATGATTGACCAGCGCTTCCACCAACCGGTGGCTGGCCATGCCGTTGCCGATGATGACCAGGTGGTCATCGGGTGAGCACCGGGAAAAAGTTTCCATGGGTGGCTCCTCATCTTGCATGATGGTGATTCGCTCCAAACAAAAACGCCCCTGACACATGCGCTTCCTGCGAGCAGGATGAACAGGTCAGGGGCGTCGTTGCCCGGTTACGTTGATTAACGCGTGGCCGCCGCCATTGGCTGCCAACAAGTTATATATCTAACTAGTAGCAAGTCAGCGGCCAACTCCGGGGTATTCTTTTTTTTTGGTTTATTTTCATCATGTTGAGTAAGCGCATCAGAAATGCAGAGGGGCCGCTCCTTGTAGCTTTGTGCACGCTGTTGGTGCGCCATGGAGGGTGAGCTGCACTTTCAGTACGCAAGTTTAAGGTGCCAGAGGGGTAAGCTGATGATAGGAAGAAGGCAGGGTTTTATATTTAAGTGGCTGTTTTTAAATAATAATTTAGGCGATTCCGAATAATGGCTTAGGGTTTGCAACCCTACGAGTACAAGCAACAAACGCGCATTGCAGTGCGTTCACCAAAAAACAGTGGCAGCGAATAAGCCCAATAACGTTGTTAGACAAATAAGTTTCTTTACACAATATGTTTGGCACCTTTAGCGGTGCCCGCTGCGGCAACGACGTCCAGCCAGCTGATCGCCTCGCGCTTTGCGCAACAGGGTCAGCGGCCTGGGCGTTTTTTTATGGGCGGCGTTTGCAATTTGCCGAGGAGTCATCATGCACCAAGTCAAAACGACTTGCCCCTACTGTGGCGTTGGTTGCGGCGTTAACGCGACCATGGCGGAGAATGGCACGCTGAGTGCTGTCGAGGGCGACCGTGAACACCCCGCCAATTTCGGGCGGCTGTGCGTCAAAGGCTCAGCGCTGCACGAAACGCTGGGCGAGCAGGGGCGTCTGATCAAGCCGCGTGTAGATGGCGAAGAGGTCTCGTGGGAGCGGGCCTTAAGTGTCACCGCCGAACGCTTAAACACCCTGCGGGCCAAGCATGGCAACCAAAGTGTGGCGGCGTACCTTTCGGGCCAGCTGCTGACGGAAGATTATTACGTTGCCAACAAGCTGTTTAAAGGTTTCTTGGGCACGCCGCATCTGGATACCAACTCGCGGCTGTGCATGGCCTCGGCGGTGGCGGGGTACAAGCGCGCCTTCGGTGCCGATGCGGTGCCCTGTAACTATGAAGACCTGGAAGAGGCCGAACTGGTCGTGCTGGTGGGGTCCAATCTGGCCTGGAACCATCCGGTGCTCTACCAGCGCATCAAGGTTGCCAAAGAGCGTAACCCGTTGATGCGCGTGGTGGTGATTGACCCCCGCGTGACCGAAAGCTGCGAAATCGCCGACCTTTACCTGGGTATTAAACCCGGCAGCGACGCAGAGTTGTTCAACGGCCTGCTGGCCTGGATGGCGGCCAAGAACAAGCTGGACACGGTGTATCTGGAGCGCCATACCCAAGGCGTTGACGATGCGCTAAGCGCCGCCCGGCAATCGGCTGGTTCCATCGCTGAGGTGGCGGCTGCCTGCGAGGTCGATGCCGAGCGCCTGGAAACCCTCTACTACTGGTTTGCCAGCCAGCTGCACGTGGTAACGCTTTACTCCCAGGGGGTCAATCAGTCGTCCAGCGGCACCGACAAGTGCAATGCGATCATCAACTGCCACCTGGCGGGGGGCAAAATCGGTCTGCCGGGGGCAGGGCCTTTCTCGATTACCGGCCAGCCCAATGCCATGGGCGGACGCGAGGTGGGCGGCCTGGCCAACCAACTGGCGGCGCACATGGATTACGACACCCCCGGGGCGCGAGATCTGGTCAGCCGCTTTTGGGCCACCGACAACCTGGTGACCACGTTGCCGAATGGCCCTGGCTACAAAGCGGTTGAGCTGTTTGACGCCATCGCGCGTGGCGAGATAAAAGCGCTCTGGGTGATGGCCACCAACCCGGCGATTAGCCTGCCCGATGCCGCCCACGTGAGGGCGGCACTGGAAAAGTGTCCGCTGGTGATCGTCTCGGATTGCGCGGCGAATACCGACCTGCTGCCCTACGCCGACATCGTGCTGCCCGCGTCGGGGTGGTCTGAAAAAGACGGCACGGTGACCAACTCCGAGCGCTGTATTTCGCGCCAGCGGGGCATGCTGCCGCCGCCCGGCGAGGCCCGCCACGACTGGCAGATCATCTGCGATGTTGCCAAGCAGATGGGCTTTACGGAGGCGTTTGATTACACCCACCCAAGCGAAATATTCGACGAGCACGCACGGTTGTCAGGCTTTGAAAATGCCACTACTACCCAACGGCTGTTCGATATTTCAGGCCTCGCGGGCCTAGGCCGCGACGGCTATGACGCGCTTACGCCGATCCAGTGGCCGGTAAATGCCCAGGCCCCCAACGGGACAGCCCGCTTGTTTGAAGATGGGCAGTTTGCCACGCCTGACGGCCGCGCCAGGTTGCTGCCGATTACCCCGCGGGGGCCCGAACAGAGGCTCAGCCAAGCGTATCCTTTGCGTCTCAACACCGGGCGGATACGCGATCAGTGGCATACCATGACGCGCACCGCCCGCTCGCCGCGGCTGATGAATCACCGCGCTGAGCCCTTTATCGATGTCCACCCTGACGATGCCGCCGAAGCGGGCATAAAGGATCAGTCGCTCGCCGTCTTGTCCGCCGCCACGGGGCAATACCGGGCCCGTGCCAGGGTATCCAAGGCCCAGCGTCGCGGCGAGGTGTTCGTGCCTATTCACTGGACGGATTGTTTCAGCCAGAATGCACGCAGCAGCGCCTTGATTCAGCGTATCATGGACCCGATCTCCGGCCAGCCCGAAGCCAAGCATGGCGCCGTGGCGCTGGCACCCCTGGCACCTGCCTGGGAGGCAACGCTGCTCGTTGCCGATAACGGCGTCATGCCTGCGGGACGCCCCGCCTGGTGCGAAAGCGACTATTGGACGCATATCCCTATGCGCGGCTGCCAACGCTGGCAACTGGCAGGGGCGACGGCCGTTAGCGATTGGTTTGCCACGCTGGCGGCGTGGTTGCCCGCACCACCAGCGCTTTGGTGCGAAGATGTCGCGAAGGGTGGCCTGCGCGCGGCCGGTGTGGAAAATGACCAACTCAAGTGGTGGTTGATGGTAGGGCCGCCCGATGAGCTACCTGGCCTCGCCTGGCTGGAAGCGCGTTTTAACGATGACCGTATCGACGATACCCATCGTCGGCGCCTGTTGGCAGGCTGTGATGACGGCGCGGCGGATACTGGCCCGGTGATCTGTAGCTGCCATCAGGTGGGCCAAACCGCGATTGTTGACGCCATCCGGCATGGCGACACCAGCGTGGAGGCGCTGGGCGCACGGCTTGCCTGCGGGACCCAGTGCGGCAGTTGCATTCCTGAATTGAAATCGCTATTGGAAGAGGAGCGCCCCAATGCACGCGCTAAGCAAAGTTCCGCTCATGAAGTGGTGTAATTCCCTGGCGCGGCTGGTGAGTCGTTTCAATCCAGGCTGGGTAGGGGGGGAGAAACTCGACCGTTATACGTCGAATCGCCTGCCGCTCAAGGGCGATTGTCAGCCTGGGCATGTATATCTGGTCGGGGCCGGTAGTGGCGATGTCGAGCTGCTGACGCTCAAGGCGGCTCGCCTGTTGGGCCAGGCAGACGCCGTGGTGTACGACCGGCTAGTGGGCGACGACGTGCTGGCGCTGATTCCACGTGGCACCGAGCGACATTATGTGGGCAAGGCCAGCGGGCACCACAGCATGCCACAGGCCGAGATTGGCGCCTTGATGGTCACGCTTGCCAGGTCGGGCAAGTCGGTGGTGCGCCTTAAAGGTGGCGACCCGGCCATTTTTGGCCGTATGGGCGAAGAGCTGGATGCGCTGGCTGCCGCTCATGTACCCGCCACGATCGTCCCGGGAATTACGGCGGCGTCTTCGGCGGCGGCGTGCATGGGCATTCCGCTGACCGACCGGGGCCACGCCCAGCAGCTTCGGTTTGTCACCGCCCAGCTGTGCCGTGAAGACGGCACCCCGGACTGGTCGGCGCTTGCTCGGCGTGACGAAACCCTGGTGTTCTACATGGGGCTTTCCAAGGTCGAGGCGATCTGCGCTGGCCTGCGCGATGCGGGTCTGCCCGATGACTGGCCGATCATGCTGGTGGCCAACGCCAGCCAGCCGGACCAGCAGTCGTTAGTGGGCACGCTTTCGGATATGCCCTTACAGCTCGCCGCCTCACCGCTACCGTCACCCTGTGTGATAATGGTGGGCAGCGTGGTGACGCGTGTGGCGACAAGCCCGGCGGCTCTCGATATCCATAACGCCGCTTACTGAGTATGGCAACGCTGCGCATTTCCCTGGGCCAGTATTCCGATAAAGGCCGTAAGCCGAGCAATCAGGATTTTTATGGCGCCTATTTGCCCGACGGTGCCCAGCAGCGTCATAAGGGCATCGCCATTGCGTTGGCCGATGGCATCAGCAGCAGCACGGTGAGTCGTGAGGCCAGCGAAGCCGCGGTGGGTGGCTTTCTTGGCGATTACTACGCCACGCCTTCCTCCTGGAGTGTCAAGAATGCGGCCCAGCGCGTGCTTCAGGCCACCAATGCGTGGCTGTATGCGCAAACCCGGCAGAGCCAATACCGTTACGACATGGACCGCGGCTATGTCTGTACGCTGAGCGCCATGGTGATTAAATCGGCCACCGCGCACCTGTTTCATGTCGGTGATAGCCGTATTTACCAGTTGGCGGGCAGTTCGCTGGAGCCACTGACCGAAGACCATCGCTTCTGGGCCTCCCGTGAGGTGAGCCATCTAAGCCGCGCCATGGGGGCAAGCCAGCACCTGGAGCTCGATTATCGTGCGGTGTCGCTCAGCGAAGGCGATGTGTTTTTGCTGGCCACCGACGGCGTGTACGAGTGGCTGTCTCCCCAAGCCATGACCGCGATGATCCAGGATAATGCCGCCGACCTGGACGTGGCTGCCCAGGCACTGGTGCACGCGGCGCTGGCCAATGGCAGCGACGATAACCTGACGGTCCAACTGGTGCGCATCGAAACGCTGCCCGACCGGGACGCCGATGAACTATACGATGCGCTGGGCGGGTTGCCATCGCCACCCGAGCTTCGTCCCAACAGCGAGCTGGACGGCCTGCGCATCATACGCTCCCTGCACGCCAGCGCCCGCAGCCATGTGTATCTGGCGCACGACCCGGAAAGCGGGCAGCACGTCGTGGTGAAAACGTTATCCACCGAACTTGCCGAAGACCCCGCCAGCGTCGAGCGTTTCGTGCGTGAGGAGTGGATCGCCCGGCGTATCGACAACCCCCATGTGCTCTCGGCGCCCGAGCAGCGAAAGCCCCGGCGTTACCTGTACAGCGTATGGGCGTATATCGATGGGCAGACCCTGACCCAGTGGATGCGTGACCACCCTGAGCCCGATCTGGTCGAGGTCCGCGGTATTATCGAGCAAGTAGCCAAAGGCTTGCGTGCCTTCCACCGCCTGGAAATGCTCCACCAGGATGTACGTCCGGACAACATCATGATCGATCGCCATGGAACGGTGCGCTTGATTGATTTTGGAGCCGTCCGGGTGGCGGGCATTGCTGAAGCCGACGAGGCGGATGGTGAGGATATTCTCGGCACGGCGCAATACACGGCGCCAGAGTATTTTCTGGGCGAAGGTGGAACCCCAAGGTCGGACCTTTACTCCCTTGCGGTGATTGCCTACCAGATGCTGACCGGTACGCTGCCCTACGGCACCGCGGTGGCCAAAACCCGTACCCGGGCTGCCCAGCGCAAGCTTGCTTACCAATCGGCGCTGAGTGAAAACCGTGAGCTGCCCGCCTGGGTGGATGAGGTGCTCAAAAAAGCCCTGCATCCGAATCCTCAACACCGCTACCCGGCGCTTTCGGAGTTTATTTTCGAACTGCGCTCGCCAAGCCCAGGCACCCTGAAGCAATCGCGCCCGCCGCTCCTGGAGCGCGACCCGGTGCGTTTTTGGCAGTGGCTGTGTGCCTTGCTGGGTGTCATTATCGTGGTGCTTTTGGTCAATATGCCTGAATAAACGTAAACGCCCCGGCCACTGCTGGTGACCGGGGCGATCGCTATGTCAGCCGACTCCCGCAGTATGGACATGTTTCGTGGGCGTCACGGGTTTCAGCCTGATGGCGCTGGTTGCGCTGGTCTGTTTCCTCTACCCCGTGAATGGATACCAGTTGGCCCTGCTCCCAGCGTAAGCCGATATCTTTTAGCAGGTGGGGATCATGAAAACGCGGATCTTCATAAAGCCGACGCTGCGTGCGCGAGTGCTTTAAAGCGTTGAGTAGTTTGCGGGTAAGGGTTGCGAATGCCATTGTCGGTCTCCTGGGTTGGGAGGCCGGGCAACATCGCGATCAGGAAATATCAAAGGTAACGATAAAACAAATGGCCGCGACACTTGCCGCGGCCAATTTCCTCACTACATCCCTGGCGCGCGACAGCAACAAGCTGATACCGCATTATTCATAATGCGATGTAGCTTGTTCATTCGTGTCGCGGGGATTTGCCAGCGCATGGTGAGGTCTCTGAGAAAGTCTCGTTAATAAGAGCTGCCTTTAAAAGGCAGCTCTTACCTTATAACCGATGCTCATGAGAGCGTCAAGTTTAGTTAGCTATCTGTAACCCGCCGCCTGAAGTCGAAACAGCTTGGCATAGCGGCCGTCTGCGGCGAGCAGTTCCTCGTGGGTGCCGCGCTCGATGATACGGCCCTGGTCGATGACCAGGATGAGGTCAGCGCTGCGTACGGTGGAGAAGCGGTGGGAGATCAGAATCGCCATCTTGTCGCGGCTATGCGCACGGAAGCGGGCAAACACTTCTGCTTCGGCAGCGGCGTCCATCGCGGCGGTGGGTTCGTCGAGCACGATAATATCGGCGTTTTCACGCATGTAAGCACGTGAAAGGGCGATTTTCTGCCACTGGCCGCCGGACAACTCCTGGCCGTTCTTGAACCAGCGGCCCAGTTGGGTCTGGTAACCGCTGGCCATATTGGCGATGAAGTCATCTGCCATCCCGTGGCGGGCGGCCTCCTGCCAACGCTGCTCGTTGTGATAGGCATGGGTGTCGCCCACGCCCAGGTTTTCGCCTACCTGCAATTGATAGCGCACGAAGTCCTGAAAAATCACCCCGGTACGCTCGCGCAGCGCTTTTGCCTGCCAATTGCGTAAATCGCTGCCGTCCAACAGGATGCGCCCCCCGGTTGGTTGGTAAAGCCGCGTCAACAGCTTGATCAGCGTTGTCTTGCCCGAGCCGTTTTCACCTACCAGGGCCAGGCTCTGCCCGGGGGATAGGTGAAGGGAAATATCGTGCAATACCGGTGTGCTGCCCGGATAGGCAAAGCTGACGTTTTCAAAGCGCAGGCCGTCGCCGGGCAATTCGCCCCGGGTCAGGGTGCCTGTGTCCGCTTCGACCGGCTGTTCCAGGTACTCGTAGAGGTTGGATAGGTAGAGGTTATCTTCGTACATGCCGCTAATCGCGGTCAGGCTGGCGGAAAGCGCGGCCTGTCCTTGCTTGAAGACCATCAGGTACATGGTCATCTGGCCGAGGGTCAGTGCGCCGGTAATCGTTTCAATGACCACCCAGGCGTAGGCCGCGTAGAAGGTGAGGGTGCCCAGCAATCCCAGCACAAACCCCCAGCTTTCCCGGCGCAGCGTCAGGCGCCGGTCCTCGGCGAACAGTTGGGTAAAGATATCGCGGTAGCGCTTGAGAAAAAGCCCTTCAAGGCCGAACAGCTTCACCTCTTTGATGCTGTCTTCCCGGGCGAGTACGGTCTCCAGATAAATCTGCATGCGGGTCTGCGAGGAGCGTCGGCGAAACAGCCGAAAGCCGTCCCCCGAAAACTTGGCCTCCGATATAAACACCGGCAGGGCACCGGCGACCAGAATCAGCAGTGCCCAGGGCGAGAACTGCACCAGCAGGACCCCGAAGCTGCCCAGCGAAATGGCATTCTGTAACAGCCCAAAGGTTTTATTCACCAGGGCGAGAGGGCGGGTTGAGGCTTCACGACGCGCCCGGGTCAACTGGTCGTAAAGCTCCGAGTCCTCGAACTGGCTAAGCGAGAGCTGGCCGGCTTTCTCCAGGATCATCACGTTGACCTTCTGGCCCAGCAGTGCGCGCAGTAATGACTGCTGGGCGGCAAGCCCGCGCTGGGCCAGCGCAATCAGGGCAATAATGAGTGCCTCGAAAGCAACCAGCTTGAGTACCGGGGTAATCGATACCAGCAGGTTGGGATCAGTGGCTGCTTGATGGGCATCCATGGCACTCACCACGCCATCCACAATCAACTGGCCGACCCAGGCAGCAACGGCAGGCAGCACGCCGGCGACCAGCGTACACAGTGCTAAACCCAGCATCATCCAGCGCGAGGTTTCCCATACCAGGCCCAGCGCTCGGCGGCTGTAGCCAAACACGCTAAGAAAGCTGCTGAGTGGCGCGGTAGAGGCGTCAGAAGAGGGTGGCGGCATATGGCAACAAGCAGATACCTGGCAGAAAGGACTGCCATGATGCGATGATTAAGCGAGGATAGCCAGGTCAGCCCAGGAAAAGCCCGCCATAAATCAGCGCTCCCACGACCACAAAGGCGGGATGCGTTTTAAAGCGAATCAGTGCAATCCCAGCAACGACGCCGATAATCAGGGTGTGAATCGTGCCGCTTGAACTAAGGCTTTCGAGCAAAAAGCCCAGGGTCAGCCAGCCCATCATCATGGCGATAACCGGGCGCACCCATTGGCTCATGCGTTTGACGCGGGGAGAGTTGCGATGGCGATACAGAAGACCCAGCGCACCCAGCATGAGCAACAGTGTCGGGATGACCGTGGCGGCCACTGCCACGAAGGCACCGCCAATACCGGCGACTTCATAGCCGATGTAACCGGCCATCTTGGTGGCGATAGGACTGGGAAGGGCATTACCCAGCGCCAGGGTTTCCGCGAAGGTTTGCGCCGTCATCCAGCCGTAGCGGCCAACGACTTCGGTCTCGATCAGCGGAATAATCGCCGGGCCGCCGCCGTAACCGATAATATTGGGAATAAAAAAAGCGAGGAACAGCTCCCAGTAGATCATGCCGACCCCTCAGCTTTTTTATTGCCTTTAGGGCGCAGCAGGGCCGCCAGCAGAATGGCGCCAATCACCCAGCCTGGATGAACACCGAGCCAGTAGATAAGCCCGCCAGCGACAATGGCCATTATGATGCTGGTAAGCCAGCCCAGCGCCGCTTTCGATTTATCAAAAAAGTCCCACGTCAACTGTGCCATCATGACCATGACGACGGGCACCACCGCCTGGCCCATGCCGCGAATCCAGCCAACATCGCGATAACGGCTGAAAATGCTTAACATGGCTATCATGGCAATGATCATGGGTAGAATGATGGCGATAACCGCCGCCGTACAGCCGCTGACGCCGCCCACCCGATAGCCGATGTAGCCCGGCATCTTGGTGGCGATAGGGCCGGGTAACGTGTTGCCGATCGCCAGTACATCGGCGAATTCTTCATCGGTCAGCCAGTGATGGCGGGTGACGACTTCGGCACGCACCAGGGGAATCATGGCGGGACCGCCACCGAACCCTAACAGGCCAACGCGCAGGAATGCCCAGAACAGTTGCCATGTTGTCGACGACGTCATGGACGATGACCTCGCAAGGTCAATGATGAGAAACAGCGCATGGCCGACCCTTGTTTATCGTTTGTCAGTTAAAAAATCGATTATTATGTATAAAATAGAATATAAGCGAGGGCTTCCCAGGGCGTCAACTCCAGCGTTTAGCGGCATGGGCGTCAGGATGAAAAAGGATCTTATATGAACCAGCATCTTCAACCGGTTATCAGCACGGCATCCAGCCGTATTTACGAGACGCTACGCCGGGATTTAGTCGGCGGACGCTTTGCCGCGGGCGAGAAATTGGCGATCAACGCGCTCAAGGAGCATTATCACGTTGGCTTGAGCCCGTTGCGTGAGGCGCTCAACAAGCTGGCCGCCTATGGCCTGTTGATTCAGGAAAATCAGCGTGGCTTTAGAGTGCCGACGCTATCGCGCAGCGAGTTGGATGACATTGCCAATATGCGACTCGAGCTCGAGGGCATGGCGTTTGAACGCGCGATCCAGCACGGCGACGACATATGGGAGGCCGAACTGCTGGCCGCCGCCCATCGCCTGAAACGCGCAGATCTATCGCTGGAAAAAGGCGAGGAGTGGGAGGTGTTGCACAGCCAGTTTCACCGCACCCTTGTGGCGCCCTGCGGTTCGGTTTGGCTGTTGCGTTTCATCGAGCAGCTGCATGACCAGTTTGATCGCTACCGTCGTCTGGGCCCCAAAATGCCGACGGTAAGACAAACCCTCGATGAACAGCACCACGAACTGGTAGAGCTTGCCCTGCAGCGTGACAGCAAAGCTGCCCGCGCGCTCATGGACGATCATATCCATAAATCCTATCAGGTGGCCCTCAAGCGTTATCAGGAACACGCCTAGTGCGTATGGCGTGTAGACTATTGCGCTGTTGGCGATGGCAGGCATCGGCGAGACTACCGAAGGGGACGGGGAGCAGGCATGCAAGACGCAGATAGCACGGTCATCACACAGACCTTGAACTGGGTGAACCGCTTTGTTGTGGCCCACGATATCTGCCCGTTTGCCAGCCGCGAGCTGGCGCGGGAGGCGGTTCGGGTTGAAGTGGTGCGCTCGAAAAAACTGGAAGTGGCGCTGGAAGAACTGATGGTGGAGGTGCACTGGCTAGACGAGCACCCGGAGACAGAAACCACGCTGCTGGTGTTTCCCACGCTGTTTAAGAGCTTTGACCATTATCTGGATTTTGTTGAGCTCGCCGAAAGCATCCTGATTGACCAGGGATATGAAGGCATCTATCAGCTCGCATCGTTTCATCCGGATTACTGTTTTGATGATGCGGATGCCGACGATGCTGCCAATTATACCAATCGCTCCCCCTACCCGATGGTGCATCTGCTGCGTGAAGAGAGCGTCGAAAAGGCGATCGAGTTTTATGGCGATACCGACGCGATCCCTGAGCGTAATGTGGCCCTGCTGAATGGCATGGGCATTGAGGCTGTGGAGCAGTTGTGGCAACGCAGCTGCCGCCTCGATGATCAGGGTTGATGAATCACCAGCCGATGTCTGCCCTGCTGCTTGGCAACATACAACGCCGCATCGGCAAACTGCATGACGTCTTCGATGTCATGGCTGTGCTCTGGCCACCACGCGGCTCCCAGGCTGCAGCTGACGGTCACCGCTGGATGCTCAGGCAACGATATGGGTTGGGAAATGGAGGCAAGCAGGCGCTCGCTTATCGCCTGGGTCAACGTCGGTAATTGGTCCCGGGGGGCTTTCAAGGCCATGACGAATTCATCACCCCCCCATCGAGCGACGACATCGCTGGCCCGGAGCACTTCCTGCAAGCGCTTGGCAATGTCGATTAACAGCAGATCACCCGCATGATGACCCAGCTCGTCATTCACTTCCTTAAAGCCGTCTAGGTCAATATACACCAGCGCAATACTTTGCTGTTGGCGCTCGGCCTCGGGCAGGGCGTGCGCAAGATATCGATCTAGGAAGGCACGGTTCGGCAAGCCGGTCAGTGGGTCGCTATTGGCGATGTCTTCAAGGCGGCGAATGGTACGGTTTTGGTCGAGCAGGCGTCCGACCATGTTGCGCATTGACGTGGAGAGGCGCATCAATTCCGGCGAACCTGTTTCCAGGGGGATCTCGTTGGTGGGTTGGCTGGCATCGTGGATAGTGTCTGCGGCGTGAGAAAGACGGGTTAAAGGTGTCGTCAGCCGCGACGCGATAACCCAGCCAACCACGGCAAACACCATGGCCAGCAGTACGCCGATGCCCATGATCACACGTGTGAGTCGCTCCACGGGAGCAAACGCCTGCTCAACCGGCTGACGACTAACCGCCACCCAGCCCAGACCGGGAAAATCCTCGAAGCCTTGGCTGCGGGCCACACCCGTCACATAGCGCTGGTCATCAGGCCATGTCTCAATTGCCCATGAGGGCTTGGCGCTGGCCTGTAAATGCAGGCTGGATAGGCCCGGAACAGACCGTCCCAGCATATCGTCGGGCCCAAGCAAGACGGTGCCATCGGCTGCCAGTAACAGCATTTCGGTGCCCTGGCGCTGTTGCGCAGGCGAGAACATCGCACGCTGAATGTACTCCGCCCATTCCCAGCTAAGGTGAACGGCAAGCACACCCAGGAAAGTGCCGTTCTGGCCGGAGACCGGGGTCGCAATATCCACAAACTTTATCGCTTCGCCATAAGGGTTGGGCAATAGCTGCGATAGCAGCACCGCGTCGTGAACATCCCCTATCCACATGCCGTCTTGACCGTTTTGAAAGACCGGGCGTTGGGCAATGGAAGTGCCTTCCAGGATGCCACCGGTGGCGGCTTGAACCACACCGTTGGGGTCGATAAAGCCAATCCATGACACGACGTTGTAATTATCCTGAAGCGTTTCTAACTGGGCGCGAAGGGTATCGTTATCGGTGCCGTCGGTCAGGGCTTCAATGCCCAATAACAATTTCACCTCTTTAATACGCGCGTCCATGCTGCGGTCCAGCTTATCGGCCATCTGATAGGCCGACTCTGCCGTAGAAGCGCCGATATTGGCTTCCAACTGATCAGCTGACTGTCGAGCGGCGACCCAGCCAAGCAGGACGGTCGTCCCAAATACCAGGGCAACAGCGAGTAGCGTAAAGCGTGTACGCAGGGATATCTGGCTTAGTCGCAGGGCGTTGTCTGGCATTCAGGTGTCTCGTGGGGCGTAAAAATCGTTAAGAAATACGAAGTGGTATCCAATCACGAAGGATACCGGTGAGCAACCTGCACCAATGCCATTGACGTGGTGGATTTTAACGCTGGTGTTCAAGGGTTTTATGCATGACGTAGGTATCGACCTCGCCAAGGCGGGCGTGACGGTAAGAGTTAGGCACCGTCCCCACAATGGCAAACCCCAGGCGCTGCCAGAGTGCGACCGCCACCTCGTTGGTGGAGACAACCGCGTTGAACTGCATGGCGCTGAAACCCTGCTCGCAAGCCAACTGCTGTGAATGCTCGCACATGGCACGGGCGACCCCTTTGCCCCGCGCGGCGGGGGCCACCATATAACCGCAGTTGCAGACATGGTCACCAGGCCCCGCCGCATTGGCTTTTAAATAGTAGGTACCGAGGAGTGTGCCGGTTTCATCCTTGACCGCAAACGTGGCTTGTGGGGCATTACACCAAAGTTGGTAGGCATCTTCGGCGGTGATATCCGGGTCGATGGCATAGGTTTCCTGGGCCGCCACAACCTGTTGAAAGGTTGGCCAGAACGCCATGAAGTCAGCGTGTGACATTGGAGCATAAATGAGCGCAGACATGGTGCGGTGTACCTGATCGGGTTGGCTCGGCTGCCATCGGCAGCCGCTATGCAAGACTGATGGCCATTATAGGCGGTTATCGAGCTGCCTCGGCAACTATCTGGTAACTTCTTAACCGGTCCTGATGGTCGTAGAAGTCACTGTTGATCATTAACTCGTTGGCCCCCGTGCGCTCCTGGAAGTCGGCAAGCCGGGCTTTGACCGTGTCAGGCCCACCAATAATGGCCGCGCCCAGAAACTGCTCGACCTGGGCGCGTTCCATGGGGGACCAGTCCAGCTGTTCCACCGGGGGCAGCGACACCGTTGGCTTGCCGCGGATCAGGTTGAGAAATTTCTGCTGGGCGGTGGTCGCCAGGTATTCCGCCATGGCGTCGCTTTCCGCGGCAATGACGGGTAACCCGACCGTGGCATAGGGGGCATCCAGATGCGCCGAGGGCTGGAAGTTCTCACGATACAGCCGCAGTGCTTCAAACAGATAGCCTGGCGCAAACTGCGCGGCGAAGGCAAAGGGCAGGCCAAGTTTGGCGGCCAACTGCGCGCTAAAGCCGCTGGAACCAAGCAGCCAGATGGGCACATGCGTACCCTGGCCGGGCACGGCCCTGACGCGTTGCTGGGGCGAGGCATCGCCAAGATAGCCGCGTAGCTCGTCGAGCTGCGCGGGGAAGTCATCAACCCCGGCCCGTGCATGGCGACGCATCGCCTGCATGGTCGCGCCGTCCGAGCCCGGCGCACGACCAAGACCCAGGTCGATGCGCCCGGGGTAGAGGGTTTCCAGGGTGCCAAACTGCTCGGCGACCACCAGTGGCGGGTGATTGGGCAACATGATGCCCCCACTGCCCACCCGAATACGCGAGGTCTGCCCCGCAATATGGCCAATCAGCACCGCCGTCGCGGCGCTGGCGATGCCCTCTATGTTGTGATGTTCCGCCAGCCAGTAGCGCTGATACCCCAGTTGTTCGGTGTGTTGGGCAAGAGAAACGCTGTCTTGAAAGGTTTCGGCAGCGCTGCCGCCCTGACGAATCGGGGCAAGGTCCAGTACGGATAGTGCGGTAGACGCGAGTGCGCTCATGCATCACCTATAAGGCCGGAAGATGGAGCGTGCCAATGAAATGACGACGTATGGTCGTCAAGCAAATCATTAGCACGCTTGTTAATTAATGGTTATGCGGCCAGGATCGATGAATTACAAGGCAGGGTGTCGGCAAACCACGTTATTCCATTGGCGGGGTAGGGCGAATCAGAATTTCGTTGACGTCGACATGGGCAGGCTGCGATAGGGCGTAAATGACCGCATTGGCTATGTCGCGGTCTGCCAGCGCATGCTCGGGCGGTTCGTCAAAGAACGGCGTATCGACCATGCCGGGCTCAATCAGCGTTACCCGCATGCCGGTACCGCGTAGCTCTTCGCGCAGGTTGTAGCCGATGCCGGTAACGGCCCACTTGGTCGCGCTGTACATGGAGCCTGGAATGGTTGCACGGCCTGCGGCTGAGCCGGTTAACAGCACATGGCCTTTACTGCGTTTGAGCGCCGGTAAGCATGCCTGGAGGGTTAAACCCACACCGTAGACGTTGGTCAAGATCATTTCCTGCCAACGTTCATGGTCGGCGCCGCTGAAGCCGCCCGGTGAACCACCGCAACCGGCGTTGGCAAAGACGGCATCGATTCGGCCAAAGGTTTCCAGCGCTTCGTCGACCATGGCGCGCTGTTCGTCCATCTGGGTGACATCCAGCTCGCAAGTCAGCACATTTTCAGGGCCTAGCTCCTGGGCAAGGGCGGTGAGCTTGTCGGTCGAGCGGGCGGCCAAGACCAGCTTGTAGCCCTCACGGGCAGCAGCTCTAGCGGTAGCCGCCCCAATGCCGCTGGAGGCCCCGGTAATCAGTAATACGTTTCTTTGCATCCTATGCACTCCATACGATTAGCCATAACATCCTATTTAGCATGGCTAATTGAGCGCGGTTGTGCAAATCGTAAGCCTGCGAATGAAAAAGAGGGGGCGTTAGTACCCGGCTTCTTTGCGCTTGAGGATGGTGGATAGGTCGAGAATCGACTGCGCCATGTCCGCCATGCTTTTGCTCTGATTCATCGAGGTGGTGCGCAAAAACCGGTACGCTTCTTCTTCTGTCATGTCCTGGTGGGCCATGATCAGGCCTTTCGCCCGTTCGATCAGCTTGCGTTCACGCAGGGCTTTGCGGGTATTTTCCAATTCGTCGCTCAGCCCCTGCAATCGGCTTGATTGCGCCTGGGTCAATTCGATCAATGACCGGCCAAGGGGCGAATTAAGCGCATTGGCGGTCAAGTCGCCCAGAGGCTCACCGTTGCTCAAGGCCAGCAGTTGTTCGCAAGGCGCCGGCGAATTACGGCAAGGCTCTGTTTTGGCTTTTTCCAGCGCGACGGTGGCTTGCTGAATCTTGCTATGGCACAGGGCGGTCAGCTGAGCGTTGAAGGCATCTTCCACGTTTTTAATGCTGTCGATGCGCAGCGTGGTGAGTTCATACCAGGTTTCACCCAGTGAGTCCGATGTATCTGGATGCGAGGCTCGCTGGCGGGCAATGTCGCGCAATTGATGGATGCCCGAGAGCGTGCGCGGCGAGAGCTCCTCCTGCCAATGTTGCTGTGCTTCGGGAGAAGCGAATTCCTCAAAGGTATCAAAGCAGCGCTGCTGGTCGTCGATCAGTTGGCCAAGCAATGCGCTATGGGCGTCGTCAAAATACCCCTGGGTAAAGCCAAAGGCGCCGCATGCGCGTTCCTGCCCCGCCAGTTCTTTGCCCTGCATCAAATGGAAAATGGCGACCAGAGCGCGGGTGATATCAGGGTCGACAGCCGTATCGGCCGCTTCAAAGACAATCGCCAGCAGCCCGCTGGTCAGTTGGTTGAAGGCCTGAGTTGCCGCGTCCGGGGTAATGGCAAAGGTGTCGATGGCGTGGCGCAGCGTGCTGAGTTCGTCCAGCGCTGCCCATACCGTTGCAATCCGACGCAGTAGACGCGCAGCGGCCTGGGGACGAGCTTCCTGGCTTAATGCCTCGAGGCGACGACGCATCAGTGCTTCGGCATCCTGGCTATGCTGGCGGTAAGTCGCGCGGCGTTCTTTGAAGCGGGTGCCCTGTGAAACCAGAAAAATCGTCGACGCACCCCGCTCACGCTGCAGCATGTGAATGAAGTGGCTGATATCGCCCACAATGTCACACGTTGTCGCCAGATGGGTCAGGTTATCGATATCGCAGCGTTTGGCGGTTAACAGTAGCTGTTGAGCTGAAGACATAATGCGTTTCCTTTGTGCTCACCGCCATTGATTGCGCACTTTCAGGAAAGTGCGCAATCGGCGTCGTTTAGCGTAACGATAGGGCGCCCGCCCCGGTATCGTCGCCGACCGCTTCTCGGTAGGCGGTTGCCTCTTCGGCTTCTTGCGCATCGCTGAAGCGAACCAGCAGAACGCATGAGGCCAAGGCAAGGACGGCTAGCCCCAGGTAGAAGAGACCTTGCTGATAGGTCAGGCTTTCACTGCGGAACAGGAAGGCGGCGGAGACGGCGCCTACGTTGCCGCCCGCGCCCACAATACCGGCCACCGCGCCCAGGGCTTTTTTATTGATGAAGGGGACCACCCCGTAGGTAGCGCCTTCGGCCATCTGAACAAAGAGGCTGAACACCAGCATGATGCCAATCGCCAGGCTCAGTATATGCATCTGTGAGAAGGCGATCAGGGCAATGCCTTCACAAATGAGGGCGACCAGTAACCAGCGTACGCGTCCCTTCAAGCCGCCATGTTTGGCAAACAGGTCAGAAAATATTCCACCCAGTGTACGCGCAAAGATATTCATCAACCCAAACAGGCCCGCAATCAGGCCAGCTGTGGCAAGCGTCAGGTTAAAATTGTCGAAAAAGTAGATGGCGGCAATGTTGTTGATCGTCAACTCCACGCCAAAGCAAATCCCATACACGACGAACAGCGCCCACACGCGGATATCCTTTGCCGCGACGGTAAAGCTTTGTAGCGCGCCGTTTTCGCCGCTGGCGGGCGGCAGTTCGCCGCGAGCGCGCAGTTCGTCAAAGTTGCCGTCGGGGGCGTCCTGGGTAAACAGCCAATAGGCAATGCCGGTGAAGAACAGCACAACGCCCGGCACGACCATGGCTAGCCGCCAGCCCAGCGCCTCGTTGACCCCCAGCATCAGCATGCCGGCAAAGATCAGCGGCATGACGATCTGGGTCGTGCCGCCGCCCAGGTTCCCCCAGCCTGCACTGGTGGCGTTGGCGGTACCCACAACGTTGGGCGCAAACATGATGGACGTGTGGTACTGGGTGATCACAAATGACGCGCCGATGGCGCCGATAGCCAGGCGCGCAAGAAGGAAGGTTTCAAAGCTGTCGGCCAGGCCAATGCCCATTACCGGGATGGAGCCGAGCAGCAACAAGCCGGAATAGGTCTTGCGCGGTCCCAGGCGGTCGCACAATACACCGATTACCAGGCGGACAATGACGGTGATGGCGACCGAGGCGATGATGGTGTTGCCGATCTGGGTCTGGGTAAGGGCGAGGTCTTCACGTACCACTGCCATGAGCGGCGCAATGCCAAACCAGCCAAAAAAGCAGAGATGGAAAGCAAACCAGGAAAAATGGAAGGCACGCATTTGCGGCGTAGAGAAATTGAGCAACCGAATACGGTTGGCTTTGTTGCGAATATCCATGGGATGGCCTCACGGGTTCTGTTACGAGTTCAATACCCTGCGCGTGAAGCACGCAGCGTCATCGGTTCACGAGAACATGCCTTCTTCATTGAAGGTCAGGTTCGACGCACTCGTACCCGATTGGGCCTGGTCCACGCCTACCACCACTGCCTGTAATTATGCAAAGTGGTTGCCATGGTTGTATTTTTTTATCTAAATCAGTGAATTATCGTTTGCTGAATAATGGTTGAGGGGCAGGTTTGGAAGATAACGGTTGCGTTAATGCTGCATTATTGGGCATCAGCACACCGGATTTGGCCTAGTTTGGTGCTGTAGAAGGTGCCGAGCTTTCATCCAGATAGACGTCGTCGATATCCAGCGTGGAGCGTTCGCCGAGCGCGTCGATGTTGTCTTCCAGCCAGCGGTCGGCAGCGGCATGGCCCTGTTCAAACAGATGGCAAAGAAAGGGCCACTCGGCATTCAGCTTGCTGGATACCGACAGGGGCAGTAACGCGCCTTCACCACTGATGCGATGGAACAATGCCTGCTGGTAGCAGTTCTCGATCCCCTGGGCGTCAAGCACCTGTTTAAGCATGGCGATCATGCGCACTTCTTTGATCAGCGCTGAATTGAAGGTGATTTCGTTAAGCCGGTTCATGATGGCCGACGCCGTGGTCGGTAAGGTGTCGCGTCGAATGGGGTTGATCTGAACGAGCAGAATATCGCGTGCGCTACATTCTTCCATCAGCGGGAATAGCGCCGGATTACCCATGTAGCCCCCATCCCAGTAGGCTTCCCCATCAATCTCGACGGCCTGGAACACAAACGGCAGGCACGCGGAGGCCATGACCGCATCCAGGCTCATCTCATGGCGGCGAAAGACCCGCTGCTTGCCGGTACGGACGTTTGTGGCAGTCACGAACAGTTTGAGCTGTTCACAGCGGCGGACCCGATCAAAGTCGATCCGTTCGGCCACAATTTCACGCAGAGGATTCACGTTGAGGGGATTGAACTGATAGGGCGAGACCAGTCGGCTCATCAGGTCCATGGCGATATAGCCGGGCGAGTGTTCGAGACTCCAGTTGCCGGTCAGCTTGTCCAGCGGTGAGCGACGGATCGGGCTTGCCATGCCCGCTCGGCTAACGGCCTGCCAGAAGTCGCGCAGTGCCTCGCGGGCGGTTTCTTTATCGCCGCGGGTGAGCGCATCGGCCATGACCACGCCGTTCATTGCCCCCGCGCTGGTGCCGCTGATGCCCTCGATCTCGACCCGGGAGTCCGCCAGCAAGCGGTCAATGACGCCCCAGGTGTAGGCCCCGTGCGAGCCGCCGCCCTGTAATGCCAGGTCTAAGGATTTGGGGGGAATCATGGGCTTGCCTCCTGGATATAGGGCGTTAAAAGCGGTTGGCAAGTGACGGCGCGTTGGGGCAGTTTATCACCTGTGAGGTCGCGACCCATTCCTGGTCAGGGTAATAGGCAAACACATAGTGGTCGCCCTTTAAGCTATCAATCAAGGGATAGGTGATTTCTTCGCGAACCGCCGGGCAGCCGTGGCTGCGTCCCAGCCGCCCTGTCTGGTCAATAAAGGCTTCGCTGACGTAGTCGGCACCGTGGATCACGATGGCGCGCTCATAGGCGTTGTCGTTAACGTTCGCCTCCAGGCCCTCGAGGCGCAGTGAATAGCCATTGCGGCCGTAGTAACTGTTCATCGTCTTAAACAGCCCGATGCTGGATTGGTGGCTGTCGGGGATGTTGGAAAACGTCTCCGCCTGGGCATCCCCCGAACCTTGACCGTGGGAGACCAGTTCCTGGAACATCAATTCATGTTGGGCCAGATCGAACACCCAGAGCCGTGGTTCGGTTGACGGCAGTGAGTAATCGATCACCGCCAAGCGCTCGGCGTGAGGGTCGCGGCAGCTGAGCGCCTGGGCGGCGAGGCGAAGCGCATCCGGGCTGGCGTCTGGTGCGAGCTGAAGCAGTTGATGATTTAACGGCAGAACGCCATCCGGCGGTTCACTATCGAGTTGACTAAAAAAACTGGAAGCGTGGACGGGAAGTGACAATAACGTGGTGGGCAGCCAAATAAGCCAGGTACGAAGCGAAAAAAATGGCACCATATAAGTCCATCCTGGAAGTGGAGCGCGGTTGGGCAGTCATTAACACGCTATGATACAACCACGCTATTATAACAATTAAGTACGACACACTATTGGGAACGTCATAGTAACGCAAGGAGAGGGCAATGAACGAGCGGCAGCCATTAAGACGATGGGCAGTAGGCATGGCGCTTTGCCTGAGCGTGGGTGTGGCGGGTAGCGCGGGTGCAGACACCGCGACACCAATAAGCGAGGCGCTGGAAGTGCGTTTAGCGGCGAGCGAGCAGCGTTTGCCTATCGACAGCTTCTATCAATACCGCAATTACCAGCCAGTATGGACGACGGCCGACAGTGTGGAAGCGCTTGTGGCAGGGCTCAATGAGCTTGAACAGGACGGCATAAACCCCGAGAACTATGCAGCAGCGTCGCTCATGGCGGCGTTTGAGCGCAGCCAGGCAGGCGGGGAGTCCGCCCAGGTGGCGTTTGAGTTGCAGGCGAGCCAGGCGCTGTTGCAAGCCCTTGATCATTTGAATCGTGGCCAGGTCAACCCCCGTCGGCTGAGCGCTCAATGGGATGCTGAGCGTCCGTCGCGAGGTTACTCGATGAGGGCGGTGGCCGAGGCCGTGAATCAGTTGGATGTTGCGGCGGCGCTTGACCAGGCACGCCCGGACTCCTCGGCGTACCGTCGATTAAGGGCGGCGTTTATTGATTTCCAAACGCGGTCATTGCAGGCGAATGCGCCTTACCTCGACCATCGTGAAGAATCGTTGCGACTCGGCGACCAGCATGATGATGTGCTGACCTTGCGGCATCGATTGACCCGCTGGGGTGAGCCGCACCTGCTCGCGGCGAATCCTCAGGCTTACCCCCAGGTAGACGTCGATGTTCCTGATCAACGTCAGTTTGATGCTCAGCTTGCGGCGGCCGTCAAACGTTTTCAACGGCGCCACCTGATTCAGGAAGATGGCGTGGTCGGCGAGCAAACCCGCCGAGCGCTTAACGTCCCCCTGTCATCGCGAGTCGAACAGCTCAGGGTAAATCTTGAGCGCGCGCGGTGGATGGGGGCTCAGCCGGACGATGCGCCGAGGGTATGGGTTGACCTGGCCGGTTACCGGTTGCATTACACTCGGCCAGGTGGTGAGCACTGGCAAACCCGTGTCGTGGTAGGCTCGCCTCAGCGGGCAACGCCGGTGATACAGTCGGCGATTACCCATTTAACCTTAAACCCGAGCTGGACCATTCCACCTACTATCCTGCGCGAGGACATATTGCCCCGGGTGCGGGAAGATATTGACTACCTGGCTGAGGAGAATATTCAGGTAGTTGATTTTGACGGTAACCCGGTGGATGCGGCGGAAGTCGACTGGCAACGACCGGGCAGTGTCATGCTGCGTCAGGTGGCGGGTAGCGCGAATCCATTAGGCAGCGTCGTCGTGCGTTTTCCCAATGACCATATGATCTATCTGCACGACACGCCGGCTCAGGGGCTATTTCAGCGGCACCAGCGCGCACTGAGTTCAGGCTGCGTCAGGGTGGAAGGTGTCACCCAGTTTGCCCAGTTGCTGTTAGAGGATACCGGCAGTACGGCGCAGGTGGCGAGCTTGGTGGCCAGTAGTCAGAGCGATCGGCAGCTCAGCTTGCCGCGTCGCGTGCCCATCGCGCTGCATTATTTGACGGCCTGGCCGAATGCTGAGGGCGAGGTCGAGTTTCGGACGGACATATACGGCCACGACGCGGCCGTGGAGTCGGCACTCAGCCAACCCGTGCGACTGTCAGGCTAATAACTGCGTAAGCAGCCTCGTTGGGCCACACAAAAAAAGCGCCACAAGTGGCGCTTTTTGGCAGGAACGAGAAGGTTATTCGTTGTCGTCGTCCGATGTGTTGCCGACCAGGCTGATCGTGCCGGTCTCACCGCTATCAAGCGCCGCCAGCATAGGCTGGGCCTGGCGCTGGAACGCGATAAGGGTATCGCCATCCAGGCTGGTGTTCTCGGGCAGCTCAACGGTCATCGCGTTGACCGGTGAATTGTTGACGATGACCTCGTAGTGCAGATGCGGGCCAGTGCTGCGGCCGGTGTTGCCCGATAGCGCAATACGCTCGCCCATTTCGATCCGCTCACCCTGGCTGACCAGAGGCTTTGATAGATGTAAGTAACGGGTGCGGTAGCCGTTGTCGTGACGAACGACGATGTAGCGTCCGGCGGCGTAATGGTTGGCGACCTTCTCGACCCGACCTGAGGCGGGGGCCGTGATGGGTGTACCAATCGGCATGGCAAAATCGGTGCCGTTATGCGGGCTGATGCGCCCGGTGACGGGGTGCTTGCGCTGCGGATTGAAGCCTGAACTCAGGCGGTAATTGCCTTCAAAGGGCCGACGTGCAAAGGCCGGGTCCAGGCTCGCACCTTCCGGTGTATAAAATTTATCGTCGGTCGCATTGCGCACGACGGTCAAGTTCATGCGTTCGCCCTGGTATTTAACCGCCAGCACGCGCGAATCGAGCGTTTCGCCTTCAATCATGTCAGATTCGACGAGCACCTGAAAACGATCGCCGCGACGGCTGTCGCGGCGGAAATCGAGTTTTTTCTGAAGCAGTTGGGTCAATTCCGTGACGGCACCACTATTAAGGCCCGTCGACTGGGCCGAGCGGGCAAAGCTACCGCTGACGGTACCGGCATAAAGGCGCTGAACCGGCTCGCCTTTGCGCTCAATACCGGTGATGGCGTACTGGTCGTCCTGGCGCTCAACCAGAACCCCCTCACGGGTATTTTTCATCATGCGCAGCGACAACAGGCGACCTTCTTCATCTAGCTGGTAGTCGAAACTGTGACCTGCACGCCAGTGGGTTAACATTCTGGGGTCGGGTACATCGTCGAGTAGCGTGAGAACCTCACTGTAACCCAGGCCTAACTGATTTTGGGCCAGAACGGCAAAGGTTTCACCCGGCTCAACGATATGGGTTTCCCACTGGGGTACAAACGGCTCTTCTGCAGCAAGTTCCAAATCAAGGAAAGACACATCACCGAACAACTCTGCGCCGTAGTCTTCATAAGAGGTGGCGTCGTCTTCGTAAGAGGTGGCGTCGGCAATCTGGGTGGATGACATGTCATCAGCATCCAGCATGCCGCTGGTCAATGTGCCGACCACAATGGCCATGTGCAATGCGCCATCGTTGAGAGCGGGTGCATTTGTCGGGATCGTGTCACTGATCACGGTGGATGTAGGCGTTGGTTCGCTTGCAGTGTGAAGACTGACATCGGCTTCTGCGTCTTCGATAACGCCAAGGTCGACGATTTCAGTTGCTTTCAGATCGCTCAGCGGGATGTTCTCGCGAGTCGCATCAAGCGCACGGGAGGCGCGGTCAATAGCGTCGGCCACGGGGGTGCGTTCGTTATGTAAGGTGGGAACACCCGGGGTGGCGTCGCTTGGAAGAGGGACCAGGACGCTCTCCATTGAAGCGTCGGGTTGATTCAGTTCGTTGTATGTCGTTAACAGTTTTTGTGTGCCCAGCACCGTAACCATGGTGGCTACCGGTAACAATAATAATTTATGCGTGCGGGGCAGCGAATGAAGGATTCGCAACATGGGTAAATGGACCGCCGAGTTCGTGATTTTAAAGTAACAAAAGTGAATAAACCCACGAACCATAACCCATGATAGCAAGGGTTCCTAGACTGTATATGCATACATAAAATGGACTTACGCTTAAATGCGCAAGAATATCGCACAACCTGCTATTTTCGAACGCCGTTTGCTAAAAAATGTAATGATCGTCGATAAACATCCGTGTCATAAGTTGTATAAGTTGACAATTTTTAGAACTTCCATGTGCTTAGCTAAATAAGCATAGGCGTATTTATGGCTATGTAAAGTATTTATGTAAGTGGTGTCTAATAATTTTGTACTAAAACCTCCCCAAAAGCGGCCCTGCATGACGACAAGGGTTGTTCATCAGGACACGTCTTGCAGATAAACGTCTTGCAGAATAGTTAGTTCAGGTTACGGTAATCTGGGCCATAAGCTGGCACTATGGTTTTATCGAAAGTTTGGCGATTGTTTCGCTGTTTTGCGTCGGGGAAATCGAAATGTCTCGGGTAACACTTGCACAGTGGCAGATGTTAGCCGCCGTGGTTGACCATGGGGGGTTTGCTCGGGCCGCCGAGGCCGTGCATAAAAGCCCTTCAACGCTAAACCACGCGGTACACAAACTGGAAGAACAGCTAGGGGTTCAGGTGCTTGAGCCGGTAGGGCGCCAGGTTCGCCTGACGGAGGCTGGTGAGTTACTCCTGAGGCGGGCGCGTCAGCTAATTGAAAGCTCAGAGTCGCTGGAAGATGTGGCCTCCCGGTTGGCCGCCGGACTGGAGGCAGAGGTCGTGCTCGCCATCGATCAGGTGTTTCCCGCGGCAGCCCAGGCGAAAGCGTTGGAGCGTTTTTCTGAAGCCTATCCCCAGGTGCGGGTACAGCTGTTTGAAAGCGTCTTAAATGGCGGCATTGAAATGCTATACGATGGCCGTGCGGACCTGGTGATATCGGGCATCGAGGCGCAAGGGTTTCTAGGGGAGCCGTTGGTCATGGTGAAGTTTGTCGCCGTTGCCCACCCCACCCATGCGCTGCATCGGTTGGGGAGATCGCTGGATCTGCGTGACCTTGCCCAGCACCGTCAGCTGGTAGTGCGGGATTCTGCGCTTCGCCAATCGACTAACGCGGGCTGGTTGAAAGCCGAACAGCGCTGGACGGTTAGCCATCTGAATACCTCGCTGGATATGCTCAAGCGTGGCCTCGGCTTTGCCTGGATGCCGGAAACGCGCATTGAACAAGAGCTCCGTGATGGACAGCTCAAGCCATTGCCACTGGCAGCGGGCAGTATTCGAGAGGTTCCTATCCAATTGATTTTTCGCGATCAGGACAGGGCAGGGCCGGCGGCTCATGCCATGGCCGCAGCGCTGCGCCAGGCGGTGAGTGAGTGTGCGCCTGAGGATTCGATTGCATCGAATGAATAGCGCTAAAACATCCGCTTGAGTCGCGGGTTCCCAGGCGTATGCTGGATCTACGCTAATCGCTTTGAGGAGATACACCATGGGGCTGCTGATTGACGGCAAATGGCACGACCAGTGGTACGACACTAAGAAGCATGGGGGCGAGTTCGTCCGAGAATCGGCCCAACTACGCGACTGGGTAGGGGATTCTCCCAGAGTCGAAGGTAGCAGCTACCCGGCTGAAACCAACCGTTACCATCTATATGTATCGCTGGCCTGCCCCTGGGCGCACCGCACGCTGATCATGCGAGCCCTCAAGGGGCTCGAGTCGGTTATCGGGACGTCCCACGTCAGCCCGTTAATGCTTGACCAGGGGTGGACGTACCATCAGGACGAAGGTGCCAGCGGTGATCCTGTCAATGGAGTCGAGTTTCATCGCCAGCTTTATACAATGACCGATCCCCACTATACGGGGCGTGTTACCGTTCCCGTGCTGTGGGACAAGCAGCGTAACGCGATCGTCAATAATGAATCGGCTGATCTGGTGCGTATACTCAATGACGCCTTTGATGAGCTGACCGGCAATGACCTGGATTTCTACCCCGATGACTTGCGCGACGTGATTGACGAGGTCAATGCCGACGTTTATGACCACATCAATAACGGCGTATACAAGTCAGGTTTTGCCACCGAGCAGCACGTTTACGAAAAACACGTCAAGGCGCTGTTCGATGCCCTGGAACGTATGGAAAAGCGCTTGGGGCAACACCGTTACCTGGCAGGTGAGTGGTTGACCGAGGCGGATATTCGCCTGTTTACCACCTTGATTCGCTTCGATGCGGTGTATTATGGCCATTTCAAATGCAACGTGAAGCGTATTGAGGATTTTCCCAATCTTTCCAACTACGTGCGCGAGATTTATCAGTGGCCGGGGGTGGCGGAGACGGTCAACATGGACCACATCAAACGCCACTATTATTACAGTCACGACACCATTAACCCCACGCGCATCGTTCCGGTTGGGCCATCGCTGGACTTTGATCGTCCCCATGATCGCGAGCGGTTATCGGGGAAGGGAATACGTCGCAAGGCCGCCTGACCAGGCGGTTGGGAATTAAAAAGCCACCGATTAGGTGGCTTTTTAAGGTTTCCCAAAAGGAAATTTACGAAATCAATTCAGGATTTACTCTTCATTGATGTCTTCGTCAGGGTCAATGGCCTCGCGGGTTGTTTGCCAGGCGCTTTGAACACCTTCCTCGGTACTTTGCCAAGCATCACGGGCATTTGCCTTGGTCTGCTCCCACCAGTCGCGATCGTAAGTAGGAAACGACTTTACTTCCTCTTCTGAGGCGCTGATGAGGACACGATGCTCTGTGTCGTCACCGTCAGTATCGGTTTCCAGACTGAAGTAGTCGGTGTCGACGACGATTTCACGACCGCCCAGGCCAAGGACAGAGCCGCTTTCGACAACCAGGGCGCTGACTTGCATATCTTCGTTCAGCAGAATGTCATCGACATCACCGATTTCTTCATTGGTATTGCCTTCGAGGTAGACATCAGCATCCATGATGTCATCGGCGGAATACATGCCTTGGGGTTCGTCCGAGGCAGCATTGGCATTGAAGGCAACACTGCTGAGTAGGGTTGCACTGATGGCAGTGGTGATCATTGATTTACGCATAGCATCTCTCCTTGTGGCTACGAACCTCAATATCTGATGGGTCAAGTGTCGACTATGCGACAGGCAAAAGAATATTGAGAGAATAGATTGGCGCGATGAGCGATTACAGGGAGTTAGCCCAATCGTCCGCCTTGCGCTCGGCTTCTTCCTTTTCCAAGCCGTATTTTTGCTGAAGCTTGCCCACCAATTGGTCACGTTTGCCGGCGATCTGATCAAGTTCATCGTCGGTGATTTCGCCCCAACTGGCGCGTGCTTTGCCTTTCACTTCGGTCCATCTTCCTTCGACTTGATCCCAGTTCATCGAATCACTCCTTGAGGTGCCATGAAATTGATAAGGCACCCATCAGGCTAGACGAAATGTGGCATGGTGCAAGGAGAAGGCGAACGAAAAAATACTGAAATGGCTGGTCAGATGCCGAAGGCGGTGTTAGGATGCGCATTCCTCGCATGTGCTGACCCCACCATCAAGACGATAAGCGTTTGCCTGTGTAGTCATGAGCCGTTTTCGATACGCTCCCTACAAAGCAACGTTTGCTGGAACATCTTGCTAATGCCTGATGTTGACTGCTGTGAAGATGGCGCGCCTCCAGTATTTCACCAAACGGGTGAAATCGGCGCAACAAGGTCGCCACGGCGGATTGAGCCGCTATCAAGCTGTCAATCCGGATGCTGGGTGCGACCGGCGTCTCCGACTCCACCGATGACGATATCCGCTATGCGGAGCCATGTTCTTTGATGCTGCCTTGACGTGCGCATCATTAAACGAGTCAGAGACGCTTACGATGTTTTTTGCCGGAACAACCGGCCTACCAAGGTGTGATTAATGACCTCGACTTCTGTCGCTTCGCCGAGCTTCGGCGATCTTGCTTTATTGCCTGCCGTTCTGACTGCTGTTGAATCTCAGGGCTATGAAACTCCCTCTCCCATTCAGGCGCAGACCATTCCTGCGTTGCTCGAAGGCCGGGATATGCTGGGCCAGGCGCAAACCGGTACCGGTAAAACCGCGGCGTTCGCATTGCCATTGTTATCGCGTCTGGAACTGACGCGCCGTGAGCCTCAGGTGCTGGTCATGGCACCAACTCGCGAGCTTGCTCAGCAGGTGGCGGTCTCGTTCAGTAAATACGGTCAAAACCTTAAAGGTCTTGAAGTGGCTACCCTGTGTGGTGGTCAAGAGTACCGTGAACAGCTCGGCGCGCTGAAGCGCGGTGCCCAGGTCATTGTCGGCACCCCTGGCCGGATTATCGACCATCTCGACCGCGGCAGCCTGAAACTCGACGGCCTGACGGCGCTCGTGCTGGACGAGGCGGACGAAATGCTGCGTATGGGCTTTATCGACGACGTAAAACGCGTGGTTGCCGATACCCCGAAAGATGCGCAGCGTGTGTTCTTCTCAGCGACACTGCCCACTGAAATCGAGCGCATCGTTAACCGTTACCTGGTTAACCCGGTTAAAGTCGCGATCGAGTCGGGCACCACGACCGGCGAAAACATCGAACAGCGCATCGTGCGTGTTGACGGCGGCGCCAAGCTTGAAGCGCTGTCGCGCATTCTTGAAGTCGAGCCGGTCGATGGCGCCATTGTCTTCGTCCGTACCCGTGCCGCCTGTACCACGCTGGTTGAGCAGTTGACGGCGCGTGGCGTTAATGCCGCAGGCCTGTCGGGTGACCTTGACCAGAGCCTGCGTGAGCGCACCATCACCCGTTTGAAGCGTGGCAAGGTCGACGTGCTGATCGCCACCGATGTGGCTGCCCGTGGTCTTGACGTGTCGCGGATCACCCACGTCATCAACTACGATCTGCCCCAGGATGCAGAAGCTTATACGCACCGTATCGGTCGTACTGGCCGTGCCGGGCGTAGCGGTATCGCGATTACCTTTGCCGGTTTCCGTGAAGGTCGCAAAGTGGGCTGGATGGAGCAGGCAACCGGTCAGAAAATGACCGAAATGCCGCTACCTGACGAATCTGCTATTCGTGCGCACCGGGATGAAGTATTCCACCAGCGCGTCATTGCCTCGTTGACCAAAGGGGCAGAAGAACAGCGTGCGCTGATCGAGCGTCTGGTCGAAGAAGGTCATGACCCGATCGAGCTGGCCTGTGCATTCTCTGCCATGGCCCGCGCTGATGAAGCACCGATTGGTCGTTTGCAGGCACCGCGCAAAGAGAAGCCCTCGCGTGATGGCGCGTCTGGCGGCAAACCGGGTGCTCGCCGTGAGCGTTCAAACACGCCCAGCGAAGGCATGACCCGCTACCGCGTTTCTGTCGGCCATAAAGACGGCGTCAAGCCCGGTCAACTGGTCGGTGCGCTGGCGAACGAAGGAGGCATCGAAGGCGCACGCATCGGGCGTATCGATATCCGCAATGCCTTCTCGGTGGTTGAACTGCCCAGCGGTCTGCCGTCCACCATTCTGACGAAAATGGCCCGTGCCCGTGTCTCCGGCCGTCCGCTGGAAATCAGCGAAGACAGCGCACCAGAGCGTGCCCCGCGCCGCCGCCGTGATGAAGGCGATGCGCCGGTCCGTCGCCGCGAACGCGCCTAAGGTGCCATCAGTTGCCGCTTAGCGGTCACTGGTGATATCCCGACGCCCCCGTGCCTTCCCAGGTGCGGGGGCGTTTTTTTGCTACCGTGTTCATCATTTAACCGCTCAAGGATGAAACCATGTCGGCACCGCTACACGAATGGAACCTTGCGCCCAAGGACGCGATGGCGCTGCAGACGGAGTTGGCAAAGCGGCTCGAGCTGAGTGACCGACTCGACCCGGTGCGCCACCTTGCCGGGGTGGATATCGGCTTTGAGGATGGCGGCGCAACAACCCGGGCAGCGGTGGTGGTGCTCAAATGGGACCCTGATACTGCGCCTGACTTAAGCGTGATAGAGCAAGTGGTTCACCGCGAGCCCACGCGGATGCCCTATATCCCCGGGCTGCTGTCGTTTCGAGAAATCCCTGCTGCGCTTGGCGCCTTCGCAAAGCTGGCCGTTCAACCCGAACTGGTGATGGTGGACGGACAGGGCATCGCCCATCCACGGAGACTGGGGGTGGCTGCTCACCTGGGGTTGTGGCTGGACACACCCACCATTGGCATTGCCAAATCCCGGCTGACGGGCCGCCATGCCGAGGTAGGCGAGCAGCGTGGCGATTGGGTGCCGCTCACTGACCGCGGCGGCGAGGTGATTGGCGCCGTGTTGCGCTCCAGAACCAGGGTGAAACCGGTGTTTGTATCGCCTGGCCACCGCCTGTCACTGGACACGTCGTTGCAATGGGTGCTGCGCTGCCTGGGGGCGACCAAACTGCCAGAGCCCACCCGTCTGGCAGACCGGCTAGCCTCGCGGCGGGATCAAAGACGCGGTTGATTACACAAACGCCAGGAAGCGGCGCAGCAGACCGGATGCCTCTGGCGTGTCGTGAACCCCACTGATCAGGGCGTCGGGGTCTTCGCCCTGATCGCGCAGCGCTGCTCGCTGACGCTCAAGATACGCCCGCATCACCGGTGCAGTGAATTCGGGGTGAAACTGCACGCTCCATTGGCGTGGTCCATAGCGCAGTGCCTGATGGGCATCGTGGCTGTTATGCGCAAGCACCGTGGCATTGTGGGGTAGTTGCATGACCGATTGCGCATGGGTGAGATGCGCCGGGAAGGACACGGGCAACTGGCTGAAGAGGGGGTCCTGCTGGCCGGCCTGGGTAAGCCGTACCCGATGCGTGCCCGATTCCCGACCGGCGGGGTGGTAATCGCTGACGCCGTCAAAGGCCGCGGCCATGAGCTGGTGCCCGTAACATACGCCGAGCATTGGCACGTCGTCGGCCAGCGCCTGCTTGAGCCAGGGCTTTAGCGCCTCACTCCATGGCGGCGCTTCACTCACCATGCTGTGCGAACCGGTGATAACCACGCCAGCCAATGAAGCGGGCGAGGCCGTTGGTGTGCTCTCCCGCGCATCCCACACGCTTAACGTCATGCCGTCAGGTAGCGCCTCACGCAGCTGCTGGATAAAAAGCTGCTCGAAATCACCGTGCTGTTCGACCACTTCCGGGAAGGCATCACCGGTTTTGATAATCACTAAAGAAGGCATGATGGCTCTCGTCTTGACGCGGTGTATGACAAACCCAGCTAGGATAATTCCCTTTTAGGATGCAGTATAGACATCCCATACTATGTTCAGGAGCCTGATATGCAACAGATTACCCGTGCCGGTGAACCGATGGATGTCGCCGGTCGTTTGCCAGCCCCAGGAGAAGTGGCGCCTGCCATGACGCTCACCAACAGTGAGCTTCAGGATGTCACCCTTGATACGTATCAAGGCAAACGCAAAGTGCTCAATATTATTCCCAGCGTCGATACGCCGACTTGTGCGATGTCGACCCGGCAGTTTAACGAGCTGGCGTCCAAACTGGACAATACCGTGGTGTTGGTGGTGTCGGCCGATTTACCCTTCGCGGCCAAGCGGTTTTGTGGCGCGGAGGGGCTGGACGATGTCGAAACACTGTCCACCTTCCGCCATCGCGAATTTCAGGAAGCCTGGGGCGTGGCGTTGTGCAACAGTGCCATGGAAGGGCTATGCGCCCGCGCCGTCGTGGTGCTGGACGCCGATAACAGGGTGCTGCACAGCGAGCTGGTCAGTGAGTTGAAAAACCAGCCGGACTACGACGCGGCACTCGCCGCCCTTAACCCCTGATAGCGGTTCGATGACGCTCTGCCGCCGCCACCAGCGCGCGAATCAAGCGCTGCTGGGGGCGGTTGAACACCAGCCATTCGGGGTGCCATTGCACGCCCAGCAGAAAATCGTGGTCCCGGGACTCAATACCCTGAACCAGGCCGTCGCGGTCGCGGGCGACAATGTCGATTCCCTTGCCAGCCCGGTTGACGGCTTGATGGTGCAGGCTATTAACGCGGCACCAGGACACGCCGAGCAGGCGGTGCAGCTTACTGGCCCCGACGATATCGACGGTCTTGCGCGGGAGCACCGTGCGGCGCCGCTTGATGCCCTCATGGGTGGTATAAATATCCGGGTCCAGGGTGCCGCCCAGGTGGACGTTGATCAGTTGGGCACCCCGGCAGATTCCCAGGACGGGGGTATGCCGCGGGATAAAATGTTCCAGCAGTTTGAGTTCCAGCTCATCCCGGGCTGGGTCAAGGCGCACGCCTAACTGCACCTCCCCGCCATACAGGGACGTCTGAATATCATCACCACCGCCGATGATGAGTCCATCCAGGTCGTCGGGCATGGGTCTTGACGGTGATAAACGCAGCGGTCGGCCGCCGTGGCGCCAGACCGCAAACCAGTCGAAACACCAGGCAAGCTGGCTTTTTGCATCGGAAGTGGTAATGCCAATTAACGGGCGGGCCATGCAAGGGCACTCTTGGTCGATGTGAATGAATAGACGGTAACAGGCGTATCGCAACGATGATGCGATCAACGCCTCGTCAGAAGCGCTCACCCCACCAGCGCTTGGCGCGGCTTGCCAGGCGAGTGATCAATGGCCGGTTATGCTGGGCGATATAGTGATCACAGCGTGCGGCCAGGGTCTCCTTGGCGGCTGCCAAGCGTTCCACGGCGACCCAGCGGTTCCATTCGGTGACGCCTCCCCAATGGGGCTCCGAAAGCTGCGCATTAGGTAGGCGGTAATGAAACGTTGGCCGTGGTTGGGTCAACTCACCATGCAACAGCTTGTGCGGGTGGTCAGGGCGAAGGTAAGCAAACAGGGGCAGTAAATCCAGTTCCCGGTTGCGGGTGGGATTGTAGTACAGGTAGTCATCAATCAGGGTGTCGATATCCGGCGTGTACTGACGGTTTAATACCTTGAGCGCATACTCTTTGGGGAAGGGGTTGGCGTGGGGCAGCACTTCGCGGGTGATGTCCACCTTGATCTCGCTGCGCAACCAGCTTGCCAGGAGCAGGTAGGCGCGCAGCATCGACAGCAGGTAATCCACATCTTCGCGCTCCACTTCAGGGTTGAGGTGCAACCCGAAACCGTAAAGTAAGCTGGCATCCGTGCCTTTTGCCCCATGGGTCCGCAACGCTTCGAATAGCGTATCGAGTTCGTCGAGTTCGTTCCAGGGCACCGGCGGGCACACGATCTCTGTGGGCACCAGCCCCGTGACCATATCGCCAATCAACTCGCGGGTCTTGCGGTGGAACTCCAGGCGGTGTTGGTGCTGCTGGCGCGACCACTCGCTGTCCAGCTCGTGGTGTTCCTCCAATAGCGCCCGGTCAGGATGCGCATATTGGGTATCCAGTTCAATACCAAACTCGCCCCAGCGGGTGCCTTCGACCAGTAGCCGGTGGGGGCTGACCACGTTAAGCTCACCACCAAACAGTTCGCACACAATCAGGGCTGTGTCACGTGGGGGCAAGCCGGCGAACTCGATTTCGACACCGACCTTGCGGGTTTCGCCCTTTGAGTTCCACCCATTCGGTGGCGCTTCTAACGTCATCTCGGCATCCTGTGAGGTGAACGATTTGTGGGCTCAGCCTATCATAGTCACGCACTTGGGCTGAGAATATTCGCTCAGCGAGCCCTTTACGGGGATAATCATGCGGCATTGCCTTTTGATGCCTTGGTTCAGGAGTAATATGTGCGACCGCACTGGCTAATCAATACCGTTGTTCGTTTTATTTTCATCATGCTGATGGGCGTCATGGCGTCCCACGCTCATGCACAGGCGATCTCGTTGCCAAGCCTCGGCGGTGGTGAATCGGAAGAGCAGAACGACGTCAGCAGTGAGGACTTTCAGGGGTCGCTGAATGACGTGATTTCAGTGCTCGAAGACGAAGAGCGGCGCAGTGAGTTGATCAACTCGCTGCGTGAACTGCAAACGACCACGCAAGAAGCCAGTGGGGATGAAGGGGTGGTTCGCCAGGGGGTGCTGGGGGCGCTCGCGGATACGCTCACCGACATCGGCGAGCAGGCTCAGGCGGGGGGATCGCCAGTAGAGGAGTGGCAGCGTCAGTTGGTTAACGGCGGTAAAGGGTTGCAGGCCGTGGCCAGTAGTGCCAGTCGAGGCGAGATGATTCGTGCGGTGGCCGAAGGCGCTGTGCTTGCAGTGGTCTGGGTTGTGCTGCTGGTGTCCATGATCGGTGCGGGAAGGGTGATCGCCAAGCGTCGCAAGTGGCCGCTGGATTTGCCCCGCGACCCTAAAGGCTGGCTGATGGTCGTGCACTTCTTTCGGCGTATCCTGCCCTGGACACTGGCGTTTGCGATCACGCTGGGGATTGGCCAGTTGATGGCTTACAGCCCGGGCCGAACCATGGTGCTGGTCGTGGCCTATATTTGCGTTTGTGGTCGACTGCTATCGGTGGTGTTTGAAACCGTTGTGGCTTTCTTCAGCCGTGGGCATCGGTTTACGGCTGTGCAATTGCTGCATCAGCGTGCTCTGCGCAGCCTGTTTGTCATTGGTGCGCTGATTGCACTGGGCGACGCGGTGAATTCGAGCCGCATTGTCGAAATGCTGGGCACCGAGCTTTCCAGCCTGGTTTCCGTGCTGGCCAATATGCTGGCAGCGTTGATCTCGGCGCGTTTCGTGATCAAATTCAAGCGTCCAGTGCGCCACCTGATCTGTAATCGCCCCTACCGGCAACGGCGGGATGCCAACACTGCTGTGGAGATGATTCGTGCGCTCGGTGGGCTGTGGCATATCCCGGCACTTTTGTTGGTAGGTGGCTCGCTGCTGGCGATCTTTATTACCGTTGGCGATGTGGGCACGGCACTTGCCCGGTCGATCATTTCGGCGAGCCTGCTGGTGCTGACGTTGGTCGTGACGGGCCTGCTGCGTCGTCAAGCCGAGCGCTTGGGCAAGCGCCGCCATCGCCGCCGTCGGCAGAGTCAGTATCGCAAGCGGCTGGAGCGTTTTGGGTTCGTGCTGGCACATATTTGTGCCTGGGTGGTTTTTGCCGAACTGTCGATGCAGGTGTGGGGTAGCTCGATGTTTGGCCTGGGCCAGCGCGGCCTGGCCGGTGCACAGCTTGGTCCCGCCCTGGTGAGCCTGGGGGGAACCGTGCTGCTGGCGTGGCTGGTATGGATATTTGCCGATACGGCCATTCAGCGGGCGTTGATCTCATCGACGCGCTCCCGCGGCAAGCGGGTCAATCAGGCGCGTGCGCAAACCATCACGCCGATGATCCGCAATGTCATTTTCATCACGATTCTGATTATTGCCGTTATTGCCGGACTCGCCAATTTGGGTGTTAACGTGACGCCGTTGCTGGCGGGTGCCGGTGTGATTGGTCTGGCGATCGGCTTCGGGGCGCAAACGCTGGTACAGGATCTGATCACGGGTATTTTTATCCTGATCGAAGACTCCCTGGCCGTGGACGATTTCGTCGAAATCAACGGCCACATGGGCACGGTAGAAGGCCTGACCCTGCGCACGGTCAGGCTGCGCGACCTCGACGGCATCGTGCATATCATCACGTTCAGCCGCATCGAATCGATCCACAATATGTCCCGGCAGTTCGGTATTGCGCTGATGCGTATCCGGATTCCCCACGACATGAAAATAGACGATGCCATCCATTTGATGCAGGAAACCGCCCAGGAACTGCGCAAGGATCCGATGATGCGCCACCATATCTGGTCGCCGCTGGAGATGCAGGGAATCGACAGTTTCGACGATGGTGGGGCGATTTTGCGCATGCGGTTCCGTACCGCACCCGAAATGCAATGGGACGTGGCCCGCGCCTTTAACCTGATGTTGAAACAACGCATGGAAGCCGACGGTGTCGACCTGGGCGTGCCACGTTTGAGTGTCAGCATGGAGGGTCAGGCAGGCGGCCTGATGGCGCCTGACAGCAGCGTTGAGATGAACCTGGAGGACGGTAGTGAGGCTGGCCACGGTCAGTCCAGCCAGAATGCCAGCGATCCTGAAGAGGCAGCAGAAGGGAGGGAAAGGCCAACGCCCCCCAAACCTGCCCCCATGCCGACCAAAGCCGAAATCAGGAAAGATGAGCGGCAGCGTAAGGGAAGTGAAGAAGACCGTCGCCTATCCCGCGGCAAGCCCCAGGCAGAGGGCAAATCCCATTACGACGCCGATACCGGCCCCGGTAGCGAACACGGCGACGAGTAGCCAGGGGCCTCGCCAGCGACGCCAGCGGTTGTACAGCGAGACCGCGTTGCTGACGCGGTCGACCAGTTCATCGTGGCGCGAAATGGCATGATCCGGGGGCAGTGAAAAATCGTTGGCCACATCACCTTGCCAGTGGGCCCCGTGGGTCAAGCCGAGTCGCGCACGCAGGCAGCCAATATCGTTGAGCGTGTGATGTAGCGTATCGTAGGCCTCACGGTGCTCGTTGACCGCGAGAACACTCTCAGCGTCCTGGCGTAGGGCGCTGTTGGGGCAGCGCATCACGGCATTCTGGATGTCGTGCTCACTGGCCTCTGGTGAAAGCGATAGGCGTTGATACAAATCGCGCATAAGGATGGTCTTGTTCCGTCGGTCGCTGCTGCGTCTTTTTAGTAGGTTTGCATCAGGTAATCATACGCGTTTTTGATGCGCTGAAAACGTGCGGATGCCAGTGCCACCTGATGCTCGCTTTCGGTGAAAAAGCGGTCCGGGTGATGAAGCTGTGCCATGCGCCGATAGGCGAGGCGTACGTCGCTACGACTGGCCCCCGGCGGCAGTCCGAGTACCGCCAGGGCACGCGTGGTGCGGTCCGGAGGAGGCGCGGTGCGTTGCCACTGGCGGCGTTCTCCCTGGGCGCGTTCGTAACGGGACCGGTCTTGCCGCGCCTGCTCACGTTGGGCCTGATCGCGGCGGCTCTGGTCATCGCGTTGCCGTTGGCGTTCACGCTCCTGTCGGGCATGCGCCTGACGCGCCTGGGCCTCTTCCTGTTGGCGCTGCTTTTCCTGCTGTTTTCGTTGTTTTTTCTGTTTGCGTTGCTGGTGTTTCTCGTCAGCCTGCTGTGCGGCTTCATCCCGAGCCTGCTGTTCAGCGGCGGCCTCGCGTGCCTTTTGGTTAAAGTAGTCCGGATTGTGACGTTGCCAATAGGCATGACGGCTGGGGTCCTCGGGGGACGTTAATGGCCTGCCGGTTAACTCATAAAACAGGGTGCTCAGCGTTGTGGGCGTCACATTGAGCAAGTCCGCCAGAAAGCGCAGGATATAATGGTTGGCCAGCGACAGGTCGCCGTCATCGGTTGCCACCGTGATCGACTGATGCAGGACACTCAGGCTGCGCTCTTGCGAGCACTCTTTACGTAGAATCTCGGCGGCCAGCTGAATGGCTTGAAGATCCTGATGATGGGCAATGCTCATGACCGGCCCCAATTCATGCCCATGACGAAACTGCGCCGTGACCTGGGCCAGGCGACGGCGTCGCTGGCCTTCCGACACGTGCTGGCGGTTAACAAGTACCCAAGCCAGCAATAGTAGCGTTGCCGTATCCACTTGGCTGCGGCTATTTAACAGCACCAGCTCAAAGGGTGAAAAACGGGCCATGGACATCCAAAGGCTCCCAAAGTGAAAAGAACAGCGGGCAATAGTGGCGTCAGGCGTGCCTTAAGGCAAGGCCTTCACCGGTTAGCGATGATGCCATGTTATCGCATTGACGTATCCAGGGAAGCAGGAGATTGGTGAGTTGATTAATGTAGAGCGCAAAAACAGCTTTCAACTGCGTATTTCACGGCGCTTGAAGGAGGAAACCTCTCACAATCTGGATATTTATCTGTTTGTACCGGGGGATCTTGGCCTTTCGACCCAGTTGATTTCGGAGGAAGCGTTTTACCACGCGGCGATTCAAGTGTCGCGTACCTACTACAGCGACGAATATCATCTGCCCCTGGTGCACAGCCGTTTGGCGAGCCGCAATCAGCTGGGCAGTGACTCCTATCGCCTGAGCCTCAGCCTTTATGCTTATCAATACGTGGGCGCGATGGAGCGCAATACCCAAGCCATGCTGACAAGTGCGCGGGAGATACGCCGAAGCGAAGATAAGCATCAGGTCGACCAGGAAAGTGTCCATCGGCTGCGTGACCAGCTGCAGCAAACCAGTGACTTGAGTGAAAGTATTCTGAGGCGCCTGCGCCGCCATCCGCCCCGGGATGAACGACTGACCAAGTATTTCACCAATATCGATAATTACCTGTCGTGGTTTACCGAACAGCAGTTATTGGCGCTGGTGGCTCACATGCCCAGGGGCGGTGAGTTTACCCCCATCCGTCACCGGTTCGTGGCGATTTGCCAGCGAGAAGAAGCGTACCGGCGCGAGCAGGAATACAACGCCGAACGGGTGATGGCTGACCCTACCCGGATGTCGAATAAAATGCGGTTGCTGCGTCGCTTGATCGAGTATCCCATTACCCTTAAGCAGCGGCCCCAGGAGTTGGGCGGCGGTGAGCAAAAAGCCGTCAAAGCCCTGGCGACGGCCGTGGTCATGGCCTTTGTTTCGTTTGGCGTACTTCGCCTGCGCGATACCCTCGGTGATATCACCTCGTTGTTCGTGATTGCCATGGCCGTACTTTATGCCATGCGCGAAGTGTTCAAAGACGATTTACGTAACACCCTATGGCGCTGGTTGCGCCGTGGGCGGCCTAAGTGGCGGCGGCAGTACGTCGACCCCAACCGCAATGTATCGGTGGGGCATCAACTGGAATGGTTCGACTATAAGCGCTATTCGTCTCTGGACCCTGAAATTCAGCGGTTGCGTCGCCGGACCGTGGCCCAGCGTGAGGAGGTGGTGCTGCATTACCGTTCGCGCTCCCGCATGTCACCGACCCGCTTCCTAAGTGGTTACGAACACACCCAGGAAAGTTTGACGCTGGATATCTCCATGCTGACCCGGCTGATGAGCAAGGGCAAGTATGATATCTACCGGCTTAAAGAAGACCAGGCCGTGCGCGAAAGTGTCGAGCGTCGTCACCTGTTTAATTTGGTCATTCGCGAAACCGGCAGCGAAGACCAGCCTTACCTGGCTCGCTGGAAGGTCGTGGTCAGCCGGTCTGGGATTGTCGATGTAGAAAAAGTCGGGGAGAGCGGCACAGCAAAGGTCAGTGAAAAAGACCGGTGAATAAGCTGCGCTAGATCAAAAAGACGCCAACTAAATGGTGTCAGCATGGGCAACTGAAGAGCAGCGAACTAGTCTGAAGTAGAGGGCTTTGCAAATTACGACGATAACGTCGCAAGGGCCCGTTGCCAGGAGGAGCACCATGCAAGCTATCGATATCATGACGCCCAAAGTGGTGAGTGTGGCGCCCGACACCGATGTGCGCGATATAGCACAATTGCTGCTGAGCCACCGTATTAGTGCCGTCCCGGTGGTGGATGACGAGCATCGGGTGGTCGGGATCGTCAGCGAAGGCGATTTGATGCGTCGCCTAAAAGACGATGACGGCCAGCCCCAGTCAGGGTGGTTGTCGCTTTTGAGTGGCGGAAAAAGTTCGCGCGACTATGTGAAATCCCATGGCCGTAAAGCTCAGGATGTCATGACGCCCGACCCACTGAGTGTCGAGGAAAACACGCCAATACACAGTATTGCTCGCCTGCTGGAAAAGCACCACATCAAACGTGTGCCTGTTCTGCGTGATGGCAAATTGGTGGGCATCGTCAGTCGCGCCAATTTACTGCAAGGCATTGCGAATGCTGTCGTGGGGCCGACGCAATCGCCTGCCGACGATCGCCAAATTCGCGACGCCATCCTCAACGACGTTGAGCGCCATACCGACGTGCGCGTCGAAAATATCAGTCTGATCGTCGATGGCGGCGCTGTGGAAGTCTGGGGGCTGGTTGAATCCCTTGAACAGAAAAAGGCCGTGACGGTGGTGGCAGAGAACGTTCCAGGAGTGAAACAGGTTGAAAATAACCTGGGCATGATGCCCCGAGGCGTAGGCTATATGTAAGATCAGCCTGGCAGATGGCGTACAAATGCCCGCTATTGAGTAGCGGGCTTCTGGCCTTGATTGCCTGGTTTAGCCCAAGGCGTTAACTCACTGACTTGATGGCTTGCTCAAGGTTTTCCACGCTGCGCTGGGTATGGTGCAGCTTATCGAGGCCAAACAGGCCAATGCGGAAGGTCTGGAAGTGGTCGCCCTCATCGCACATCAGTGGCACCCCGCCTGCCACTTGTACGCCTGCCTGGGCAAGCTTGCCGACCAGGCCGCTGTCATCGGTGTAGCACACCACCACACCCGGCGCGTCAAAGCCATCTGCTGCGACGCTTTTAAAACCGTGGCGCTTGAGCATGGCGCGAACTTCTCGGCCGACCGCCTGCTGCTCCTCTTTGACCTTGCCAAAGCCGTAGTCACGCGTTTCCTGCATGATGTCGCGCAGCTGGCGCAGGGCATCGGTGGGCATGGTCGCGTGATAGGCGTGCCCGCCGTTCTCGTAGGCCCGCATGATGCTGTGCCACTTGCCCAGGTCGCAGGCAAAGCTGTTGCTCTGAGTCTCGGCAAGACGCTGGGTCGCACGTTCTGAGAGCATCACCATGGCGCAGCAGGGCGAGCCGCTCCAGCCTTTCTGCGGCGCACTGACCACGACATCCACCCCCAGCGCCTGCATGTCCACCCACAATGTACCCGCGGCAATGGCGTCGAGCACGAACAGGCCGCCCACGTCACGGGTTGCCTGGGCAACGGTGCGGATGTAGTCGTCCGGCAAGAGCATCCCGGCGGACGTTTCCACCTGAGGGGCAAAAACGACCGCAGGCTTTTCAGCGCGAATGCGCTCGGCAACCTCGTCGGCGGGGACCGGCGCAAAGGGCGACTGGGGGTCGTTGGGGTCTTCGCGCCGCGCTTTCAGCACGGTGTGCTGGTCGGTCAGTCGGCCCATCTCGATAATCTGCGTCCAACGGTAGCTGAACCAGCCGTTACGGATCACCAGCGTCGGTTGGTCGACGGCAAACTGGCGCGCCACCGCTTCCATGCCGAAGGTGCCGCTACCCGGCACGATCACTGCAGCATGGGCGTTGTAGACCTCTTTCAGCGTGGCGGAAATATCCCGCATCACGCCCTGAAACTGTTGCGACATATGGTTCAGCGAGCGGTCGGTGTAGACCACCGAATATTCCAGCAGGCCGTCGGGATCGACGTTGGGCAGTAGGCCAGCCATGGCGTTCTCCAAAAAAGTGGTGTGCTCTTGACGGCACACTCTGCGTCAACAAAAGCGTGAGCTTAAGAGTACGAGTAATAAACGCACAAAACCAGCCCGTGGGCTGGTCTGTGGTGGGGTACCTGACGGCTTAGCGCGGCGGCAGTTGCTCGGGGCCGAAGGCGTCGGGCAGCAGCGTTTCCATGGTGTAGGTTTTCAGTACTTCGCCTTCGCGAGAGAGCACCATGATCTGC
The DNA here is from genome assembly GCF_024124705.1 of Halomonas sp. Mc5H-6. NCBI lineage: Bacteria > Pseudomonadati > Pseudomonadota > Gammaproteobacteria > Oceanospirillales > Halomonadaceae > Halomonas > Halomonas sp. Mc5H-6. The sequence goes on from NZ_JAMXSI010000002.1 coordinate 433,225, forward strand.
GTGTCGGGCGTGGCAAACTCGCGGATACGCTGGCGACAGTCGCCGCAGGGCGTACACAGGTGCTCGCCGGGCCCCATGACATAGACCTTGGCAAGCTCACGCTGCCCGGCCGTGGCCATGGCTGAAATGGCCGAGGCTTCGGCACAGAGCCCCTTGTAGTGGGCCACTTCGACGTTGCCGCCGACGAACTGCTGGCCATCCGGACACTCCATCACGGCGGCCACCGGGTGGTTGGAGTAGGGCGCATAGGCATTGCCAAGCGCTGTCAGTAGTGTCTCAACCAGTGCCGTATCGACTTGGCTCATGGCGATTTCCTTGGTGTTGGCCTTCAGGTGCGCGCTGCGTCGTCGCGTAATACCGTGTCGAGCGCAATCGTCATCATGTCGTTGAAGGTGGTTTGACGGTCTTTGCTTGAGAGCGAGTCGCCTTTCAGAATATGGTCGGATACCGTGCAGATGGTCAGTGCCCGGGCGCCGAATTCCGCGGCCACGCCGTAGAGACCCGCGGCTTCCATCTCGACACCGACAATGCCGTAGCGTTTGAGCAGCTCGGCCATCTCGGTTTGCGGGTTGTAGAACAGATCCGCCGAGAAGATGTTGCCGACTTTCACCGGCACGTTTTGCGCGTTGGCGGCGGCGACCGCGTGCTGGGTCAGGTCGAAGTCGGCAATCGCGGCAAAGTCGTGGTCGTTGAAGCGCATGCGATTGACCTTGGAGTCGGTGCAGGCACCCATGCCGATGACCACATCGCGAACGTTGACGTCGTCGCGAACCGCCCCGCAGGAGCCCACGCGAATGACGGATTTAACACCGTAGTCGGTGATCAGCTCTTTGGCGTAGATCGAGACCGAGGGGATGCCCATGCCGTGGCCCATGACGGAAATCTCGCGGCCTTTATAGGTGCCGGTGTAGCCCAGCATGCTGCGCACGTCGTTGACCTGGCGGACATCGTCCAGGTAGGTCTCGGCGATGAACTTGGCACGTAGCGGGTCGCCGGGCATCAGCACGGTATCGGCAAAATCGCCTTTCTCAGCATTAATATGTGGTGTCGCCATTGTAGGTTTCTCCTTTAAGCGGCGCTGGGTAAAAAGCTTTCGCCGTCGGCCATGGCCTCGAGCGCGAAGTAGTCGGCCAGTGTCTGGCCGATATCGGCGAAGGTGCCGCGTTCGCCCATGGGGCCGGGGGTAAAGCCTGCGCCACGCACCATCACCGGGACGTATTCGCGGGTATGCTCGGTGCCTTCCCAACTGGGGTCGCAGCCGTGGTCGGCGGTGAGCAGCAGCAGGTCGTCGTCGCTCAGCGCGGCGAACAACTCGGGCAGGCGGGCATCGAAGTGCTCGAGCGCTGCGGCATAGCCCGGCACGTCGCGGCGGTGACCGTATACCGAATCAAAATCGACGAAGTTGGTCATGATCATGGTCGGGCGGTCGCTGGTTTCCCTAGCGGTGCGCGCCACCTCGTCAAGCGTTGCCTCCATCAGCGCGTCGTGACCGCTGGCCTTGACCTTGTGGGTAATCCCGCAGTGGGCGTAGATATCGGCAATCTTGCCGATCGACACCACCTCGCCCCCCGCCTCGGCGAGCTTTTGCAGCACCGTGGGGGTGGGCGGCTCGACGCTGTAGTCGCGACGGTTGCCGGTACGTGCAAAGTCGTCGCGGTTATTGCCGACAAAGGGGCGCGCAATCACGCGGCCAATATTATAGGGCTCGAGCAACCCGCGCACGGTTTCGCACAGTTCATAGAGCCGCTCGAGGCCGAAGTGCTCCTCGTGGGCGGCAATCTGGAAGACGGAATCCGCCGAGGTGTAGACGATCGGCTTGCCCGTGGCGACGTGCTCTTCGCCCAGGCGGGCGATGATCTCGGTGCCCGAGGCATGGCAGTTGCCGATCACGCCGGGCAGGTTGGCGGCATCGACAATCCTGTCGAGCAGCTCCGACGGGAAGCTATCGGTCTTGTCGAGAAAGTAGCCCCAGTCGAAGCGCACGGGGACACCGGCAATTTCCCAGTGGCCCGAGGGGGTGTCCTTGCCGCTGGAAATTTCCTTGGCGTGGGCGTAGGCGCCGGTCAGCGTGTCCGGCAGGTTAACGCCTTCCGCTTCAGTGCCGGTGGCATCGCGGTGGGCGTGAAACAAACCGAGTTTTGCCATGTTGGGTAGTTTCAAAGGGCCTGAGCGCTCGGCCGTATCGGCGTCGCCACGGGCGCAGGCGGCGGCGATGTGGCCCAGGGTGTCAGATCCCTGGTCGCCGAAGGTGTCGGCATCCGGCGCGCTGCCGATGCCAAATGAATCGAGGACAACAACAATCGCGCGGCGCATCAGGCTTCTCCTCTGAAGGTGTCTTGAAGTAGCGTGTCCGCGGTCGCGGCGGCGTCACCCAAGGTGACCGCGGCGCGAAGCTGGGCGGCGGCAAGGGCGGCGGCGTCTTCGGTTTTGGCGTGAACCATGGCGATAGGACGTTGACCATCCACACGCTCGCCGATTTCGGCAATGTCGCTGAAGCCGACGCTGTGGTCGACGCTGGCGTCGTTGCGCAGGCGGCCCCCTCCGAGTTCCACCACGCTCATGCCGACGGCCCGGGTGTCTATGCGCTGGATGATGCCCGACTGTTCGGCGTATACAGGCTTGATCACGTCGGCTGTGGCCAGGTAGTGATCCGAGCGCTCCATGAAGTCGGCAGGGCCACCAAGCTCGCTCACCATGCGGGCAAAGACCTCGGCCGCCGCACCTGACGTGAGGGCTTTTTCAAGCTTGGTCAGCGCTTCCTCGCGGCTATTGACCAACTTGCCCGCCATCAGCATTTCCACCGCCAGTTCGCGGGTTACCTGCATCACCCGACTGTTGGAGCGCTCGCCGCGCAATAGCGCCAGGGTTTCGACGATTTCGACCGCGTTACCGGCGCAGGGAGCCAGCGGCTGGCTCATGTCGGTGAGCAGGGCGGTGGTAGGTGTGCCCGCCTGTGTAGCCACGTTGGCAATGCTCTTGGCCAGTTCGCGGGATTTTTCCGGCGTGGGCATGAAGGCGCCGCTGCCGACTTTGACATCCATGACCAGGGCATCCAGGCCGGAGGCCAGCTTTTTGCCCAGGATAGAGGCGGTGATCAGCGGGATGGATTCCACTGTGGCGGTCACGTCACGCACACCGTAGATGCGCTTGTCCGCTGGAGCGAGGTTGCCGGTCTGGCCGATAATCGCCACGCCAGTGGATTTGACCACATCGCCGAAGCGCTCCGGGGCGGGATAGGGGTTATAGCCGGGAATGGATTCCAGCTTGTCCAGCGTGCCGCCGGTGTGGCCCAGGCCGCGGCCGGAAATCATCGGTACGAAAGCGCCGCAGGCGGCGACCCAGGGGCCGAGTACCAGAGAGACCAGGTCACCCACGCCGCCGGTGGAGTGCTTGTCGACGATCGGGCCCGGCAGGTCAAGCGAATCCCATTGCATGACGTGACCGGAGTCACGGGTGGCGGTGGTCAGCGCGACGACTTCCTCACGGCTCATGCCGTTTAAAAACACCGCCATGGTAAAGGCGCCAATCTGGGCATCACTGATACGGTCATCGGCAATGCTCTGAACAAAGGCCTTGATTTCTTCTGCCGGCAGCGGCTGGTTATCGCGCTTGAGGCGAGCATGGCAGTTGCCGATCACGCCGGGCAGGTTGGCGGCATCGACAATCCTGTCGAGCAGCTCCGACGGGAAGCTATCGGTCTTGTCGAGAAAGTAGCCCCAGTCGAAGCGCACGGGGACACCGGCAATTTCCCAGTGGCCCGAGGGGGTGTCCTTGCCGCTGGAAATTTCCTTGGCGTGGGCGTAGGCGCCGGTCAGCGTGTCCGGCAGGTTAACGCCTTCCGCTTCAGTGCCGGTGGCATCGCGGTGGGCGTGAAACAAACCGAGTTTTGCCATGTTGGGTAGTTTCAAAGGGCCTGAGCGCTCGGCCGTATCGGCGTCGCCACGGGCGCAGGCGGCGGCGATGTGGCCCAGGGTGTCAGATCCCTGGTCGCCGAAGGTGTCGGCATCCGGCGCGCTGCCGATGCCAAATGAATCGAGGACAACAACAATCGCGCGGCGCATCAGGCTTCTCCTCTGAAGGTGTCTTGAAGTAGCGTGTCCGCGGTCGCGGCGGCGTCACCCAAGGTGACCGCGGCGCGAAGCTGGGCGGCGGCAAGGGCGGCGGCGTCTTCGGTTTTGGCGTGAACCATGGCGATAGGACGTTGACCATCCACACGCTCGCCGATTTCGGCAATGTCGCTGAAGCCGACGCTGTGGTCGACGCTGGCGTCGTTGCGCAGGCGGCCCCCTCCGAGTTCCACCACGCTCATGCCGACGGCCCGGGTGTCTATGCGCTGGATGATGCCCGACTGTTCGGCGTATACAGGCTTGATCACGTCGGCTGTGGCCAGGTAGTGATCCGAGCGCTCCATGAAGTCGGCAGGGCCACCAAGCTCGCTCACCATGCGGGCAAAGACCTCGGCCGCCGCACCTGACGTGAGGGCTTTTTCAAGCTTGGTCAGCGCTTCCTCGCGGCTATTGACCAACTTGCCCGCCATCAGCATTTCCACCGCCAGTTCGCGGGTTACCTGCATCACCCGACTGTTGGAGCGCTCGCCGCGCAATAGCGCCAGGGTTTCGACGATTTCGACCGCGTTACCGGCGCAGGGAGCCAGCGGCTGGCTCATGTCGGTGAGCAGGGCGGTGGTAGGTGTGCCCGCCTGTGTAGCCACGTTGGCAATGCTCTTGGCCAGTTCGCGGGATTTTTCCGGCGTGGGCATGAAGGCGCCGCTGCCGACTTTGACATCCATGACCAGGGCATCCAGGCCGGAGGCCAGCTTTTTGCCCAGGATAGAGGCGGTGATCAGCGGGATGGATTCCACTGTGGCGGTCACGTCACGCACACCGTAGATGCGCTTGTCCGCTGGAGCGAGGTTGCCGGTCTGGCCGATAATCGCCACGCCAGTGGATTTGACCACATCGCCGAAGCGCTCCGGGGCGGGATAGGGGTTATAGCCGGGAATGGATTCCAGCTTGTCCAGCGTGCCGCCGGTGTGGCCCAGGCCGCGGCCGGAAATCATCGGTACGAAAGCGCCGCAGGCGGCGACCCAGGGGCCGAGTACCAGAGAGACCAGGTCACCCACGCCGCCGGTGGAGTGCTTGTCGACGATCGGGCCCGGCAGGTCAAGCGAATCCCATTGCATGACGTGACCGGAGTCACGGGTGGCGGTGGTCAGCGCGACGACTTCCTCACGGCTCATGCCGTTTAAAAACACCGCCATGGTAAAGGCGCCAATCTGGGCATCACTGATACGGTCATCGGCAATGCTCTGAACAAAGGCCTTGATTTCTTCTGCCGGCAGCGGCTGGTTATCGCGCTTGAGGCGAATCAGTTCTTGCGGGAGCATGTTAGTAGCCTCCGTCATTACGCGAGAGCGACGCGGTCTGCGGGTTGCCACTCAGGGTATTGAGCAAGTCCCCCAGCAGGCTGGACGCACCAAACCGGAAGTGGCGTGGCGAGATCCACTGGTCCCCCATGATGTTGGCGGCGAGAGTCAGATATTCGGCGGCCTCTTCGGCTGTCTTGACGCCACCTGCCGCCTTGAACCCGACATCCTTGCCGCTGGCTTTGATCGCCTGGAGCATGATCTCGGCGGATTCCAGCGTTGCGTTGACCGCCACCTTGCCGGTTGAGGTCTTGATAAAGTCGGCGCCGCCTTCAATGGCCAGCTCGCTTGCCCGCTTGATAAGCGCAGGCTCTTTAAGCTCGCCGACCTCAATGATGACTTTCAACAGCGCCTGGCCACCGCAGGCCGCATGGCACATTTCCACCAGCTCGCGGCCGGTCTCTTCGTCGCCCGCCATGAGGGCGCGGTAGGGGAAAACGACATCGACTTCATCTGCCCCGGAGGCGACGGCTTCACGGGTCTCGCGGGCGGCGCCCATGATGTCGTCACCGCCGTGGGGAAAGTTGGTGACCGTGGCAATTTTGACGTCACCGTTGAGCTCGTGGGCGGTGAGGGCGCGACGTGCGGTCACGACGAACTGGGGGTAGACGCATACCGCCGCCGGGTAGCCAAAGGGGGTTTTTGCCTTTTTGCACAGCGATTCGGTGGACGCATCGGTGTCGGTATCGTTGAGACTGGTCAAGTCCATCAGTGAAAGCGCCTGGCGCGCAGCAAGGGTGATGTTAATCGAAGCGGTCATGGACATCTCGCACAGTATTAGGATTTAAGAACGACTGAAAAAAACGGGCACTACTGTATATGACAGCAGCGCCCGCGTAATCGTTGACGGTTACGTTAAGAAGCTACGCTGCTCAGGGCGATAAAGAAGCCTGCAATAGAGGCCGACATCAGGTTAGACAAGGTGCCTGCCAATACCGCCTTGACGCCAAAGCGGGCGATTTCCTTGCGCCGCGAGGGGGCAATGCTACCCAGGCCGCCGAGCAAAATCGCAATAGAGGATAAATTTGCAAAGCCGCACAAGGCAAAGGAAAGAATCGCCATGGTGTGCGCGGTCATCGCTTGGCCAGTGGCTGCGACCATCTGCTCGCCTTCAATATAGGGTGCAAGGTTGATATAGGCGACAAACTCATTAACGACCAGTTTTTGGCCAATGAATGAGCCGGCCAGTGTTGCTTCTTCCCAGGGGACACCCAGTAAAAAGGCCAGCGGGGCAAACAGCCAGCCCAGAATCCACTCAAGGCTCAACGATTCAAAGCCGAACCAGCCGCCAACACCGCCGAGAATGCCGTTGATCAAGGCGATAAGCGCGATGAAGGCAAGCAGCATGGCCCCTACATTGGCAGCCAGCATCAAACCGGATGTCGCGCCAGACGCCGCTGCGTCCAGTACGTTGCTGGGCTTGTCTTCCTGCTCCTTTAATTCTTCCTCAACCTTGGAAACACTGTCTCTATCCTGTATTTCCTGCGTTTCGGGCATGATCAGTTTAGCAAACAGCAAGCCGCCGGGAGCTGCCATGAAAGAGGCAGCCACCAGATATTCCATGGGAATGCCCAGCGCGGCGTAGCCCGCCAGTACGGAGCCCGCCACCGACGCCAAGCCGCCACACATCACGGCAAACAGCTGAGAAGGTGTCATCCGGGCAATAAACGGACGTACCACGAGCGGCGCTTCGGTCTGGCCGACGAAGATGTTGGCCGTGGCGGAAAGCGACTCGGTACGCGAAGTGCCCAGCGCTTTCTGCAGGGCGCCACCCAGAATACGGATAACCCACTGCATGATCCCGATGTAGTACAGCACTGCAATCAGCGAGGAGAAAAAGATAATCACCGGCAGCACTTTAATGGCGAATACGAAGCCGACCTCGTCAGTATCTGCCAAGCCGCCGAACAGAAAGCTGATGCCGTCATCGGCATACACCAGAATCTGGCTAACGCCAGCCGAGATCGTCTGCAAGACGCTCTGACCAAAGGGCACATAAAGGACGAAAGCGCCAATGCCCGCTTGAATGCCGAAGGCACCCAACACCGTACGTAAGCGAATTGACTTGCGATCATAAGAAAAGATCAGGGCGATGGTCACCAGGGTGACCATGCCGACCAAGCTCATCAGGAGTGTCATAAAAAAAGATCCTTCGCGTGGGCCAAGTGCGTGTTACAGCAGGTTGAGCTTCACAGTGTAAATCATCGCGTTCTGATAATTGTTAGGCGTGCCTAGTTTTTCATCAGAATAGCGGTACTGGATGCCGGTCGTGATCAACTCGGAAGGATGCCACCACAAGCTTACCGCGCCATTGGTGCCCACGCTGTCAGCCTTGCCACCGACGTAGTTCTGTTCCAGGTATTCGTCGTCCCGGCCAAAGGTCTGCTCGTGCCAGTTGGTGACACCAAACTTCTGGCCAAAGGCATTGAAGTCGTAGCCCGCGACCCAGCCGGACATGAAGCCGTTCGAGCCGGTATAGTTATTACTTTGTACCCGGGCGGCGCCCAGAAACGGCTTGAACCAGACGCCGTTATCAAAGTTGGCGAGATAGCCCAGGCCCAGGATCTGGTCTTGCTCGCGGCTGTTGAAACCGTAATCACGGAAGTCGTAGAGGTGGGCATAAATCGACATCGGGCTGTCGCCCAGGTAAATGTGTGAGGTCAGCTTGCCCGCCGTGCGGAAGTTATCGGTGCCGCCGCTGGCTTCGTCGAACTGGTCGTTGGTGGGGTTCTCAAAATCAAAAAAGCCGTAAAACTCACCCCATTCGTAACCCAGCCCGCCCTCGATCTCCAGGAACATGAAATCGCTCTTGGCGGCATTGCTCGCGGTGCGGTCTTCGGTGCCGTCAGACCAGTCAAGATAATTGACCGACACATTGGCGAACGACCAGATGGGATCAAAGGCGTCCGCGTTAGCGGTGCTGGCGGTACCAGCGATTAGTAGGCCAGCGCCAAGCGCTGTTAGCGATGCGCGTGATGGAATAGCAGTAGTAAAACGAGTACGAGCAGTCATGGTAGCCTCAACCGGTTTGTTAGTTGCAGTTTTGATCCGCCTCGACGACGGACGTGAGGGCTGGCGTTGACCCGAATCAGCGGGTTTCTTGAGTTGTAATGTTAAAATTATAACATTTAGTGTTATTTTTCTAACGCGGATTTGCAATTTTTATCACGTGATCCGCTGTTAAATGAAAAACGGCTGACATAAAGTTTCAACGGCCGTTGATTTAATGGTAATTCTCTGGCCGCTCGCTCAGCATGGGGAGGAGAAACCTCAGCTAAAGGGGGAGAGCCACCCGTCAATGGGAAAGGCCATCAGCAAGTGGAGAAAGCTATCCCGCAAGCGCTCTCAAGCCCTCACAAGAGGTAACCTCCGCGATAACCCAGGCCCATTCAACGACAACAGGCCGTTACCAGGAGAAGCTGTCAATGAAAGACCGAAGCGCGTTGCGCTTGGCAACGTTGCAGGAGGCACTCGCTAGCGGTGGGACGCTGCATTTACGCGATGCGGCCGAACTGTGTGGTGTGTCCGAAATGACCATCCGGCGGGATGTTAACGCCTATCCGCAGGTGATTAGCCTGCTCGGTGGCCGATTGGTCATGGCGCATACGCCTGGTGTCACCCCGGTATACGACCTGACCGAGCAGCAGGCCAGCCACTACCAGGCGAAAAATCGCCTCTGCCAGCGTGCCCAGGGGTTCATAGAGGACGGCGATACGCTGTTTGTTGACTGTGGCTCGACATTGATGCCGCTAATGAATCAGCTGAGTGGTTATCAGGATCTGACGGTGATTACCTATGCCCTCAACATCGCGAATGCTGTGGCCCCCTTGCCGAACGTGCGACTGGTGTTGCTGGGTGGCTTGTTTTATCCGGCGTCGCAGTCGTTCGCCAGTGACACCATGGCGGAGTCCATCGAGCGGCTGGGGATTAACAAGGCGTTTATTTCGGCGGCGGGCGTTGATGTGCAGCGTGGGGTAAGCTGCTTCCATTTTCATGAGGTGCTGCCCAAGCAGGCGGCGATGGCGGCGGCCATGCAGCGTCTATTGGTCGTAGATGCCAGCAAGTTCGGTGTGGTGCGCCCGGCGTACTTTGCGTCGGTGAACGAGTTTGACGTGATCGTCACCGACGAGGAGGGCGCCCCGACCTTGCTGCGCGACGCACACAGCGCTTCGCCGACGATCACCGCGCCATAGTTCGTTGCATGGTTTTTTTGATTAAATTAGCCAAGTTACCTTTAAGCCTTAGGCCAATCGTGGCAGAATCCGCGGCGTTTACCTGCGGCAAATCGTCTCTTCTCTTCTGCGTCATTGATGCGAGAATAGCCTTCGTCTGCGGTAACTGTGTTCGGTGTTAGCCTGCCGAACGATCCTCTCTCGCGATCAGACGTCGACGTTAAGCACCTGCTTATCGACTGCGTTTGCTCAAGAGATTTTGTTAGCTCGCTATCCAGAATGGCAGCTTGTTTACAATGTTTGCCTCCCAGCCCTGACGAGGTCGTAACATGAGAAAAAACCTCTACGCCAAAGCGGCAGGTATTCTACTGTTGCTTTCTTTATTTTTATTGCTGGGTGGTTGTAGCTCGGCGCTGATGGATCCTAAGGGTCAGATCGGCGAAGAGCAACGCACCCTGATTCTGACAGCCTTTGGCATTATGCAGATCGTCGTGCTTCCCGTTATCGGGATGACGCTGTTCTTCGCATGGCGCTATCGTCGCAGTAACCACAAGGCCGCCTACACGCCTGACTGGGCTCACAACACCTGGGTTGAAGTGGTGGTGTGGCTGATTCCATGCGTTATTGTTCTCTTCCTAGCGGGGCTGACCTGGTACACCTCGCACAGCCTGGACCCGCACAAGTCCATTGCTGAGGAAGGCGAAGAAACGCTTGAAATCCAGGCTGTGTCCATGGATTGGAAGTGGCTGTTCATCTATCCCGAGCAAGGCATTGCCACGGTCAACGAGGTGGCGTTCCCCACGGATACGCCCGTACGTTTCCGGGTCAGCTCCGCGTCAGTGATGAATTCGTTCTTCATTCCTGAGCTTGGCAGCCAGATCTATGCCATGGCGGGTATGGATAACGACGTCCATCTGATTGCAGACGAGGAAGGCACTTACCCAGGTCGTTCTACCAACTACAGTGGTTCGGGCTTCTCGGGCATGACCTTTGACGCGCATGCGACATCGGAAGAAGGCTTCGATGAGTGGGTGGCAGAAGTCAAAGCGTCCTCCCAATCGATAAGCTTCGACGATGGCTATAACGAGCTGTTGAAGCCAAGCCGTAATCATCCGGTCGAGTACTTCTCTGAAGTATCGCCAACCCTCTATGACGACATCCTGAACGTTTACCACAGCGGTGAGCCTGTTGAGGTGTTGCCTGATGAGACCGGATACAAAAATGCCAGTAGCGATCATCAAGAGCAGGACGGCGATATGGCGATGAACGCGGAGGCAGCGGAGTAAACTATGTTTGGAAAACTCGGTTTAGACTCGATCCCCTTTTACGATCCCATCATGGTAACGCTCATGGTCATGACCGCCTTGGGCGGAGCGGTAGTGTTAGGGGGTGTTACCTACTTCCGCAAGTGGGGCTACCTGTGGAGTGAGTGGGTAACCTCGGTCGATCATAAAAAGATCGGGATCATGTATTTCATCGTGGCACTGGTGATGCTGATCCGCGGTATTGGTGAAGCGCTGATGATGCGTGCCCAGTTGGCGATTGCCTCTGGCGGGGCAGAAGGCTTCCTGCCGCCGGAGCACTACGACCAGCTGTTCACGACCCATGGCGTGATCATGATCTTCTTCGTGGCCATGCCCATGGTCATCGGTTTGATGAACCTGATCGTGCCGCTGCAGATCGGTGCGCGCGACGTCGCCTATCCGTTCCTGAACAACCTCAGCTTCTGGTTGTTTGTATCCGGTGCGATGATCGTCAACCTATCTCTGTTTATCGGCCAGTTTGGTACCACCGGCTGGTTGGCCTATGCGCCTCTCTCGGGGATTGAGTACAGTCCCGGGGTCGGGGTCGACTACTGGATATGGGCGTTGCAGATATCCGGGGTGGGTACCACCTTGACGGGGATCAACTTCTTCGTGACGATCCTGAAAATGCGTGCGCCGGGCATGAAAATGTTCCGCATGCCTATTTTCACCTGGACGTCGCTGTGCGCCAACGTGCTGATCATCGCGTCCTTCCCGATTCTGACCGCGACGATCGCGCTGCTGACCCTTGATCGCTACCTGGGGATGAACTTCTTCACCAACGATCTTGGCGGCAACGTGATGATGTACGTCAACCTCATCTGGGCCTGGGGCCATCCTGAGGTATACATCCTGATTCTGCCGGCCTTCGGGGTGTTCTCTGAAGTCGTGGCGACGTACGCCCGCAAACGGCTGTTCGGCTACCACACCATGGTATGGGCCACCGTCGCGATTACGATTCTGTCGTTTGTCGTGTGGCTGCACCACTTCTTCACTATGGGGGCGGGGGCCAACGTCAATGCCTTCTTCGGCATCATGACGATGATCATCGCCATCCCCACGGGCGTGAAGGTATTCAACTGGCTGTTCACCATGTACCGCGGCAGCATCGAGCTGTCCGTGCCCATGCTGTGGCTCATCGGTTTCATCATCGTCTTTACCATCGGTGGTATGACCGGCGTCATGTTGTCGGTGCCAGCGGCCAACTTTGTGCTGCATAACAGCCTGTTCGTTATCGCCCACTTCCATAACGTCATCATCGGCGGTGTGGTGTTCGGCATGATGGCGGGATTGTACTACTGGTTCCCGAAGGCGTTTGGCTTCAAGCTCGACGAAAAGTGGGGCAAGCGCAGCTTCTGGTGCTGGTTGATCGGCTTTCTCATGGCCTTTATGCCACTCTACGTGCTCAGCTTCGATGGGGCCGTGCGTCGCATGTCGTCTTACGGACCCACCGAGTGGCAGCCGATGATGATCATTGCCTTTATCGGTGCCTGCATTATCCTGATGGGTATCTTGTCGACGCTGATCATGGTGGCGGTCAGCATCAAGAACCGCCATAGCATGAAGTATGCTGACATGAGCGGTGACCCCTGGGATGGCCGTACCCTCGAGTGGGCAACGTCCTCTCCTGCGCCGTTCTACAACTTTGCGCATCTGCCGAAAATCAGCGGTATCGATGACTTCTGGCGCCAGAAACAGGAAGGTCGTGATGCGATCAGCAGCGGTCCTTATCAGGACATCCACATGCCGCGGAATACGATTGCGGGACCGGTGATCAGTCTGTTCTCGATGATCTTTGGCTTTGCCTTGGTATGGCACATCTGGTGGCTGGCGATTGTCGGTGGTATCGGTATGTTTGTCGCCTTCATCGCACGCGTTGCCAATGACGACATTGATTACTACGTGCCAGCGGCTGAAGTCGAACGTATTGAGACTGCACATAAACAGCGCCTCGAAGAGTATCGGGAGTGGTTGAAGCAGCATCCCGAAGAAGCGTCTCATCTACAGGTCCGGATGCAGGGGTAACCATGGCGAACGAAGCAGTAACTAACCACGACGATCACGCTCATCCCGAGACGCATGATCACCACGATACCGGCAGCATCAAGGTGTTCGGTTTCTGGGTTTACCTGATGAGCGACTTGGTAATCTTCGGAATACTATTCGCTACCTTTGCCGTGCTCCTTCGGGGCACGGCCGGTGGACCCGACGGCTCAGAGATCTTTGATCTACCACTGATTCTGACCGGTACCTTTGCACTGCTGATCAGTAGTTTTACCTATGGGATGGCGGTGCTGGCAATGACCGCCGAGAAGGTCGACAAGGTCAAGAAATGGCTTTGGATCACCTTCGTGCTGGGAGCAGCCTTTATCGCCATGGAGATTTATGAGTTCCAGCATCTCATAAATCTCGGCTATGGCCCTGATCGCAGCGGCTTCTTGTCTGCCTTCTTTACACTGGTTGGCACACACGGTCTGCACGTAACCTTCGGGCTGATCTGGATCCTGGTGGTACTCTATCAGCTGCGTACCAAGGGTCTGAACGATATGACGCGTCCGCGTATTTTGTGTCTAAGCTTGTTCTGGCACTTTCTGGATATCGTGTGGATTTGTGTATTCTCATTCGTCTACCTGATGGGGGCTCTGTAATATGAAGGACTCACCCACTGCACACGGCAGCGTCAAGTCTTATGTGACGGGGCTGATTCTCTCCATCGTGCTGACCATTATCCCGTTCGCGGCGGTGATGAGCGGCGCGTTGAGCATGAATGCCACCGTCTGGACGATCGTGATCACTGCAGTTGCCCAGATATTGGTGCAGCTTGTGATGTTCATGCACATGGACACCAAGCAGGAGGAAGGCTGGAATTTCATGTCTTTCGTCTTCACCTTGGTTATTCTCGGCCTGGTTGTTGGAGGATCGTTGTGGATCATGCAACATCTACACCTCAATCTACAAATGGGATAACGTTTATGGTCAACGTGGGCGATTATTTCGCCCTCACCAAACCGGGCATCATTGGTGGCAATACCATTTCGGTCATGGGCGGCTATTTTTTAGCCGCCCGCGGCGACTTTGACTTGCTACTGTTTATGAGCGCGGTGGTGGGCCTGGCGCTGGTCATTGCGTCGGGCTGTGCCTTCAATAACGTGATTGATCGCGATATCGATGCGGTGATGAGCCGTACGCGTACGCGGGCCCTGGTGCAGGGGCGCATTACCCCTGTTTCGGCGCTGTGCTTTGCGACACTACTCGGCATTGCCGGCTTCTCGGTACTGGCGTTGGGCACCAATGCGCTCACCGTCGGGCTTGCCGGCTTTGGCTATGCTATTTATGTCGGGGCATATAGCCTTTACATGAAGCGGCATTCAGAGTTCGGCACCCTGGTGGGGAGCCTATCTGGCGCAATACCGCCGGTGGTGGGTTACTGCGCCGTGACGAACCAACTGGACGCAGGCGCACTGACGCTGCTGTTGATTTTCTGCCTATGGCAAATGCCGCATTCCTATGCGATCGCTATTTTCCGGATGGATGATTATCGCGCCGCTTCAATTCCGGTCCTGCCAGTCGTTCGCGGTATTGCCTCGGCTCGCCGCTACATCCTTGGCTATATTGTGGCGTTCATTGCCGCGTCATTGGCATTAGCGCTGGCTGGCTATGCCGGCGTTGGCTATCTGATCGTGGCATTGGTGATGGGAAGCTATTGGCTTTACCAAGCCGTGCAGGGCTATCACGGAAGCGATGATGTTCGCTGGGCCAGGCGCGTTTTTGGTGTATCGATTCTGGCGATTACGGCGCTTAGTGTTGCCATGTCGCTGGATGCCAGCCTGCTCTCGTTACCTCCGTTGTTAGACCGTTGGTTATGAAGTACGTCAGAAATTAGGCAGGAGTGCAATGCTCCTGTCTATACTGTCTATAAGCCCGATGCGGGTTTGACCGGCTATCCCGTCGGTTAGAATAAAAAGGACAGTAGGAGGCGTACCCATGCTGACACACGTCTGGGGCTTGATGGCCCACCCTCAGCGCGAATGGAAACAAATGCACGATGAGCACGAAACGGTGTTTCATCTTTATGCCCACCATGTGCTGATTCTAAGCGCAGTACCCGTAGTCTGTTCCTTCATTGGCACCACTCAGTTTGGCTGGGGACTCGGTGCTGAGCGCACCATTCAGTTGGGTTTGCTGGACGCCTTTTATGCGGGCATCGTTTTCTACCTGGTCATTCTGGCGGCCGTGTTTTTCATGGGCAATGTTATCCACTGGATGGCACAACGTTTTGTTGACCCCCCGAACCGTCGCCGCTGCGTAAAATTTGCAGGCTATGTCGCTACCCCCATGTTGCTCAGCGGCGTTGTGGCGCTTTATCCCATTGTATGGCTCTGCCTGCTGGCCGGTGTGATCGGACTTTGCTGGTCGGGTTATCTGCTCTACGTGGGGATACCGAACTTCCTGGATATCTCTGATGAGCAGGGGTTTATCGTTTCCAGCGCGACGTTGGCAATTGGGGTGCTGGTATTGGAGATGCTGCTGGCAGCGACGGTACTGCTGTGGGGCTACGGTGAGCGGATAATCCTGAGTATTCTGCAATAGCCAGTGTCGACATGCCTTCTGTATGTCTTCAGACATTTAATGCCTGCCACCTCATCGTCAACGATAAGGTGGCAGCTTGCGTTGGTGAGTCAGGCGAGTCGTTGACTGGCCTGAATGGCGGTGAGGGCAATGGTATAAACGATATCATCGACCAGCGCGCCACGTGAGAGGTCGTTCACCGGCTTGTTCAGGCCCTGCAGCATGGGGCCAACGCTGACCACCCGTGCGCTACGTTGAACGGCTTTGTAAGTGGTATTGCCGGTATTGAGATCCGGGAAGACAAACACCGTGGCCTTGCCCGCCACAGGCGAGTCAGGAGCCTTCTGTTTGCCGACGCTTTCGATCGCGGCAGCGTCGTATTGAAGCGGGCCATCAATGAGTAAGTGTGGTGCGCGCTGCTGGGCAATGCGCGTCGCCTCGCGCACCTTGTCGACATCGGCCCCGGTACCTGAGTCGCCAGTCGAGTAGCTGATCATCGCGACGCGTGGTTCGATACCAAAGGCTTCGGCAGAACGGGCGCTCTGCAGGGCGATCTCGGCCAGCGTTTCAGCGTCCGGGTCGGGGTTCACGGCGCAATCACCATAGACCACTACCTGCTCCGGCAGCAGCATGAAGAAGATCGACGAGACCTGATGATATTCTGGCGCGGTTTTAATCAGTTGGAACGCAGGGCGTACGGTATTGGCCGTAGTGTGTACCGCCCCTGATACCAAACCATCGACTTCATCCAGCTGCAGCATCATGGTGCCGAGCACGACATTGTCCTGCAACTGGGCCTCGGCGGTTAACTCGTTGAGCTTGCCGCGCCGGCGGTCGACCATGGGCGCGATGTAATGTGCGCGGGTGCTTTCCGGGTCGATGATGGTCAGCTCTTCTGGCAACGTCAGGCCGCGGTTGCGAGCGATGCTGTCAATGTCATCGCGTTTACCCAGCAGCACACAGTTGGCGATGCCGCGGCGTTGACAGATAATCGCTGCTTCGATGGTGCGTGGCTCGTCGCCTTCAGGCAGCACAATACGTTTCTTGGCGTGCTGGGCGAGCTTGACCAGTTGGTGACGAAACGCCGAGGGCGAAAGACGATGCGTGTAGCCGCGACTGAGATGGGTCTTTAACCATTCCAGGTCGATATGGGCTGCAACATAACGGGCCACCTGCTCGGCGCGCTCGAAATCGTCCATGGGAATTTCGTTACTCAACTGGCTCAAGTTCTGGGCGGTGGTCAGGCTGTCGGTATCGACGGCGAGCACAGGGAGGCCGGTTTTCAGCGCTGGTCGACACATTTCAATCATGTTGTCGTTAGGCATAAAGCCATTGGTCAGCAGTACGCCTGCCAGCCGAGTGCCGTTCATGGTGGCAAGCGCAGAAGCCAGTATCACGTCGTCGCGGTCGCCAGACGCCACGACCAGGCTACCCGGCGTGAAAATATGCAATGCATTGGCGGCACTTCGGGCGCATAGGCTGGTGGAAAGCACCCTGCGACTGAGGGCCTCGCCTTCGTTCAGCATCTTTGCCTTCAGTGCCCGTGCGACATCCAGCGTGCGCGGTGCGCTGAGGGCGTTGCTGTAAGGGACAACGCCAATCAGGTGAAACTTGTCAGTCGCCAGAGCAGGGGAATACTGGCGGAGTTCAGCGAGCACCGACTCTTCCAACTGAGGTTTAAAGGTGCCCGGCGCTGCAGAAAGATCATCGTCCTGGGCATAAGGTAAGTTTTTCATACGCATTAAAATGCCGCCCAGGGTACGGCTTGAGCTGACGCCGCCAAAGCTGCGCGCGTGCATATCTAGCTGGTCCGCCAAGGCCTCAGGCTCATTTAAATCCCCGGTGCCGACCAGAATAATGCGTGCATTTAATGCATTGGCCAACTGTGCATTGGTCTGGGTGGCGTAGGTGGTGTGCTGGGTAGGGACGACGCCCTCGACCACCACCAGATCCAGTGCGCTGCCGTCGCGATAAGCCTGCTGGGTGACCTGATCGTAGAGCTCGATGACGTTTTCCATCAGCTCATCGGTCTGGTTGTCGCGCAGCAGGCGCTCCAGGCGGGTCTGGGAAATGGGCGAGGGCGGGCGCTGATTCAGCGCCCGGGACACCAGCGCCGTTGAGCGATCAAGGCCCGGGCCGTTCAACTCGTTCTGCATGAACGGCTTTAGGAAACCCGCCTTTAGGCCAATGGTATCCAGCGCCTGAATCAGGCCGAGACAGGCGGAGGTTAACCCGGCCCCTTCGCTGGTGGGGACCAGCAAAATGGCCTGGGGAGTATCGGCGGGCGTATTCATGCGCAGGCCTCCAAACAGTGTCGGGTTTCCATGGCGATGCGGCCTTCTTCGTCGGTGGGGATGACCCAGACTTGCGGCCCATTCGGGTCGGCGTTATCCAACCTGCCTTCTTTACCTCGAATTGTGGCTTCGTTGGCCGCGTCGTCCAGGGAGAACCTAAAGTGGTGAAGCAGGCCGATGACATGGCGGCGAATGAGCGGTGAATTTTCGCCGATGCCGCCGGTAAAGATCAGGCCATCGAGCCTGGGCAACGCGCAAGACAGCGCGGCCAGTGACTTGGCGATGCGGTAACCGAATACCTCCAGCGCCAGCGAGGCGCCTGCGTGGCCTTTTTCGGCCGCCGCTTCAATTTCGCGCATGTCGTTGGTCATGCCCGAGAGCCCCAGGAGCCCGCTTTGTTTATTCAGTACCTGATCAATCTCGTCCAGCGACCAGCCAAGCTGACGATGCAGGTGGGCGTGAAGGCCAGGGTCAACGTCGCCGCTGCGGGTCCCCATTACCAGGCCTTCCAGTGGCGTTAACCCCATGCTGGTGTCCAGGCTTTGATTTTGCCACACGGCGCTGGTCGAGCAGCCGTTGCCCAGGTGCGCTGTCAGCCAGCCGCCAGCCCCCCGGTCGCTCAACTCTCCGGCACGCTGGCTAACGAAGGCATGGCTGGTGCCGTGAAAGCCGTAGCGGCGAATGCCGTGATCGCGGTACAGCGCTTCAGGCAGCGCATAGCGATAGGCGCGCGGCGGCAGGGTTTGATGAAAGGCGGTGTCAAACACGGCGACCTGGGGAAGCGATGGAAAGACTTTCTGAGTTGCGGCAACACCGATCAGGTTAGCCGGATTATGCAGGGGCGCCAGGGCGGCGGTGGTTTCAATGGCGGCGATGACATGCTCATCAATCAGCGCCGCTTCTGTGAAATGCTCCCCGCCATGGACGATGCGGTGGCCCACGGCTGATGGGCGTCGGCCCTCCAGGCTATCCAGAATCGCGCTGATGGCTTCGGCATGGTCGGCGCCAGGCAGTGATTTGATGAACCGCTCACCAGCGCTATCGTTACCCTTTAGCTGAGCCTCAGCACTGCCCAAGCGCTCGGCAATGCCATCAAGACGTGGCGCCTTGGGATCCGCCTCAATCAATGCATATTTAATGGAAGAGGAACCGCAATTAATGACCAGTACCGACGCGTTCATAGGGGCCTTCTGTCAAAAGAGAGACAACGGAGTTGATTAGACGTTAGTATAACATTACGGGAGGGTGGCGGTCAGTGTATCTATGTCGTTAGCCTTCTAGCTAAAATCCCGGCATGCTGGGTATTACCATCACTTCCTTTATCAACATAAGAAGAGCCTGCTTCGAACATGCAATCCCCCTCGCTTCCGTCCGTTTTACCCCGTCACTTGGCCATCCTGCTGTTAATGACGGTGGCGACGATGTTCGCAGCCAACCACGTCTCAGCCAGGCTGGCATTCGATAATGGCACTGGGCTTTTGTTGGCGGTGCTGACCCGTTCAGGTGTGGCCTGTTTGATTCTGGTTTGCCTGGTCGTTGCGCAAAAAAAGCGCCTCTGGCTGCCGCCGGGTACCTGGCCGTGGCAGCTTGCGGTCGGGCTCTGTATCACGGTGCAGAGCGTCTGCTTGTACTCCGCCGTGGCGCGCTTGCCGGTGGTGATTGCATTGCTGCTGGTGAATACCTTCCCGATCCAACTGGCACTGCTGAGTTGGGCGTTAGGCGGGCCGCGCCCCACGCTGCGCAGCTGTCTGATCATGGGCACGATTCTGATCGGCCTGCTGGTGGTGCTCGATATTCCCGCCTGGTATGCCAACGTGGACGATATGGGGCCGGGTTGGCTGGCGGGCATCGGTTTTGGTCTGACGGCGGCGTTTGCCTTCGCCTGCGCGCTCTGGACCACTGAACACCGGCTCGCGAGGGTGGGGAGTACCCTGCGCAGCCTGTTGACCATGCAGACCGTGTTTATCGCCATGATCATCGGTGGGCTTTCCGGCATCGTGCCCGGGGGGATGAGCCTACCGGAAACCCACCAGGGCTGGCTTGGGTTAGCGCTCTTGGGTCTGTTGTACGGCTCGGCGTTTTCGACACTGTTTATCTTCGTGCCACGGCTGGATATGGCGCGCAACGCGCCGGTCATGAATATCGAGCCCGTCGCCTCGTTAGTGATCGGTTACTTCGTCCTGGGCCAAATGCTCAGCCCCAGTCAGTTGGTCGGTGGGGCCGTGGTTGTTGGGGGGATTATGGTGCTGAGTCTCTCCAGGCAGCGGTAATATTGTTAGCGCGCTAATTAAATGATAAGCTAATGCTGTCATTAACACGCTCATGAGTCCTGCATGTCCCCCGAACAACGTTTTGCCCGTTGGGTAAAGGTAGCGGTTGCTGCCTTTATTCTTTTGTTTGTGTATTTTCTCATCGCCGATAGCTTTATGCCCATCACCCCGGAAGCGCGGGTGATGCGCCCGGTGACGCGTATTGCCCCTGAATTGAGCGCGCCTGTTAAGGAAGTGATGGTAGACGACCATCAGCAGGTGGCTAAAGGTGATGTGTTGTTCCGCCTGGACCCGGCGCCGTTTCAGCTAGCGCTCGCCGAAGCCCGGCTCAATCGCGAACAAGCCCTGCAAGACAATGCCCGCTTGAGGGCAGAGCTTGCGGCCGCCCGTGCCAGGCTGGCATCGGCAGAGGCCACGGCCCAGGAACGTCGTGGCGAGCGCCGTCGTGGGGAAGCGTTGCTCGCACAGCACAGCCTTTCTCGTCAGCAGTACGATCAGCAGGTTGCCGCCGAACAAACGGCGACATCCGCCGTCGCCTCTGCCCAGGCCGAAATTGAAAGCCTTGAAGTACAGCTGGGTGAGGAGGGCGAGGCCAATTTGCGTTTGCGCCAGGCGGAAAATGCCCTGAAAAAAGCGCAGCTGGATATGGCGCATACCCAAGTTCGTGCTGCGCAGCCGGGGGTAGTTACCAACCTTCAGCTGCAGGCGGGCGACTATGTGCAGGCCGGGCAGCCTGCATTGGCGCTGGTGGCCAATCAGATGGATATCATTGCCGATTTCCGCGAGAAGAGCCTGCGTCATGTGCACCCCGGCGATCAGGCAAAAGTTGTCTTCGACAGTTGGCCGGGGAAGGTGTTTGAAGGCAAGGTCAGTGCCTTTGATGCGGGCGTGCGTAACGGCCAGCTGGCTGCCGATGGCCAACTGGCTGATATTCCGACGACGGATCGCTGGGTGCGCGATGCCCAGCGGCTACGCCTCCACGTGGCACTCGACGAACCGGTCCCCTCGTTACCGGCCAGTGGTGCTCGTGCCTCTGTTCAGCTGGTGCCGGGCGGCCACCTGTTGGCCAGGCCGTTCGCCGCGCTTCAGGCGCGTTTAATCAGCTGGCTTCACGCGGTGTATTGAGCATGGCAATCCGACGGCTATTGAAGCCCTACCGCCCGGCGGCGGATAAGCACCCTGCCGGATTAACGGAGAACGGCCTGCGCCAATGTTTGCGGGTGGCAGGCGGTGGCCTGATGGGGTTTGTGGTCAGCCAACTGATGGATTGGAACTACGGCGTGTTCTTCACCGTTTTTCCGATGTTTTTGCTGGGGATGGTGCCCATCCTGAACGGCCATATCGTGCGCCAGTTTCTGGCCAATGTGTCGATCAATGTACTCGAGGTCAGCTTGGTCGTTGGTTTGCTCAAGCATATGCCCGTGGTGATGACGTTGGTAGTGCTGGCGATGTTCTCCTTTCGCTTTTATCTCATGGCCAAAGGCCCGTTGTTCTTGTTCGGGGCCAACGGTGTGCTGACGCTCAGCATTCTGCTGCACTTTGCCAGTTACCCAAGTGTTGATTTGAGCGACTTGCTGGCCAGTAACATGGTGGCCAGCGGGCTTGCGGTGTTCATCGCCATGCTGATGTACACGCTATTTCCCGATGTTGAGCCACGTCAGCCGCCACCCAAAGGCATAAAACCCGCTGAACAAATTCGCCACGAAACCCTGATGGGCGGCATCACCGCGACGCTATCGTTTGTGATGTTTCAAGTATTTGATCTGCAAGGGTCGCTCTCGGCGCAGATGGCGACCATTCTGGTGCTTTTCTCACTGGGCTATGACGGCGCCAAAGTGTCTGCGGGCAAGCGTGCCGTGGGCACGCTTCTGGGGTGCAACCTCGCGCTTGCCATGCAACTGGTGCTGTATACCCAAAGCCACCATTTTATGCTGGTCATCCTGCTCTACTGGCTGGGTCTCATGCTGTTCGCAAGGGAGCACATTCTGGAAGGCGGCGGCTCTGGCATCGGTTTTGGTGGGCTGACAACGCTGGGCATTTTATTTGGTCAGTCGTTGGGGCCGGGGCAAGACCTCGTTTACAGCGCGCTATACCGTTTTTCGTCGATGAGCGTGGCGTTGCTGGCAACGCTGCTGGTGATGGCCTGCCTGCATGTTGCACTGAACTCCAGGTCGCCCACGCGCTTACCCGATGCGGTAGGCTAAAAGAAATTGCGGTGATATTTCAGATACCGACTATGCTGATGAAAGCGCCTAGGACGAAGTAAGTATTTACTTTTTAGGCGCTGTCTCCAGATCTATCTTCAGAACTATCTCCAGAACTATCTCCAGAACTATCTCCAGCGCTGTCTCCAGCACTATTCTCCACTAACGGACTAGAGGTGTTCATCATGGCAAGTGGCAAAAAAGACAAGGCGAAAGGGGCTGCCAGTCAGACCGTCGGTAAACTGAAAGAAGCGGCGGGCAAGGTGACCGGAAGCGGCAAAACCGAAGCCAAAGGCAAAGCCCAACAGGCAAAGGGCGGCATGCAGAAAGGCGTAGGTCATTTGAGGGAGAATCAGAAAAAACAACGCTAGCCACATGATACTGACGACCAACAGGGGGCTTCGGCCCCCTGTTGGCGTTTAAGCGCGGTAAGTTTGATCCAGCGCAATATGGCGCGTCGTCTTGTGTGCCGTAATGGTCAGGTGATTCGACTTCCGACCGAGGAGACGTCCCATGCCGACCATGATGAAAGCGGCCATTTTTGTTGAACCTGGCCGTATTGAAATTGACGACAAACCGATCCCTGAGATTGGCCCCAACGATGCCTTGATGCGCGTGACCACCACGACCATCTGCGGCACCGATGTACATATCCTGAAAGGCGAATACCCGGTGGAGCGTGGCCTGACGATTGGTCACGAGCCCGTGGGTGTTATCGAGAAATTGGGTGCTAACGTCCAAGGGTACCACGAAGGCCAGCGAGTGATCGCTGGGGCGATCTGCCCGAGCTTTACCTCCTATGGCTGCCAGGACGGCTGTTCATCCCAGGATGGCGGCCACCACAGCCACGGCTACAAACCCATGGGCGGCTGGCGTTTCGGTAACACCATCGACGGCGCCCAGGCGGAGTACCTGTTGGTACCGGATGCCCAGGCCAATCTCTCGCCGGTGCCGGATGGCCTGACCGATGAGCAGGTACTGATGTGCCCCGACATCATGTCGACCGGGTTTGCCGGTGCCGAAGCCGGAGGGATCAAGATTGGCGACATCGTGGTGGTGTTTGCCCAGGGGCCGATCGGCCTTTGCGCGACGGCCGGTGCAAGGCTGCGCGGGGCGGGCATGATCATCGCCGTTGACGGCGTGGATGAGCGTTTGACCATGGCCAAGCAGATGGGCGCCGACGTGACGCTGGACTTTCGCAAGGTCGACGTGGTGGATGAAATCCTCAAGCTCACCGGTGGGCGTGGGGTCGATTGCGCCATTGAAGCGCTCGGCCTGCAGCAGACGTTCGAGTCGGCCTTGCGGGTGTTAAAACCCGGTGGCACGCTCTCCAGCCTTGGCGTCTACTCCGAAGACCTGACGGTTCCGCTGGGGGCGTTTTGTGCGGGGCTTGGTGACCACAAGATCATTACCTCCCTGTGCCCGGGTGGCAAAGAGCGCATGCGCCGGCTGATGAGCATCATCGCCGCCGGCCGCCTGGATCTGGGCCCCATGGTTACCCACCGCTACGCGCTGGAGAACATCGTCGAAGCCTACGATCTTTTCGCCCACCAGCGCGACGGCGTCTTGAAAGTGGCGCTCGGGGTCTCCTGAGTTTCAGGCACCGTATAAAACAACGAGGCTATAAATGAAAAACCCGCTAACGGTTATCTGTATAACTGTCAGCGGGTTTTATTGCTGGCGGCAATAGCCGCCAGGTATCAGTCCAGTTCCAGCGAGAAACTCATTTCAACGCCTGCATCGTCCACTCTGAACCAGTACTCCATGTTCTTGTAGATATCCGCATACTGTCTGAACATTTCAATATCGGACGTTTCCAGCTCATCGGAAGGCACCTGCTCCATGACATCGGCCAGGGAATGATAAAACTCGCCGGTCAGATGACCATGAAGCAGTAGGTCGCGCTCTGACGCAGGGGCTTGCAGGGCTTTCTGCAGTGACGACGGGTCGCTGATGTCTGCGCCCAGGGCAATGGCCGTGTCAGACATGGCGGCATGGAGCGTCGGTGTCTCTGGCGGCAGCATCATGCTTTCGATTTGCTTGGCCTCTCCGCCTGGTTCAAGTTCGAGCGCCCCGAATTCAGGCATGAAGGCACCTGCGGTCGTCACCAGCCCCATAGGGTTGGGGGAGGCAAGGGTCAGGATGCCGCTGCCACTGGGTTCGCCATCGGTGACTGTCAGGCTGTCGATGCGCGCTCTCAAGCCGGATAGCGCTGACCCGATCATCATGGTGGCCGGGTTGTTCATCGCCGTGTTGATGTCTCTCCAGGCGCTATTCAAATCCTGTAGCTCATCACAGCTGAAGGGGTTCTGACGCACTTCCTGGGCATATCTCTGGGCTGTCTGAAGCAGTAAGGGTAAG
Source organism: Halomonas sp. Mc5H-6 (assembly GCF_024124705.1). Classification (NCBI taxonomy): domain Bacteria; kingdom Pseudomonadati; phylum Pseudomonadota; class Gammaproteobacteria; order Oceanospirillales; family Halomonadaceae; genus Halomonas; species Halomonas sp. Mc5H-6. Next base: position 457,824 of record NZ_JAMXSI010000002.1, read on the forward strand.
TTCAGGCCCATTCCGAAACTGGCCATACCCTCCGTGCTGCCAAGACCTGGCACCTGAGTGGTCAGAGCGCGCAGGTCACTGACGATCGCTTCATCGGTTTCCAGGATGACATTCATCTCCATGCGGTCTTGATTGTACTCGCGCATGCCCATAACAAGGCCGGGGAAGCGGCTGGTGAGGCGGTCAATATCGGTTTGGCAGGCAGACAGATCCAATTGCTCTGCCTCAACGGCGTCCATCAATGCCTGAGTACCTGCATGGGAAGGAGAGCTGAGCTCATTAAGCAGGCGTGAAAAGTCGACTTCCCCGGCACCGTAAGGGGTAAAGTCATGGCGTTGCTCAAGCGCTGCCAGCGCGCCAGAATCTTCAAGGCTGCTGTCAGGCAAATCGCTACCCAGTACCTGCGCAAGCAACTCGTCGCTGGCATCCTGCGGTACTACCGACATCAGCAGCTGCTGATCTTCAATGACGAGGATCGCCTGGACGGGCGCCTCGGGCGTCAGGACCCAGTACTCGGTGCCGTTGGTGGTGGCCGTGCTGGGGGTGATCTCCGCCTTGGTCAGGATGCGCTGAAGCGTTTCGCGAAAGGCCTCTTCATCCTGCAGCTGCATGCGCAATACAGGCAAAATACCCAGTCCATACAAGGCGGCGCGAGGGCTCACCTTCAGGCCCAGCGCATGGAAATCATCCAGTGACTCAACACCGTCGAGCTCTTCACCCATGGCGATCAGCAGCTTCATCATTGACCGCGACGCTTCATCGTCAATATCGGGCAGCGTCGCGCGCAGTTCATCCAGATCAGACTCAAGGCTCGCCATGGGCTGAAAGCGCTGATAGAGATCAAAGGCTTCCTGCTCGGGCATTGCCTCACTGGAGGCCATGAAGTAAGGAGAATCAGCTGGAATATAACTCAGCATCGTCGCTGCTTCGGTTGATGCGTTGTCATCGCTGCAGCCGCTAAGCAGGCCTGCGCTGATCAGGGTAACCGCCAGGGAAAGTTGGGTTTTCATCGGGGATTCGTTCCTTGAATGGTGTTGGTTTTAGGTGGTTGTTGGCCTTAATAATCAGTAAATGATAATCATACACATAATTTTATTTATGATCTTCTCCTTAAGTAAAAAGTGACTCTTGAGGCTTGTCAACACTCAAGAGCCACCCTACTCAGCCGCGTTATTCGCTAGGCCGCTGATTTAAACCTCCTGATACAGCTCGCTGCCTTTCTGGCGAAACTTCTCCGCCTGCTCTTCCATGCCTTTCATGATGGCTTCCTGATCGCCGTCTAAGCCGTGTTCGGCAGCGTACTCGCGCACTTCGTGGCTGATCTTCATGGAGCAGAACTTCGGCCCGCACATGGAGCAGAAATGGGCCACCTTGGCGGAGTCCTTGGGCAGGGTCTCGTCGTGGTATTCCCGGGCGGTGTCCGGGTCCAGCCCCAGGTTGAACTGGTCTTCCCAGCGGAACTCGAAGCGCGCCTTGGAGAGGGCATTATCCCGCCGCTGTGCCGCCGGGTGGCCCTTGGCCAAGTCCGCCGCGTGGGCGGCAATCTTGTAGGTGATGATGCCGGTCTTGACGTCGTCTTTATTGGGTAGGCCCAGATGCTCTTTAGGCGTCACGTAGCAGAGCATCGCGCAGCCAAACCAGCCGATCATCGCCGCCCCAATGCCCGAGGTAATGTGGTCGTAGCCGGGGGCGATATCGGTGACCAGCGGGCCGAGGGTGTAGAAGGGCGCTTCGTCGCAGTACTCCAGCTGCTTGTCCATGTTCTCTTTCACCAGATGCATGGGCACGTGGCCGGGGCCTTCGATCATCACCTGCACATCGTGCTTCCAGGCAATGTGAGTGAGCTCGCCCAGGGTCTTGAGTTCGGCCATTTGCGCTTCGTCGTTGGCATCCGCCACCGAGCCGGGGCGCAGGCCATCGCCTAGGGAGAACGCCACGTCGTACTGCCTGCAGATCTCGCAGATATCTTCGAAATGGGTGTACAGGAAGCTCTCCTGGTGGTGGTACAAACACCACTTGGCCATGATCGAGCCGCCGCGGCTGACAATGCCGGTGACCCGCTTGGCGGTGAGCGGCACATAGCGCAACAGTACGCCCGCGTGAATGGTGAAGTAGTCCACGCCCTGTTCGGCCTGCTCGATCAGCGTATCGCGGAAGACTTCCCAGGTGAGGTCCTCGGCCACGCCTTTGACCTTTTCCAGCGCCTGATAGATGGGTACCGTGCCAATCGGCACCGGCGAGTTGCGCAGAATCCACTCGCGGGTTTCGTGGATGTTCTGCCCGGTAGAAAGATCCATGATGGTGTCCGCGCCCCAGCGGATGCCCCAGGTCATCTTGTCCACCTCTTCTTCTATAGAAGAGGTCACCGCGGAGTTACCCAGGTTGCCGTTAATCTTGACCAGGAAGTTGCGGCCAATGATCATCGGCTCGCTTTCCGGGTGGTTGATGTTATTGGGAATGATCGCCCGGCCACGAGCCACTTCATCGCGTACAAACTCCGGCGTAATCTCTTCTGGCAAGCTGGCGCCAAAACTCTGGCCTTTGTGTTGATGGCCCAGAATACGCTCCACTTCCGCCGTACCCAGCGCTTGGCGGCGCTGGTTCTCACGGATGGCAATAAACTCCATTTCCGGCGTGATAATGCCCTGGCGCGCGTAGTAAAGCTGAGTAACGTTTTTACCCGGCTTGGCCCGGCGCGGGGTGCGGGTTAAATCAAAGCGCAGCTGGGCCAGCGTCGGGTCGTTGGCGCGGCGGTTGCCGTATTCTGACGTTGGGCCGGTGAGAAACTCGGTGTCGTCGCGCTCTTCGATCCAGGCCCGGCGAAGTTCCGGCAGGCCGCGGCGCAGGTCATTGTTAGCGTCGGGGTCGGTATAGGGGCCGGAGGTGTCGTACACCAGCAGCGGCGGGTTCTCTTCATCAATGCCGGTGGTTTTGGTCGGCGATAACGAAATTTCCCGGAACGGCACGCGGATATCCGGCCGCGAGCCTTCGACATACACTTTACGCGAGCCGGGCAGCGGCTGAATGGCGGCGGCATCGACCTGAGCGGTTTCGGCTAAAAAATGACTGGTTTTGCTCATCTCGGTCTCCTTTGGTTGTGGTTGTGGGTAAGACTTAGCGGGTCAGGTCGGCATCTATCAGCGCTAAACCCATCTGCCAGAAGTCGATTTCCAGGCGGGTGGCATCGCGGAAGATCTTGCTCAGCTCGGCAAAGCGGGCGGGGGTGACATCGGCTAAGCGGGTATTGAGCCATTCAAGCTCCGCCTGCATGGCGGCCTGAAACTCGTCGCCTTCGTACATGGCGATCCAGGCGTCAAAGGGGTTTTGCGCGCCGCGCACTGTGGTGGGCTGGTCGTTCAGCCAGTTGGCGATCTCGCCGTAGCCCACGAGGCAGGGGGCCAGCGCCACGTGCAGGTCCAGCAGGTCGCCGCGGCTGCCGGTATCCAATACATAGCGTGTGTAGGCAAGCGTCGCCCTGGCTTCGGGAAGTGCTTCCAGCTCCTGCTCGGAAATCCCCCACTCTTGGCAAAAGCCCACGTGCAGGCCCAACTCCACATCCACAATGGCTTTTAAGCCTTCATGGGCCTGGCGAAGATCGGCAAGGGTGGGGCTTTTATAGGCCGCGAGTGCGTAGGCGCGGGCGAAGTGAATCAAAAACAGGTAGTCCTGCTTCAGGTAGTGGCGAAATGACGCTTCAGGCAGCGTGGCACTGCCCAACTGACGCACAAAATCGTGCTCGATGTAGGCGCGCCAATCGTTATGGCAGGCGGTGGTGAGATCGGTAAAGCGGTAGCCCATGATGCCTCCGGTAGTAATGATCCGGAGGGCAGGCGAGAGATCGAGGAAATGGCCCGGAAAGGTGGCTTGCGATCGTGGGAGAAAGTTAGCCATGGCCATCGCTTGATCCCTACGCCGGTACCCGTGCTGCTCAATGTTAAGCAGCGCATTAGCCGGATCAGGTTCAGCGGGACCAGCGCTTGGCAGCAAAAATGCTCGCCCTGCGCCATCTCAGCCGGATATCACCGGCACCCCGTCAAGCTGTTCGTTAGCGGAGTGTAGGAGGCGGTTGGGGGAGATGCAAGGGGGACTAATGGTGAAGCGCATTCTGCGAGTGGTTGATCTAAAAAGGGGGTCAAGAAATACGATGGCATTCAGCGCTTGGTTCTGTTTTTCCGTAGCAGCGCGCCTTTCTATCGCGAGATATTCCAAAAATTGCCGCACTTCATTGCCTGTCATGGTGGCGGGATGCCGCATACTATGAAAACGAATGAAAAAGCGAATCCTGTAGCAATAAGTTTTCTCAGTGCGAAGTATAGCGCTTGACTCTTAGGGCAGCTTTCACCCTCTCCATCAGTTTCATAGATTGCACCCATGTGACTTTAGCTGTTTTTATATACAGTTTTATTGAAAACAGAAAATCGCGCAAGCGTGCGAATTTTGGCTATGCTGCCAAATTTTGCTTTGCTCTCAAGGGAATCAATGGGGTAGAGTCAAAATGGTTGGCTACAAAATACCAATGAATGTGCCGTCGCATTCATTGATGTTTTGTAGCTGGGTGTAGATTCACTGTTAAAAGGGTCCTTGATGCCGTCATCAAGCTTTAAAAAATTCGAGAGCAACTTGCTAATCGATGTCGATCGCATCATAGAAAGCCATGGGCATCTTAATCACGATGGTAAAGGGCGGCGGGCACTTGGGCATATTACTCGCAGCGGAGTTCTTATGCTCTGCGCTGCATGGGAGCTATACATAGAAGAACTACTCATGGAAGGCGTTAATTACTTTACGGGAAAACTGGATTCGCCGAAGCAACTGCCGAAACCGGTACAGAAAGAACTCTCCCGAACCGTCAAAGAGTCAAAGCACGAATTAAAGCCGTTGGAGTTGGCGGGCGAGGGCTGGAAAGACCTGTACAGGAACCATGTTTCCGAGGTTCTTCAAGGGTTGAATACTCCTAAGTCCGGAAACTTAGATCCGCTATACACCCGTTTCCTCGGTATTCCAGAGATGTCTGGTTGGTGGACTTTAGGTAAAAATTCAATCAACGACTTCGTGTCATCCCGGGGTGATATAGCCCATAAAGGTAGGGATGCTCATTATGTCACCATCATCAATTTAAGAGAGTATCGCCAGCAGGTTGAAACAACAGCGCTGGATGTCGATAACGAGCTAACTGAGTACCTGTGCCAAAATACTCCGGGAGTAGAGCGCCCTTGGCGTAGGCGTTTTTAACAATCGGCTGCACAGCGACCGGTTTTCCGCCGCTTCGCGGCTCCAATCCGTCGAGTGAGCCGGGCGTTGGCCAAAATTTGATTTGGATGTCATGGCAGATAAAAATCAATATCAAGCGTTCTTAAGAGCAAAGGTGGCCGGTGCAATCGCGAATGCTAGAGCGGCGAGTACTCTTACCCACAGAGGAGTAAAAGGCTCAGTTCTTGAGATTTTAATTTCCGAACTATTTCGGCCATTATTGCCGGCCGATATAGGTATCGGAACCGGGCAAGTAATTGAGAATCATGCTGGTCGGCTGTCGAACCAAATAGATATTGTTCTTTACGATAAGTCTATTGTTCCCCCGATCCTTTTTGATAAATTTACTGGAATATTTCCAGTTGAAGCCGTCCTTTATACGATTGAAGTAAAGACGACTCTCACTTCAAAAGAGCTTGTCACAGCGCACGAAAGTGCAAAGCTTCTATCTGAATTTAGATATCTCCCAGGCCTTAAGAACGTAGATGGCTCAGATCGCCATCATTCAATAGAAAAAGTTAGGAGTGTGGTCTTCGCCCTAAATACGGACCTTTCTGGAACAAATCTAAGTGAATCCGAGCGGTACGAAAAGATTTACAAAGAAAAGAACGACTCTGTTCACATTAGAGCGATATGCGTTGCAGGCCGTGAATATTGGTATGACAACGGGGAATACTGGGTTACATTTGAGTCAAATGATGAGTTTGATGAAATATTGGGTTTTATTGGTGGGGTAACTAACACATATAAATCAGTTGCCCAAAGTCGTCATAATCCGTTGCTGGGGCATTACATTGTTCCGGAGGCAAGCCCCAAAGCTGGACCTAAAACACGAGAAATTAAAAGAATCGAGATTATATGTGAGTCGTGCAAAAAGACGCTTCAACTTAAGCCTAATATTGGCAGACAAAGCATTACAGTGAATGGCTGTATAAACTATGATGAGCCTTGTCCTGATTGCGGAGGTAAGATGAAGTCCAAGTCTGGCGTTTACGTTTTTGAGAATGGTGAACTCGTCGAAGACCAAGGCTAACAAGTAGTTGCAGTTCGTTCCGGCCCTGGCGGGCCTCCACCGGACCGGTTTGCTACGCTGCGCTCCACTCCACAAACCGGCCGCTGAACATTGTCGTTATGCAGTCATTCCCATACCTCATTGACAAGCGTCACGTGACGCAATACGCTTTGTTTCATGATCAAATCCTTTGCTGACAAAAGAACCCAAGAACTTTACTCCAAGGGCAAGTCGAAGAAATTTCCTGCGGATGTTGCGCCGAGAGCAGCTAGAAAACTTGAATACGTGGATCTGGCCGTACAGCTAGAGGATTTGAAAGTGCCGCCTGGCAATCGCCTTCACCCGCTGTCGGGAAACAGGCAGGGGCAGCACGCAATTTCAATAAATGATCAGTGGCGTATCTGTTTTCGTTTTGAAGATGGTGATGCGTTTGAAGTCGAAGTGTGTGACTACCACTGAGTGAGGTGATGATATGGCTATTCTTAATACTACCGGTATGCAGCGCAAGCCCACCCATCCTGGTGAGATGCTGAGAGAGGATTTCTTGCCGGACTATGACCTGACAGTTGCAGGACTGGCTGAGTCTCTGGGCGTCTCGCGCCAGTCAGTCAATGAACTGTTGCGTGAACGCCGTGCTGTCAGCCCTGAAATGGCACTTCGGCTGGCGCGTTTGTTTGGTAACTCTCCAGAGTTTTGGCTGAATGCACAGCGCGCTATTGATCTTTGGACGGCAGCCCAGTCGGTCAAAGAGGAAGTTGACCGGATTAAGCCATTAAACGTCGCATAACCATGCTATGTATTGGGTGCCAAGCCCTCCGCTTCGCCGCGGTTTTGTCACCGGTGATGGCGGGTCATTCACCACTCATTGCCTCACAAAATGGAGATGGTCACAAAATCAATGACTCTGATCCCATTGATTTAATGTCCGTTCGCGATACTTACTGACTGTTCGACCTCCATTTTGAGGCGATTTACCTTATCGGTGGCCCATTCCTGTGCATCGTCACCAAAGACGAAACGGGCGGGTGGCTTGTTCGACATGCCGAGGGAGACGATTCGTTCTGCGAGCATGGCTGGGTCACCAGGCTGGTTATGATTGGCGGCGGCGATAAACGAGCGGAACTGCCGGGTCGCTTCTGCATAGTCGGGAACGTCGATATCACCGTGCTCGGCTGATTTGTCGTCAAGGAAATCTGTACGCAGCATGCCCGGCTCAACCACCATCGATTTGATATTGAGGGGTGCCAGCTCCTGTGCAAATCCCTCGATCCAGCCCTCAATGGCAAATTTTGACGATGCGTAGATGGATCCTCCCGGGTTGGCGAGCAGCCCGTTAACGGAGGAGATGGTAACGATGAGGCCTGACTGGCGCGCACGCATGTGTGGCGTCACAGCACGGGTTACGTTCATCGTGCCGAAGACATTCACCTCGAACTGACGTCGCACTTGTGCGCTGCTGATTGTCTCGAACCAGCCGAGCTGTGCTTGGCCAGCGTTGTTGACCAATACGTCGATCGTGCCAACCCGATCCACTGCCTCCTGTGCCACGGCGACGGCCGCACCTTCGTCCGTAATATCGAGTGCCAGCGCGTGTAGTCTGCTGTTTGGTCCAAGTGCTTCCGTAATGTCGTTGGCAGACCGAGCCGTAGCGACGACGGTTTCACCAGCCGCAAGCGCCGCCCGGGCGATCTCCAGACCTAATCCACGGCTTGCGCCGGTGACGAGCCAGTTTCTAGCCATGAGGTGCTCCCTATCTATAATGTTGTTATAGAGTATGCTCACTAATAAATGCTGATAACCTGCTTATCAGTTATAGGGTCTATAAGGAGAGCTAACGAATGCGCCCAAGCCTGCTCGGCGATCTGGAAGTTTTCCGCGTCATCGCTGCCGAAGGCAGTTTTACGCGCGCCGCTAAGCGGCTGGGCGTTACTCAGTCGGCGCTCAGCCAAACGCTCAAGCGGTTGGAGGAAGACATTGGGATCAGGCTTCTGGCGCGCACGACGCGCAGCGTGTCGCCCACGCATGCCGGTGCCCGTCTGCTGACAAAACTTTCGCCCGCGCTCGACGAGGTGACCAACGAAATCAATTTGCTCACCAGCCTGCGCGATGAACCGATCGGTATGGTCAGGGTGAGTGCCGGAAAACACGCGGCCGACACGATTCTCTGGCCGGCGCTGAGTTCTTTGATTCGACAGCATCCGGGTATTGAAATCGAGGTCTCCGTCGAAAACGACTTCGTTGACCTCATCGCGGGCAGGTTTGACGCTGGCATCCGACTGGGCGAAAGGCTTGAGAATGACATGGTGGCAATGCCAATCAGCCCTCCGATGCGGGTCGCTGTTGTCGCCTCCCCTTCTTATCTCTCGCAACACGGCACACCGAAACAACCTTCTGAACTGTCCCTGCACTCCTGCATCAGCTTCAGAAATCGCAGCGGGCAGCTATCACCTTGGGATTTCGAAAAGGATGGGCGCAGCCTCGCCGTTAAGCCTGGTCGAGGCCCCATTTTCAACGACAGCGATTTGATGGTTGCGGCGGCAACCGAAGGGTATGGCTTTACTTACATTCTCGAGGACATCGTTAGCAGGCAAATAGATTCTGGTACGCTGGTGCGCGTGCTGGAAGAATGGTGTGAGCCGTTCGCTGGTTACTACCTCTACTATCCGAATCGCCGACAGCAAACGTCCGCCTTCACACACTTCAAGAATGCTCTGCGGGATGTGGTTTCGTTGAGTTAATGGGGTAAGGTTATCGTGGGATAATGAGCCACAGGATGTGCCTATGACTACGATTGACACCATCAGATTTCCGCGACTCAAGCTCGGTTTGCTCCTGTTCCTTGCAGGCATGCTCGGCGTGGTTGCCCTCACCGTTACAGTGCTTCCCCAGGTGTTGGGCGACGCGTCACTCCCTTTACCCTTGTGGTTGGTGTTGGCGGCGAGCATCGCGCAGAGCGGGCTCCTTGTCGCGCTCGTCGTGTGGTTGGGGGTGTTGCTTGCACCGAAGGTTGGCCTCAGTGCGCCCGCGTTTGAGGCAGTGGTAACCCGTCAATCGGTAGCCGCAGCACTCCGACCCCAACTGTTCCTCGGGCTTCTTGGTGGGTTGCTGGGAGGGTTTGGGCTCTTTGTGATTGGCGGCTACGCCCCTGCGGAGCTTGCTGACGTGGAACAGCCGTTCACCTTGCCACTCGTCGCCCGCGTTCTCTATGGCGGTATCACGGAGGAGTTGCTTTTACGGTGGGGGCTAATGACGGTGCTGGTTTGGATGGCGTGGCGACTCTTGCAGCGTCGAAAAGGTACACCACAGATCGTCTACATCTGGTTCGCCATTGTCGTAAGCGCACTCTTATTTGGCGCAGGTCACCTGCCAGCTGCTGCAGCGCAGGTAGGGGCGTTGACGGCTGACCTGGTAGCGTTCGTCGTCGGCGAGAACACTGTCTTCGGCATACTTTTCGGCTACCTTTTTTGGCGATACGGCTTGGAGGCGGCGATTATCGCTCACGCCTTTGCGCATGTGGTGAGCTATGTCGTTAGCATTGTAGTGGCATGACAATGGCACTGCAGGGGACGCTAAAAAGCGTCACACCTTGCGCTTTCGCAAAAGCTGAGCCGCTATCCGGTACCGCTGATCGCCGACGTTAAAGAAAAACCGTTTTCAGTGCGGAATCGATGACTAAAACGCCTCTACCGCCCCGGTAGAAGCGTTTTTCACAACAAAAGCTTACCTTCCGTAACTGAATCCTCCTTGTTATCGAACAGTGTTCTGCCTATGTTTGATACGTGTGAATCAAACGACTGTCACATGGTGTGAATCAAGGCAGGACCGCCTTTCAGTACCATGACGATTCATAGAATCTTTCATAGCAAGTCGTCACAAGGAGAATACCCGTGAAACTCAGAACCCTACTTACCGCCTCGTTTGCCTCTACCGCTCTGCTCGCCGCGGCACCGTCGGCATTTGCTGCACCCAATGCTGATGGTCTCTATCTGGGCATCGGTACCGGTTTCAGTTCGTTGGAGAATGACGACGACGATGTCGACGATTTCATCTCCGATGGCGCTGAAGACTTTGATCTGGATGATGACGAAGACAACGTCTTCAAAGGTTTCGTCGGCTACGAAATCAACCCTTACTTCGCTACCGAAATCTTCTATGCCGATCTGGGTCGTACGCGCCTGAAGGGTAACAGTGACGCCAATACCGATTTGGAATCCGACGCCTACGGGGCGAGTCTGGTCGGTCAATTGCCCATCACTTCCTGGTTTACCGCCTTCGCCAAGGCCGGTGTGGCCAAGTGGGAAACCGACGTGGACGGTAACCTTGGCGGGGCTAGCGTTGATCTTGAAGATCAGGATGGTACCGATCCGGTCTATGGTGTCGGCGCGCAGTTCAACTTCGATCCCTTCCTGGTCCGTACCGAATACGAGCGCTACGACTTCGACAGCGACTACAAGATCGATACCTTTACCGCATCAGCCGGTTTCCGCTTCTAACCGTCAATTTGTTTTGCCATGTGCCATATCAGCGCCGGGGCTCGCCCCGGCGCTGTCGTTTTATCTCACGCAACCCTCCTATACTTCCAGGCGGTACGCTGTCAGCGCGTTAAGGCGCTGGTCTAGCTCAGGCTCATAACCATTATCGGCCGCGTTACGATGCAACTTGCACTGATCGTGCTGTTATGAATGCCAACGTCTCTGGCAAATTGTCGCTGGCACATACAGTAAACAAGGGAGCGCCTATGAACCTTCTATTTATCTGCAGCGAAAACAGGCTACGCAGTCCGACGGCGGAAAGTGTCTTTTCAGCTTATCCCGGCATCCAGGCAATCGGGGCTGGCACAGGGGTAAATGCTCAAACGCCCGTTTCCCGGGACTTGATTGAGTGGGCCAATATCGTTCTGGTGATGGAAAAGCACCACCAGGATGAGGTCGCAAGGACGTACAAGGACGTGTTGAAGGAGAAACCGCTGGTCTGCCTGGATATTCCCGATCACTATGAGTTCATGGAGCCGGAGCTCATCACCTTGCTCAAGGAAAGGGTGCCAGAGTATGTGAGATTATCTTCTGGCAAAATATAGCCGGAGACTCGGCTAAGCGCGGCGACAATTACCCTGGCACTAAAGATACATTAAGACAATTTATAGAAAGTATACCCACCAAGACGCCCAAGCATTGGTTCTGCTGATGGATCAGCTTGGCTATGATCACTCTGAAGAAACGCTATCCAGCAATATAAGGTTGGTACGCGAGCAGGGCGGGGAGGTGTTTGTTGCGCAAGTGGCTGGCAACGTTCTCGGCTGTGTTTCTGCCATTATCGATGTGCGCTTGGCCGAGGGCATAAAGGGCGAGATCGTTAGTCTGGTGGTCAGCGGGGAGGCAAGAGGCCAAGGGCTTGGTAAGGGATTGATTCTGGAAGCGGAAAAATGGCTATCAGGAAAAGTCCGTGTTATCAGAGTGCGGGCCAACGCGCTTCGGGAGCAGTCCCACCTCTTTTATGAGTCTCTGGGCTACAGTAGGGAAAAGACCCAGGCTGTTCTCATAAAAAAGAGTTAACACCAGACGCTGTAAGCAGCTCCTTTGCCTCCGCGTCAACGGTACGGGTGCTGAGACCTTATCGCTTGGATTTAAGGCTCTTCCAAACTACCCCCACCAGCGCAATCACCAACACAGCGAACAGCGTTGCTGCGCCCGTCGAACCCAACACCTGCAGGGTCAGGCCAGAAATGAGCAGCCAGAGTGCTGGGATAATGGCGGCTATCCAGAGAGCGAACCCCCGAAGCATGATCAGCGTCAGCCCCAGCGTGGTCACTGCCGTAGGGTCGGCGTGGATGCCGAACACTTCTGCCTGAAACCAGGAACCGCCGTTCAGCGGCGCCATCAGCGGCACAATGATCAGGCCGTAGAGGGCGATGGCGATGCCTATCGCAACCGGTGGATTTGTTGCGCGTGGCGCGTTATCCACTCCCCACCCCGTTAGCGCCATCAGTATCAGCAGCCCGGCCTGGGTGATGAAAGCATAGCCAACATAGCCCCCGGCCCAGTTGAGCTCTGCATAGCGCTGAAAGAAAAACGCCACGGCGACAAAGGCCCAGAGCGGGGCGGGCAGCAGGCAGGCGAGTCGCGTGCGGTGTTTCAGCGCCAGTGCCAGGGTGGCGCCGCCCAGGGCGAGGGTCAGCAGGTGCAGCGGCCAGAAGGTTTCGCTCATGCGCTCCAGCAGGCGGAAGTACACCTCCGCCGTGAAGGGAATAAAGTCCTGTAGCCGGTAGCTTGTCCAGGCGTTCATAGCGACTCGATATAATCAGCCATCCGCTGCCGGGCATCGGTCGAGGGCATAGGAGAGTGGCCGGCGCGCATGTTCTCGCGCATATGTTCGACCTGGGTGGTGGCAGGTATCGCGCAGGTGATCGCCGGGTGGCTGACGATGAATTTCAGCAGGAAGTCCGCCCAGGTGTCGCAGCCGCATTCCTCGTTGGCCCACTCGGGCAATGCCGCGTCACGACGCTTGAGATCCTTGATCAGGCTGCCGCCATCGTACGGCCGGTTGGCGATCACGCCGATGCCGCGTTCTTCCGCCAGGGGCAGTAGCCGGTTTTCGGCCTCGCGGTGGGTGATGTTGTAGGTCAACTGAACGAAGTCGATATCCTCAGACGACATGATCTGCTCCACCTCGTCGTGGCGGCGCCCGTGGGAGGTGGTAATGCCGACATGGCCGATAACGCCTCCGGCCTTCATTTCCTGCAGCGCGGCCAGGTGCTCGCGCCAGTCCGTCAGGTTGTGCACCTGCACCAGGTCGAAGTGATCCACCGTCCAGCGCTCTTTCAGCTCCGCCACCTGCTCTCGGGCGGTGCCACCGGCAGGGCTCCAGACCTTCTCGGCGGAAAACAGGCTCTCGGGCGTGCCGAGTTGTTGCAAGGCATAGCCCATCACGTCCGGCGCCGAGCCATACATGGGTGAGGAGTCGATCAGGCCGCCGCCATGCTCGAAAAAGGCCTTAACCACCTCGGTGCGCGCATCGAGCAACGTCGGATCACTGCCAACGTTGAATGTTCGCCAGGTGCCCATGCCGATCACGGGCAGCGTTTTATCAGTACCTGCAAAAGCCTTCTGACGCATCCCACCCGTGTTGGCAAGCAGCGGCACGCTTGGCAACATCGTGGCGGCCAGCGTGGCGCCGATGAGCGTAAGGCTTTCTCGGCGCGTGATGTGATGCTTGATGCGGTGCTTGATGCAATAGCTCATAGCGGTCGCTCCTTCCATTTTTTGGGGATCGGCACCGTGGCCGCCAACACCAGCACAAAGCAGGTCAATACAAACACCTTATTCACAAACCAGTTGGTGCGCCATATCGACCACTCGGGGTCATTAAGGAAGCGCACAAACAGGGTGCCGATGATGAGGATTTCAATAACGGACATACCCACCGCCAATGCACGCGTATAGCGAGGCTGTTTGAGCAGCGCCCAGCCTAGCCAGGCGTGGGCCACTGGCCATAGATCCCAGTAGATATACCGCGCCCAGGGCTCCCCATATGCCAGCGCATAGCCAACGGGGAACAGGTATTTGATGAACAGCGTCCACGCGGCAAGGATGAACAGCAGGTGGGCGAGGAAGCGTATCCAGGCATTGAGTGGGGCGGGCAGTGACATGGCATCGCTCCAGTGCTGGGCCGTTGACGGCCTGGCCTTACACCATCTGCAAGGACTGCTTGCGGGTTGGCGGAGGAAAGGCGGCGTCAATCTGAGCCAGGTCATCGTCGTCGAGTCTGACGGTATCTGCCTTGGCGTTCTGTTTGAGGTGATCCAGGTTAACGGCTTTGGGAATAGCGATCACCCCGGGATGGCGCAGTGACCAGGCAAGGGCGACTTGCGCGGGGGTAGCGCGGTGTTTGTCGGCGATGCGTTGCAGGGTGGCGTCATGCAGTAGCGCGCCGCCCTGGCCGATGGGGCAGTAGGCCATGAGTGGCATGTTGTGCTGTGCTTGCCAGGGCAGTAGGTCGACTTCAATGCCGCGTGCTTCGGGGTTGTAGAGCACCTGATTGGTGGCGCAAGCGGGTGCGTCGAGCTCTGCAAAGTCGTCAGTGTCGAAGTTGGACACGCCCCAGCGCAGGATCTTGCCCTGCTCGCGCAGCCGCTCAAAGGCTTCCACGGTTTCGATCAGCGGATACTGGCCGCGCCAGTGCAGCAGGTAGAGGTCGATAGTGTCGGTGCCCAACCGGCGCAGGCTGCGCTCGCAGGCGGCTTGAACACCCTGGGTGCTGGCGTTGTGTGGGTAGACCTTGCTGACCAGATACACCTCATCGCGCCGGTTACGGATGGCTTCTCCAACGATTTCTTCAGCGCCGCCTTCCGCATACATCTCGGCGGTATCGATCAGGGTCATGCCCAGATCGATACCTTCCCGCAGTGCCCTGACCTCCGCCTGCCGCTGCCCTGCATCTTCGCCCATATGCCAGGTGCCCTGGCCGATACGGGGTACGCTTACGCCGCCTAGTTCGATCGTTTGCATATCTCTTCCCGGTTGTGAAGCTGTTCCGACGCATGCTCATCAAGCTGAATCGACCACCATCGAGGCGATATAAATGAGCCGCTGATGCCGACCGAGCCCAGTGCGCAAGTCAGTCAAAGCAAAAAAATAGTCGCTTATGCCATCAGTGGCGCCACAAGGAGGCCGCCGGCCAGCCATAGCATCGCAATAACGACAAGGCTACGCAGAACCCAGGTGCCTGCCCCTGCGCCGCCATGGTCATGATGATGCTCATGGCCATGCTCATGTCCATGGCCCGAATCAGCGTGTTTGGCCCGGTACCAGAAAAACACCAGCACCGCGGATATGGCCAGGAATATCAGGTTGAGAATGAAACCGTAATTCACCTTGAAATGGTCACGTTCCGTTGCCGTTTGGACGGTAGTGGCATCCGGCAGCAGGCCGAACGCCGCGAAGCCGTAATGCATGATCAGGGAAACAAATACCAGCCCACAAAGCAGCAACGCCAGAATATACAGCGACATCTTCCAGCCATAATATTGCGCATTGATCCTCAGAACCGGCAGTACCACCAAATCCGAAAAAATAAAGGCCATGACGCCCGCAAAGCTGACGCCGTTACCGAAAAGCACTGCCGCCAAGGGAATATTTCCCATGGAACCGATAAAGGTGAAAAAGGCCGCAACAGGGCCGATCAACGTTTGAGCAAGCAGGGATAAAAAGCCCAGATCACCTTCTGTCTGGCCAGCGCCAGGAAAAAGCCCATGGAAGAAGCTTTCAGGCACGAAGGCGGCAATCACGCCCGCCACGGTAAAGCCGATTAAGACATCTTTCCATACCATCTGCCATTCCATGACATAGGTCATGCCGATCTGCTGCCAGCCCTCACGGCTGGTCAGTTTTGACTGCCAGCTCGCCTGCTGATCGCCATGCTGATGCTCTTCATCGCCATCATGCAGCCGCTCCCTGGCTTGTTTAATCAGCTTTTTGGGGTTGGTGATGCGAATGAAAAGCCAGGCAAAAAGGATCAGCAGGATACCGCCGATATACTCAGCCACCACGAACTGCCACGCCAGGAAGATCGAGATGACGATACCCAGCTCAATCACCAAGTTGGTGGAGGCGAGCAGAAACGCAACGGAGGGCGCTAAGCCAGCCCCCTTCTGGAACAGGCTACGCGTGGTGGCCAAGGCGGCAAAACTGCAAGAACTGGAGATAAAGCCAAAGAAGGTGCCCAGCGCCATGCTGCGCGGGCCGGTTTTGCCCATGGCTTTCTGCATACGTTCCTTCGTTACCAGCACTTGTATCAGGCTGCTGATGATATAACCCAGTACGAATGCCCAAAGGGCCATCCAGAAATAACCGGTACTGGTAAGCGCAGCCTGATGCCAAAGGCTGAAAAAATCCATATTGGCTCCGGTTGATTAAACACAGACCTAGTAAAAGCTAGCAAGGTTTAGCCGAATCAACAAAGGTGGCCATCTATCATCATGGTTGCTGCAGAGGCGGGATCACCCACCCGACCAACGGCGAGGCCGAGAGTGGTTCAGTCGGGTTCGGTAAGCAGCGAGGGTAGCGTCGGCGATAACAATGCGTCACGACACGACCCTACCTGATTAGGTGAAGGGTTGTGCTTGGTCATTGAGACCGCCGAGCAAAGCATTAAGTGATTGCTCCCCATCCAAGTGGGCGAGAAGCAAAAAGCGGATAGTCTTAAGCCTTCAAACCGCCTTGGCACTGTAGATGCGCCGTTGAATCAGGGCGCAAAACATCTTATTTTTCAAAGATGAGCGCGTCCGGGTTGGCGCCCAGCTCTTTCAAGGCTGCCATGATGCTCTCGTTGAACGGGTCAGGGCCGCACACGTAGAAGGCTTGGCTCATGTCCTTGATATGCGATGTCAGGAAGGCCTTGTCGATGACGCCATCGGTGAAGATATGGTCGCCGGACGGCTTTTCGTCGGTGATGACGTTGATGAACTGGTCTCCCAGCATCGTCTCGAATTCTTCCTTGAGGATGATGTCGCGTTCGGTCTTGTTGGAGAAGATCAACTGGTTGTTGCCGATCTCGCCCTTGCGATGCAGGTCGCGCAGAATGGCGATAAACGGCGTTACGCCCGCACCGGCTGCCAGGAACACACCTTCGTCCTTGTACTCGATGGTGCCCCAGGGCTCGCCAACGATCAGCGAGTCCCCCTCCTTGAGTTGGCCGATCTGCTGGGTGACGCCCTCGTGGTCCGGATAGATCTTGATGACGAACTCCAGCCACGGATCAGACACCAGCGAGGAGAAAGTGAACGGCCGTTTCTCGTCGGTCCACCCTTCACGATTGACGGCGACCTCGGTCGCCTGGCCAGGCGTAAAGGTGTATCCCTCAGGCTTGGCAAGCCGTATCTGTTTGACATCATGAGTGAGATTGCGGATTTCCTGGATTTCGAGTGTATGGTCCATACTTCGCCTTATGCCTCTCATCGTTAGGTTGCGATACGTCATGTTGGCCGCGGGAGCGTCGGGTTGCAAAGTCGGGCATTAAACGCAAGGAGACACCATGGATAACGCAGTGTATTGGTACGCGGTGGCGTCAGTGCTGCTTTTTTTGAAGATGTTCGCGATTGCCGTGTATCAAGGGTTTCATCGCATCACCAAGATGACTTTCAAGACCCCCGAAGATGCCGCCTTTGTCGGCAGAGACGCTGCGAAAGAGGAATTGCCCCAGGTACAAAGGGCCGCTCGTGCCTGGTCAAACGATGTCGAAAATATCCCCATCTTTCTGGCGCTTGGGGTTGCCTATGTGTGGGTGGGCGCTGCGCCAGGGTTGGCGGCCTGGCTTTTTTTGACGTTTACCGGGGCCCGTTACGTGCACACCTTGTGCCTGCTGGCAGGCCTGCAACCATGGCGAACGGTGGCCTATTTCGTCGGCGTGGGGTGCATGTTTGTGATGTGTGGCCTGATTATGTCGGCACTTCATTGAAACGACCCAAAACAGAGCACCCACGCTTTCCCAGCGCCCTGTTTTAACCGACAAGGGGTATGCAATACGCCTCAGGCAGGCTCGGGCGCTGCTCTGGCCCCTCGCAAGTAGCTGACGTCAGCCCGTGGCGGCGAGCCGAACATGCGGCTATATTCGCGGCTGAACTGGGAGGGGCTTTCATAGCCAACCCGGTAGCTGGCGGTGGCTGCTTCCAGCCCTTCGGCCAGCATGAGTCGTCGGGCTTCGTGGAGGCGCAGCTTCTTCTGGTACTGCAGGGGCGACATGCGTGTGACCTGGCGGAAGCTGTGATAAAGCGTCGATTCGCTCATGTTGGCGGCCGCTGCCAGCTCTCGAATCTTGAGCGGCTGCGTATAGCGTTCCTTAAGGGCATAGATGACCCGTGCAATTCGGTTTGCCTGGGAATCAGAGGCGGCAAATCGGCGCATGTGCGGCCCCATGGCGCCCATGAGTGCCCGGTAGATCAGCTCCCGGCGGGCCAGCGGTGAAAGCACTTTGATGTCTTCCGGGGAGTCGAGCAGGCTCAGCAATCGGTAGAGTGCGCCCTGCATACGTGCATCCATGGGGGCCGATTTTAAGCCGCAGTCCATCTCGGGGCAGATCGTGTCATTCCCCGCCAGCGGCGCGGTGTCGCCCAGTTCCAGTATCAGTCCTGCGACCTCTTGAGGATTCACCGAGACCTTCACCGCCAGAAAGGGGGTTTCCGGGGTCGCATGGTCAATCCTGCCGACCACTGGCAGGTGAACGGCGCTGCCCATGTAGCTGGGTCCGGTGTAGACAATCTCTTTGTCACCCAGCAGCACCGTCTTGCTGCCCTGGATGACAAAGCACAGGCACGGGTCGTAGACGGCACAATGGAAGGTGGTGGGCGAGTCAGCGCGCACCAGCTGTACCTCGGCAATCGCCGTATCCTGAAGTTCTTCCAGGGGCGTCCAGCGGCGCGCGATGCTGCTCAGTTGCAGTAGCGTGTCCGTGGAATGGCTAGCTTGTATGGGCAAGGTATCGGTCAATGGGGGCTCCTCCCTATCGGCTAGCAGTATAAGCCTTCGTTCCATGGGGCGAGGGCTTTTTCATTTGCTTTTGCAGGATCAGGCAAGCACTGCGCAGAAAACGACAACCCATGCTGCGTGTCACACAACGGTCATTATCCTCAAAACCCTAGTAGCAGGCTTATCAAAATACCCCGCCAGATGATGCCCTGCACGTCTCGCGACAGAATCAGGCAATCTTCTCGCAGGAACCCGATACCCTCTTCGTCCCCGCTCACCCTATGGTAGGCATCCTCTGGTAGGTGTTTCGCATTCAGCTCGATCCTGCCAATCCGCCAGCTCTGCTTATGACAACAACATCACTGTCGATTCTGGCGCTATTCAAGCGACTGGAAAGCTGACCGCTAACGCGGTACGAAATAGATCACCAACGCGGCTATCGGCTTCCGATAGCCATTGGAGCAAGTCATCATGGGAAGTTTGAATCAAAGAGCTCGCTCAACGAGTGGCCGGGGGATCCTCCCGTTTTTGCTGTTAATGGTTTTGCTGACCGGATGTGAAGCCAAGAGTGAGGAGGCAGCGGCCGCGCCACCACCGCCGCCAGAAGTCGAGGTGGTGGATATCGTTGCTCAGCCGGTCGTGTTGAACGAGTCTTTCACCGGGCGGGTAGAAGCGGCGGAAACGGTTGAGCTAAGGCCCAGGGTCAGCGGCTATATCGAGGAAGTGGCGTTCGAGGAGGGGGAACTGGTGGAGCAGGGTGACTTGCTTTTCCAGATCGACCCTCGCCCCTATCAGGCGCGAGTCGGCGCCGCCCAGGCTGAGCTTGCCCAAGCCAGGAGCCAGAGTGCCCAGGCCGCCAGTGAGGCCGAGCGGGCCCGTGTGTTGCTGGGGCGCCAGGCTATTTCCCAGGAAGTACATGATCAGCGCCAGTCGGCCCTGAACAATGCCCGCGCCATGGTGAATGCTGCCGAAGCCGCGCTGGAGACTGCCGAGCTTGATCTTGCCTATACCCATATCACCGCGCCAATCAGCGGCCGTGCTGGTCGGGCCATGGTGACCCGGGGCAATCTGGCTAACGCCGACCAAAGCCTGCTGACCACCGTCGTCAGCATTGATCCTGTCCATGTCTACTTCGAAGCGGACGAACAGGCCGCCTCCACCAGCCAGGCACTGCTGGTCGATGGCGAAAGCAGTCTGACGATTGAGTTGGGTGGCGACCCCCAGCGTCAATACACAGGCACGCTGGACTTTATCGACAACCGCTTGAATCCCAGTACAGGCACCCTGCAGTTCCGGGCGCTGCTGGCCAACCCTGACGGCCGTATCCGGCCGGGAGAATTTGCCCGGGTTGAGGTGCCGATAGCCCGTTTGGAGCAAGCGCTGCTGGTGGAGCGCAAGGCGATCCTGACCGACCAGGACCGTCGCTACGTGTACGTCGTCGATGGTGATAACCGGGCAGAGCGGCGCCAGGTGGCCACCGGCCGACAGATGGGCGAACGGATGGTGATCACCGAGGGGCTCAGCCCCGGTGACCGGGTGATCGTCAACGGGGTGCAAAAGGTGTTCTTCCCCGGCATGCAGGTAAGCCCGCAAAGCGTCGCTGCCGATGCCCCTGTTGTCGATGACCAGCCCGCTCTTGCGGCCAGGGAGGCGTAGACCGCCATGAATTTCTCCCGATTCTTCGTCGACCGACCGATCTTTGCGGCGGTGCTGTCGATTATTATCCTGGCGATCGGGCTGATCTCCATCCCCAACCTGCCGATCAGCGAGTACCCGGATGTGGTGCCGCCCTCGGTGGTGGTGCGCACCGTCTATCCGGGTGCCAACCCGAAGGAGATCGCCGAAACGGTGGCGACGCCGCTGGAGGAAGCCATCAATGGCGTCGAGGATTTGATGTACTTCAAGTCCGTCGCAGGCTCTGATGGCGTCCTGCAGATGACCGTCACCTTCCGCCCGGGTACCGATGCCGAAGAGGCTGCCGTGCGGGTGCAGAACCGTGTCAGCCAGGCCGAAGCGCGGTTGCCGGAAGCGGTGCGCCGCCAGGGGGTGACCACCCAGAAACAGTCGCCCACCTTCCTGATGGTTGTTCACCTGACCTCGCCTGGCGGTGAATACGACACTCTATACCTGCGTAACTACGTACGTCTGCATGTCAGGGACCGCCTTGCCCGGCTCGAAGGGGTAGGCGATGCCCAGATATTTGGCGGCGGTGACTACGCCATGCGCGCTTGGCTGGACCCTGATCGCGTCGCCGCCCGTGGCTTGACCGCCAGCGATGTGGTGGCCGCCATGCGCGAACAGAATGTCCAGGTCTCTGCCGGGCAGCTGGGTGCCGAGCCCATTGAAGAGAGCGATTTCCTGACCCTGATCAACGCCCGTGGGCGGCTGGAAACGGTGGAGGAGTTTGGCGATATCGTGCTCAAGCGTGGTGACAGTGGTGATATCTTGAGGCTCTCGGACGTGGCCCGGCTGGAGATGGGCGCCGGGGACTATACCCTTCGCTCGCAGTTGGACGGCAATGAGGCGGTGGCCATCGGTATTTTCCAGGCGCCGGGCGCCAATGCGCTGGCGATCCGCGAGCAGGTGGTGGCCACCGTGGATGAACTGTCTGAACAGTTCCCTGAAGGCGTTGAGTATGAGGCGGTTTATGACACCACCATCTTCGTCAGCGATTCGATCAAGGCAGTGGTGAAAACCCTGCTGGAAGCCGTGCTGCTGGTGGTGCTGGTGGTCACCCTGTTCCTGCAAACCTGGCGCGCCTCGATTATCCCGCTGCTGGCGGTGCCGGTATCGGTGATCGGCACCTTCGGGGCGCTCTATCTGCTGGGCTACTCCATCAACACGCTGACCCTGTTCGGCCTGGTGCTGGCCATTGGCATCGTGGTGGACGACGCCATCGTGGTGGTGGAGAACGTCGAGCGGAACATCGGCGAAGGGCTCAATCCCAAAGCCGCCGCCCACCAGGCAATGAAGGAAGTCTCCGGCCCGATCGTCGCCATCGGCTTGGTGCTGTGTGCCGTGTTTATCCCCATGGCGTTCCTTTCCGGGGTGACCGGGCAGTTCTATCGCCAGTTTGCCGTCACCATTGCCATCTCCACGGTGATCTCCACGATTAATTCGCTGACCCTGTCACCCGCTTTGGCGGCGATGCTGCTCAAGCCCCATGACGCGCCCAAGGATCGCCTTACACGCATCATTGACGGGTTGTTCGGCTGGATTTTCCGCCCCTTCAATCGCTTCTTTAACGCCAGCGCCAACAAGTACCAGAGCGGCGTGGCGCGCTCTTTAAAACGCCGGGGTGCGGTGTTTGTGGTCTACGCCCTGCTACTGGCGGGTACCGGGGTGATGTTCAAGGTGGTGCCGCCCGGGTTTATCCCGGTGCAGGACAAGCTTTACCTGATTGCGGGCGTTATCCTGCCGGAAGGCGCCTCCCTGGAGCGAACCGACCAGATGCTCCAGGAGGTTGTGGATATCGCCATGGAGACCGAAGGCGTCGAGCACGCCATCGCCTTTCCTGGCCTGAACGCGCTGCAGTTCACCAATACCTCGAATACGGGGGTTGTATTTCTCACCCTTAGCCCCTTTGGTGAGCGCAGTCTCACCGCCGCGGAAATAAATGCCAGGATCAACCAGGGCATCGGCGGGCTGAAGGAAGGGTTTGCGTTTGCCTTTATGCCACCTCCGATTCTGGGCCTCGGCAATGGTTCGGGCTATCAGATGTTTATCGAGGATCGCGGCAACCTTGGCTACGGGGCCTTGCAGCAGGCAGTCAATCAGTTCCAGGGTGCCATCGCTCAGACGCCGGGCATGACCTTCCCGATCAGCAGCTACCAATCCAACGTGCCGCAGCTGGATGCCGAGGTGGACCGGCTCAAGGCCAAGGCTCAAGGGGTACCGCTAACCGAGCTGTTCGATACCCTGCAGACCTACCTTGGTTCGACGTACGTCAATGACTTCAACCGCTTTGGTCGTACCTGGCAGGTGATCGCCCAGGCGGACGCGCCTTACCGGGCCAGTGTGGAAGATATCGCCCGCCTGCGCACCCGCAATGATCAGGGAGAAATGGTGCCAATCGGCACCATGGTCAATATCACCCAAACCTTCGGCCCGGATCCGGTGCTGCGTTACAACGGCTACCCGGCGGCGGATCTGGCCGGGGAGGCTGACCCAAGAGTGCTTTCCTCTGCCCAGGCGATGGATGCCATCAACGCGCTGGCGCTGGACGTGCTGCCGCCGGGTATGGCGTTCGAGTGGACTGACTTGAGCTACCAGCAGTCCACCCAGGGGAACGCGGCGCTGGTGGTCTTCCCGCTGTCGATCCTGCTGGTGTTCCTGGTGCTGGCGGCCCTCTATGAAAGCTGGACGTTGCCCTTGGCGGTGATTCTGATTGTGCCCATGTGCATGCTCTCGGCGCTGATTGGCGTCTGGTTTGGCGATGGTGACAACAATATCTTCGTGCAGGTGGGGCTGGTGGTGCTGATTGGTCTGGCGTGCAAGAACGCCATCCTGATCGTGGAGTTTGCCCGGGAGCTGGAACTGCAGGGAAGAAGTATCGTGGACGCCGCCCTGGAGGCCTGCCGACTGCGGCTACGCCCCATCATCATGACCTCCATTACCTTCACCGCCGCCGTGCTGCCGCTGGTGATTGCCACCGGCGCGGGTGCCGAGGTGCGGGCAGCGCTGGGCACGGCGGTGTTTGCGGGCATGATCGGGGTTACCCTGTTTGGGCTATTCCTCACTCCGGTGTTCTATGTGGCGCTGCGCAAGCTCTCCGGTTCCCGGCCGCTTGTCAGCCATCACAGCGCCACCTTGGCGGGCACGCCTCAGCCTGCCAGCCATCCCCAAAGCTGATGATAGAGCGGAATACCAATCAGCACATTGAAGGGGAAGGTGAGTCCTAACGACGCCAACATGGCAAGGCCAATGTTGGCGTCTGGAATCGCGGCGCGAATGGCGACAGGGGCGGCAATGTAGGAGGCGCTGGCGGTAAGACTCGCCAGAATCACCGCGGAGCCAGCGGGCAGCCCAAGCCAGAACGCCATCATCAACCCCAGGCAGGAGAGCGCAACGGGCGCTGCCAGGGCTAAGATGATCAGGCGGCTGTGCCCCCAGCGCAGGCTGCGTAGCGTCTCTGCTGCCACCAGGCCCATTTCCAGCAGGAACAGCGCCAGAATGCCCTGGAAAGCATTGGTGTAAAGGCTGGTCACCGATTCGCCGGCATTCGGCCCGTATAGCCAGCCGATCAAAACGCCGCCGACCAGCAGGATGACGCCGCGATTGGTCAGCGTCTCGTGCCACAGGCTGGACATACTAGTGGCGGAACCTGCTTGGCTAAAGCGACGATAGAGCAAGATCCCGAGCATAATCGCCGGCAGTTCAAGCAGCACCAGATACAGCGTTACCTGCCCGCCGGTCATCAGGCTGTGCGCTTCGGTATACGCCAGGGCGACGGCGAAGGTACCGGCGCTAACCGAACCGTAGTGGGCAGCAAGGCTGGCGCTGTCTGCCAAAGAGAGCCGCACCAGGTAGCGAACAACGGGGAAGATGATCAGCGGGATTAAAATGCCCAGCAGGGTAACCCCGGCAAGCTCGATTAACAGAGCCGTATTCAGGCTCCCGTGCAGCGCCATGCCGCCCTTGAGGCCTATGGTCAGCATCAGCAGCAGACTTAGGATGTCATAAGCGGCTTTGGGAATGCTGAGATCGGAGCGCACCACACCGGCGACGACACCTAGTACAAAGAACATGACCACAATATCCGGCACGGCAACTCTCCTTGAAAGACTGGGTTGAGTGGACTGGGCGACTACTTTAGCGATCTCAAGAGATTGATGAAAACAAATAAGCTTTATATAGTCATAGAGGATTATCTATGGTGTAAGCAATGAAAGTTCGACAACTGACCTTCCGTCTGCTGCAGGTCTACGCCGACGTGGTACGCACAGGCTCGATTACCGCCACCGCCAACCGGCTCCACTTGACCCAGCCGACGGTGTCCCAGCAGTTGAAGCGGCTGCGGGAGATTGTCGGCGAACCCATCGTGCGCCAGGAAGAGGGGCGTGTAGTCCCCACCGAGGTCGGCCAGGCGCTCTATCAGCTCAGTCAGGACTTGCTCAGCCGCACCGATGTGTTTAGCCAGTATCTGGACGAATACAACCGCGGCGGCCGCGGCCATTTCAGTATTGGTTTAGTGAATACCGCCCAATACGTATTGCCGCGGCTGTTGGGGCCCTTCAGTCAGGCTAACCCCCAGGTAGACGTCACGGTCGAGATCGGTAACCGTCAGCAGATGCTCAATCGCTTTGAGCGCCACGAAGATGACCTCTACGTATTTAGTCACCCGCCTTCGGACGACGCTGTGATGGCCGCGCCTTTTCTGAGCAATCCGTTGGTGGTGGTAGGGCCCGAAAACAATCGCTGGGCGAATATTAAAGACCTCACCATGGAGGCTCTGAAAGACGAGCGTTTTCTGCTGCGTGAACCGGGCTCGGCGACCCGGCATACCTTTGATGCCTGGCTATACAGCGCGGGCATTGAGCTGCGCTCCACCCAGCAGATCGCCAGCAATGAAGCGATTCGCCTCGCCGTGGCCTCTGGTATGGGGTTGGCGGTGTTGTCCCGCCATGTGGTGGCGGATTCGCCCAAAGGGGTTCAAGAGCTGCCCTTGCAGGGGTTTCCGCTGAAAAGCCGCTGGCACTTCGTGGTGCGTCGAGAGCGCCGTCTACCGCCTGCCGCCTATCGTTTCCTGAGTTTTGTACAAGGTCTGCTGGCGCTCGAGTTTAATGAACCGGAAGGAGAACTTGCCGTCGCTGAGCTGCTACGAACCCTGGACACCGAGAGACGGTAGCTTACTTATTCTGCATTTGAGGCGTCTCGTGCCGCCTGCAACAACCCAATGACATCGTCATCGCTGGTCTGGGTAAAGTCCCGGTAGTGCTCGCCCACGGCGTTGAAGGGCTCGGGGGTTGCCAGGCAAATCACATCGTCGACATTGCCAGCCAGTTCATCCAGTGTCGAGGCCGGGGCAACGGGCACGGCCAAAGTGACAGTGGCAGCCCCCGCCTGCTGCAGTGCCCTGACGGCTGCCTTGGCCGTGCCACCGGTGGCGATACCGTCATCTATCAGTAGTACCCGGCGTCCGCTCACGTTCACCGGCGCTCGGTCGCCTCTGTAGGCGTGGCGACGGCGGGTAATCTCGCGCTTTTGGCGTTGTATTTCCTCTTCAATATAGCGCTCGGGTACCTGCAGCATCTCCACCGTCTGCGAATTCATCACCACCTGAGATGGATCGCCATCCACCACCGCGCCGATACCGAACTCGGCATGCCCCGGTGCGCCCAGCTTGCGTACCACCAGGACATCCAGCGGCAGTTGAAGGTGCATGGCCACTTCGTAGGCCACGGGCACACCGCCGCGCGGTAGGGAGAGAACGACGTCGTGGTGTTGGCCGGTCAGTGCGTTGGCGAGTTGACGTCCTGCGTCATGTCGATTTTCGAAGCGCTCTTGACGGTTGGGCATGAGTAACTCCTGAACACCCTATCGGTGGGCGCCCGCCACGCTATAGACGGGGGTGGGTGTCATCACACGATGGATTAACGCTCCTTAGACTATAGTAAGAGGTAGTGGCTTATCCAAGCCGGGTCGGTTCTTCACCGACCACTATTGCGGTAACCCTTGTGAAGGAGGCGTCATGCTGCTCAAAGGATCATGCCACTGCCAGGCAGTGACGTTCAGCGTAAAGTCACATCATCCCTATCCTTTTAACCGCTGTTACTGTTCGATATGCCGCAAAACGGCGGGTGGAGGCGGCTATGCGATCAATCTTGGTGCCGATAGCAGTACGTTGAGGGTCAGTGGTGAAGAGCATATTGCCATCTACCGAGCCGTGATCGACGGCGAGGAAAGCACTGGCGAGCGGCACTTTTGCCAGCATTGCGCCAGTGCCCTCTGGGTATACGATCCCGAATGGCCTGAGCTTGTTCACCCTTTCGCCTCGGCGATCGATACACCCTTGCCTTCGCCGCCAAAGAAAACGCACATGATGCTGGGCAGCAAAGCGGAATGGGTCGAAGTCAACGCGCCGATACAGGACAAGTGCTTTTATGCCTACCCGGACGAGAGTCTGGCCGAATGGCATCAACGCCTCGGGCTGGAGCAGTGATGCAGGCAGATAGGCGCTACCGGGCGTGTGCCTGCCGGTATAGCCACCACGTATCTACCCCAAACGAATAGGCTAAAGATAGCAGGGCGCTTAATGCCAGCATTTCCGCGATGCCGGAGGAGGTCAGCGGCGTCAACGCCAGCAGGAGCGCCACCACCTGCCAGACGCATACGGTTTTGCGGCGCATGCTGGCAAACAGCGGTTGGGTCAGCCAGGTGAACCGCCAGCCAGCGGCCACAAACAGGTAGCGCATCCCGCCAATCAGCACTACCCACCCGCTTATTGATTCAAGCCACAAGCCCACGCAGAGGAGCATGATCAGCAGGGCATCCAGCTCCATATCAAAACGCGCGCCGAACGGTGAAGCGCTTTGCGTGCGGCGTGCCAACCAGCCGTCAACGCCGTCCAGCAACAGAGCGAGTATGGCAATGGCCAGCCAGAGCCATATGGCAGCCATGAACGCCTGGTTGGCCAGTGCGCCCGCCACCAGCGCGACCAGCACCGCCCGGGCCAGTGTCACCCGGTTCGCCCAGCCCAGCAGGCCATGAGGCCAGTAAGTCGTCACTAACCCACCGATTAGCGCATAACAAAAAATGGCAACGCCCCAGTTAAGCGGTCCGGGTAACAAACCAGGCAATAGCCATCCTGAAAGAACCAGTGCGATGCCGCACAGAAAGACTTCCATGGCCGTTTGCCAGCGCCTGGTGGTTGTAACAGTCGGTGTGTTGGTGAACAAATACATGGCACTCCTGCCATCATGGTCGTTGCATCGATAAAATAATTCGATGCAAATATTTTTATATGTACCATTCTTGTAGAAGAAGGTAGGGTTGTCTAGTCTGCAACATCGAATATCCGATTGTTTAACGCTACGCTAGAAAGGTGCTGTCAGTGAATACAATTCGACACCAGCTTGATCTAACTGGTTCGTCATTGCACATCGGCATACCCCAGGAGAAGCGAGCGGCACAAGGAAGGAGTGCTGATGAGCAACAGCAATAACGCGACGGCGTTCTGGGTGACCCACCCAGGCCGTGGTGAACTCAGGCATGAGACATTGCCAGCGGCGGGTGAGGATGACGTTCTTGTGCGTACCCTCTATACCGGGATCAGCCGTGGCACCGAATCGCTGGTGTTCAATGCCCGCGTGCCGGAAAGCGAGTTTGCCCGCATGCGAGCCCCCTTCCAGGCGGGTGATTTTCCCGCGCCGGTCAAATACGGTTACGCCAATGTGGGCCATGTTCTGCAGGGTCCGCCAAAGCTACTGAACCAGCGCGTATTTTGTTTGTACCCCCATCAAGACCACTTCGTGGTGCCCGCGTCGGCGGTGCTACCGCTTCCAGATGCCTTACCGGCCGAGCGCGCCGTGCTGGCCGCCAACATGGAAACCGCGATCAACGGTGTCTGGGATGCCGAGCCTGTACTGGGCGAACGGATTAGTGTCATTGGTGCGGGCGTTGTTGGCGCGCTGGTAGCCTATCTATGTGCCCGGATACCCGGCGTCGAGGTGCAGTTGATCGATATCAACCCCGACCGCGAATCGCTGGCAGCGGCGCTTGGCGTGCCGTTCAGCCTGCCTGAAGCGGCCAGAGCCGAACGGGACTGCGTGATTCACGCCAGCGGCCACGCAGACGGCCTGCGTCAAGCGCTGAGCCTGGTGGGTAATGAAGGGCGCATCATCGAAATGAGCTGGTTTGGCGAAGGCGAGGTAGCGGTGCCACTTGGCGGTGCTTTTCATTCCCGGCGGCTTAGCCTACGTGCGAGTCAGGTGGGTCAATTGCCGCCTCGCTTGCAGCCACGCTGGGATTATCAGCGGCGGCTCCGCCTGGCATTGAACCTGCTGGTGGATGATCGCCTGGATGCCCTGATCAGCGGGGAAAGCGACTTTACCCGCATGCCTGACCTGGCTCCCGCGCTGTTTGCATCCAGTAGCACCGAGCTGTGCCATCGTCTGCGCTATTCCCACTAACGCTAAATACGACAGGAGTGTCTATGTACCGCTTATGTGTCCGTGATCATTTTATGATTGCCCATAGCTTCAAGGGTGACGTCTTTGGCCCAGCCCAGCGCACCCACGGCGCGACCTACGTGGTGGATGTCATCTTCCAGCGACCCGAGCTGGATGATGACGGTCTGGTCATCGATATCGGCTTGGCGGGTGAGACGCTTAAAGCGGTCCTGGCAGGCTACAACTACCAGAACCTGGATGAGGTGAATGAACTGCAGGGCCACAATACCACCACTGAGTTCATGGCCAAGGTGATTTATGACCAGCTTGCTGCCGCGATCAATGCAGGCGAGATGGGCAAGACGGCCCGGGGGCTGACCCATCTCGAGGTTAAACTGCATGAGTCGCACGTGGCGTGGGCGAGCTACGAAGGCGCACTATGAACCAGCGCTTTAGCCTGATAGTGGCTGGCGACCCAGACCAGCGCACCGGCGGCTACCTTTACGATGCCCACATCGTTTCGGCGCTGCGGGCACAGGGTTGGGTAATCGAGGTGATCGGGCTGGACGGAGCGTTTCCGGACGCCGACGCTGCCGCGACCCAGGCATTGGCGGGCGCATTGGCGGCCCAGCCCGATGGCGCGACGGTCGTCATCGACGGTCTGGCCATGGGCGCGTTGCCCGAGGTGGTGAACCGCCACGTGGATCGTCTGGCCATCACGGCACTGGTGCATCACCCGCTGGGCGATGAATTGGGCCTGGACGCGGATGATCAGCAGCGGCTTCACCAAAGCGAGTTGCGCGCCCTGGCGACTGTCCCGCGGATTATCGTGACCAGCCACTTTACCGCCCGCCGATTATCGGCGCTGGCGGACGAATACAGCCTACCGCTGGTCGCCGCTGTCAGCGTTGTCGAACCCGGCGTTGAGCAGGCGCCGGTGAGCCCTGCCTGCGCGCCGGGTGAGCCACTGAACTTGTTGTGCGTGGCGACCTTGACGCCCCGCAAAGGGCAGGACGTGCTGATTGAAGCCTTGGCCGGGCTCAAGGCGAGCCGCTGGCGCTGCGACTGCTTCGGTGGCGCACGGGATGCTGAGTTCACCCTCCGCTTGCAGTATCTGATTGAATTTCATGGCCTGGAGGGGCAGGCCACCCTGCATGGCGAGTGCGACAGCAACACCCTCGAAGCCGCCTACCATAACGCTCATGCCCTGGTGCTGCCTTCCTGGTACGAAGGTTATGGCATGGTGGTGACCGAGGCGCTGGCTCACGGCCTGCCCGTCATCACCACGACCGGCGGGGCACTACGCGATACCTTGCCCGCCGGTGCCGGTTTAAGCGTTGAACCCGGCGACGTCGAGGCCTTGCAAAGCGCTATCGAGCGGTTCTGTAACGATGCCGACCTGCGTGCCTCACTGCGCCAGGGAGCCATTGAGGCCCGCCAGACACTCAGGGACTGGCCCGCCGCGGCCGAGGCATTTGCCCGTGCGCTGGCGGCAACACCGGCGCCCCTGGTGTCGGGTAGCGAATTTCCTGCCTCTTGGTTGGCGCTGCGCGAGCCGGTGGACCACGACTCACGCTCCCAACACCTTGTCACGCTTGCCAATGACTGGCTGTCTGCCTGTCCCACGCCTCATCGGCTGGTGGACCTGGGTTGTGGCCGGGGCAGCAATGTGCATTACCTGGCACCTCGTCTGCCTGGCCCGCAAACCTGGACCCTGATAGACCACGACGCCACCTTGCTTGGCGACGCCCGGGCGCGGGTAATGACGTTGCGGGATGCAAACGGACAGTCCATCGCTGCCGACACCGAGACAGCCTCTTTCGCCCGTCTCGACACCCCGGTGTTGAACGGCGCGCACCTTATCACCGCCTCGGCACTGCTCGATCTGGTTTCGAAGTCCTGGATTGACCAACTGGTTGCCCACTGCACTGCGCATCGTCAGGGAGTGCTCATGGCGCTTAGCGTTACCGGTGACTGGTGGTTTACCGACCGCCATCAACGGCCGATTGCCGATGACGAAGATCAATGGGTGCTCGATCTTTTTCGTGCCCATCAGCAGCGCGATAAAGGCCTTGGCGGTGCCCTTGGTGGTCGCGCGCATGCCACCCTTGCGGCTGCTTTTAAGGTGGTGAATTACCGCGTTGAAGAAGCGGATACGCCGTGGCAGTTATCGGCGGGTAATCCTGTCCATCAGCCACTGATGGCGTCATTGATCGAGGGCTGGGCGTCGGCGGCCAATGAACACGCGCCCCACGCCGTCGGCCGCATTGCCGACTGGGCCGCCCAGCGCCGTCAGGCCGTCGCCAGCGGTGAGCTGGGCATCTGGGTAGGCCACCGTGATCTGCTGGCCTTGCCCCAGGAAGCACAGCCCCAGGGGGAGGCGTAACACCATGGTCAATGCGCAGTGGTGGCACTCCCCGTGGCTGCGCCGCGTGGTCGTCAGCGGCTTGCTGCTGGGGGCCGTTGCGCTGTGGGTCGATCCCCGGGCGATTGTCGCGCAAGTGCAGCGATTCTCCCTTGGCTGGGTGCTGTTGGCACTACTGATCAGCGTCGGTCAGGTGGCTCTTAGCGCCTGGCGGTGGCAGCTAACCGCCAGGTTGATCCAGGTGCCCATGCGCTTCGGTTATGCGCTGCGCGAGTATTACCTGGCCTTGCTGGTGAACCAGCTATTGCCGGGCGGCGTCTTGGGTGATGCGGGGCGTGCTCACCGGCATGCCAGCCAATCCTCCTCAAGGGGGCGGGCGTGGCGCGCAGTGATTATCGAGCGTGTCTCCGGCCAGGTGGCCATGGGGTTGCTGACGCTCGTGGCGCTTGCGCTGTCGCCGCTGTGGCATGCAGCGCTCGGCTGGTCGGTGTGGTTATCTATCGGTGTCGCCGGGGCGCTGTGCGTGGGGGGGATCTCGACGCTCGTCGGTCTGGCACGTAAAGGGTCGATCAACGTGCCTGGCTGGTGTCTATCCGTCGGCCGGGATATCCAGCGCGGCCTGTTAACGGCGGGTGTCTGGCCTCTTCAGTTGCTGTCCTCGCTGACCATTGTACTCAGTTATGGCCTGGTCATGGTTTGTGCGGCGCGGGCGATCGGCGTTGAGCTGCCGGTGTCGAGCCTGTTGGCTCTGGCACCGGTGGTGTTACTTGCCATGCTGGTGCCTTTGTCGGTGGCCGGTTGGGGCGTGCGTGAAGGCGCCGCAGCAGGCGCCTGGATGTGGGTGGGCTTGCCCGTCGCCCAGGGCGTGGCGGTGTCGCTGGCCTACGGTGTGGTGGTGCTGCTGGCCAGTTTGCCGGGCCTTTGGGTGGCCATCGGCCGCCGCCATGCGGCACTACCCCCCGAAAGTGGCGGGGCACAGCAGGACGTCGAACAGGGTGTCTTCCCCACAACGGAAGGTTCGCAGCGCGGGGCGCAGGGCAGTGTCCAGCGTTTCAATCGGTGTCATCTGCAATCCAGGGCGCCCCGAGCCAATCAGCAGCGGCGCAACAAGCAAGTGCAGCCGGTCGACCACGCCTGCCTCGATAAACTGAGAGACGGTAATCCCGCCGCCCTCGACCAGGATCCGGCGCAATTGGTGCGCGTCGAGCAGTTCAATGACATCACGGGGTTCGAATTGGCCTCGGTCATTCAGCGCCAGCACGCAGCGCGTCACGTTGGCAGGCGGGGCGGGAAGCGTGGCATCCGGCCCGATTACATGCAGGGTGGGCGCCACGCGGGTCTGAAACAGTTGCCGATCCATCGACACGCGGCCACGCGGGTCGAGTACAACGCGAGTGGGGTTAACGCCGCTAACGTGGCGCACGGTCAACTGCGGATCATCCGCATCGGCGGTACCGGCACCGATAACCACGGCATCGGCAAGCCCCCTCAGTCGGTGCAGATGCATAAGGCTCGCCCGCCCGTTGATGTAGTGGGAATGACCGCTCTGGGTGGCGATGCGTCCGTCCAGGCTTTGCCCCAACTGCGCCACCACCCACGACGCCGTCGTTGCCAGGGGGGCCAGGCAGCTCGCCAGCTCGCTGGCCTCAGTGGCCATCGGGTTCCTGTCATCCGGGAGTTGGCCTGCCAGCAGGCGCTGCCAGATGGCGTCCGGGATGACGTCAGTGTCGGGGCTCAATCGATTCGTACGTTCCATGGAGTCGGGCATGACGCCTCCGTTCGGGATCAATCGTTGCATCATGCGGTGCACGGCGACCCGGCGCAAGCGCCACTCGCCCGTCACGACAGTCAGCCAGGAGGCTTCTATGTATCACATTGAACGCGCCATCTTTGATATTCGACGAGGGCTCCCCGTGGTGGTTAAGGCGGGCGATCAGCAACTGCTGGTTCAGGCCCTGGAGGGCGGCGAGTCGGTAAATGAGCTGACACGGCTCTCAGGCTCGCGGCCTTCGCTGGTTTTGACGCGCCACCGTCTGGAAGCCATGGGGGTGTCGATCACCTCCGATGCTGCCTACCTGCCCCTGGCAGCCCAGATGGACGAAGGTGCCCTGCATGCGCTGGCCGTCGCCCAGGTGGCACCAGGTGATGCGCCGACCCTGCTGAGCGGCTTGCAGCCAGCGGGTACCGCCGAGCGGGCTGCTCTGGCGCTGATGCGTCGGGCGCTGCTGATCCCTGCCGCCCTGGTTGCCGTGGTGGGTGACAAGGCAGCTGAAGGAATCGCGCAACAGTTGGCGAAGGGGGAGCTGTTGGCCGTTGATGCCAGCGACGCCGAGTCCTGCCTGAACGGGGCACCGGGCATGCTCAAGCGGGTCAGCGAAGCTCGCATTCCGTTAGAAGATGCCGCCGAGAGTCGGTTTGTGCTGTTTCGCGAGCCGGATGGCCTGCGTGAGCATGTGGCTGTGGTCATCGGTCGGCCCGAGGCGCACACTGAGGCCGTGCCGCTGCGCATGCACTCGGCGTGCCTGACCGGTGATCTGTTTGGTAGCCTGCGGTGTGACTGTGGCGAGCAATTGCGTAACGCCGTCGCCGATATTGAGGCGATGGGGGGCGGGGTACTGCTGTATCTGGCTCAGGAAGGCCGGGGAATCGGCCTGGCCAACAAGCTTCGCGCCTATACCCTGCAGGATGATGGTCTGGACACCGTCGATGCTGACCAGATGCTGGGCTTTGGCGATGATGAACGCGACTACGCCGTGGCGGTGGATATGCTGCATGCGCTGGATATTTCCCGCGTGCAGCTGCTCACCAACAACCCGTTGAAAATGCAGGCACTCAGTGAAGGCGGGATTGAGGTGGTCGCTCGTCAGGCACTGTACGGCCGCTTGACCGATCAGAACCACCGTTACCTCAATGCCAAGGCCACCCGAGCCGGGCACTTTTTGGAAGAGGTGTTAAGTAGTAAGTAGTAAGAGGTAAGCCGCTATCGCTAAGCCATTTAAAGTGGTGGCAGGTTGGCGGTTTCCGCCACGACCTTGGCGAGTAGACGGGCGTAATGATGAACCAAACGTGCGCCCAGTTCGGCCGTCGCCTGGCGAGCATCGCCCGCTACCCCCTGGTGGCTTAGATCTTCCGCCAGCCAGGCGAAGGCCGCAGCACCCTCTGGCCCAACTAGGGCATCCTCTTTAGGATCAGCCGTAGAGGGCGCTTGATAGCCCTGCAACTGCACCAGCGTAGGTGCCAAATGCAGCATCATGGCGGTTTCCAGCGCGCCACCGTGCAAGCCGTTGCGCAATTCATTGGCGTCAATGGCCCCTTCAAGGGGCGGCAGGCGGGTGTAAGTCGCCTTGACCACACGCATGCCGTGGCGGCGGCGCAGCGTCAGCGCGGCCAGATCCATCACCGCCTTGTTGCCGCCGTGGCTGTTGATCAATACCAGGCGCTGTATCCCCGTGCGGGCCAGGCTATCGCCGTAGGATTCCAGGGTGGCAATGGCTATGGGGGCGGGCAGGCTGAGCGTGCCGGGATAGCTGGCATGTTCATCGCTTGCGCCAACGCTGATCGGCGGCAGACAGATGACTTCCAGCGATGGCGATAGCTGCTCGAGCATCGCGCTTTGCAGGCCTTCGCCAATCATAATATCTGTGGCTAACGGGAGGTGGGTGCCGTGTTGTTCAACGGCGCCGAGAACCAATACGGCTACCGGGTCGCGTTGGGCAACTTCGGCTAGCTGGGGGGCGGTAAGTTGCTGCCAGTGGTGGATCATGGGGTTAAACGTGCCTATGGGGTGTTCAGGAGGTGCGGGTGGTCCGAACGGCAGGCATAAAGGTCGCCAGAGGGCAGGGCGTCTGCCCCCTCGTTCAGCCATTGGCGAATCGCCTCCGGTGTCTGCCATTCTTTCCAGCGAAAATGGCGCTGCTCGCCGACGACGACATTGTAGCGATAATCGCCCAGGTGGCTTAACCGGTCGATGCATTCATGGCTGACCTTGAGAGCGCCGGTTACAAATTCCACCGATAGCGCTGCCACGGGATAGCTTAGCCCGGCCAATACCTCGGCTTCAAAGCCTTCCACATCGATCTTGATGAAACTGGGCTCGCCGTAGTCGGCAATGAGTCGATCGAGCGTGATGACGGGAACGCTCAGGCGTTGCTCCCAGCGCACCTGGCGAAAGCCCGCATTGTGTTGGCCGATCTGCTCGCGCCATTCGCTGGCGAGGGTCGAGAGCGTGGGGTTGGCGCTGCTGATGGCAATCTCGGCAATGCCCTCGGTGGAGCCTGCCGCCACCGGCAGCAGGGTGACGGCGGGCGTTTTTACCATGCGCTTGAACCACAGCGCGAGAACAGGCTGCGGCTCCAGGGCAATCACCCTGGCGCCCAGCGCGTAAAAGGCGGCGCTTCGGTCACCCAGGTGGGCACCAATATCAAATGCGGGTTTGCCCGGCACAATGAACGGCCGGTAAAGCTGCTTAAGCCCCCGCTGGCGTCCTGGACGCCAGTAAATGAACAGCGAGCGGGCAAGTCCGCTCGCTTGACGTAGCCGTTGTCGATACCCGAACGGCATTAGTGGGGCTCCTTGAAGGTGGCTGACGAAGCGGTGAGCGTCTTTTGAACAAAGTGACTGAAGGACTGGTCAGGCATCTCTCCACAGCGCTCCGCGGGTAACGGCGCCAGCGGCAACGGCTGTTGGGAGGCCGGGTCCAGCGGATAAGGATCGCTATTGGCGACCAGGCTTTCAAAAGTATTCAGTAACGGAGGCTTGAACGTGCTGCTGGGGGTTTTGAGCAGCCCCAGTTGACTGATAAAACCGCCCCAGGTGGCGCTGCTGGAATATTTGACCAAGGGGGCAGCGCCTACCAGCCCAAGCCAGGCAGGCGTCAGCCAGCCAAATGCCGTGGGTGAAAAGGCGGCCATGATGCCTGCCCAGAGCAGCCCGCTCAGGGTCATCCAGCCGGTGTGCTGCCAGGTTTCCCGCCAACTGAGCGAGCGTTCGCCGCGAGTCTGGGTTTGCCACTCGATGGCACGGCCCAGCAGGACGCTGATAATGAACAGACTATGCCAGGCCATCATCAGTGGGGCGATCAAGGCGGCGAACAACATTTCCAGGCTGGTACTCACCAGCAAACGTAGCCGACCGCCGAAGGCATGGGGTGTTTGACCCAAGGCCAACAGGCAACCCAGCAGCTTGGGGGCCAGCAGCATGCCCAGGGTAATCGACAGCAACCCGAGCGAGAGCGGCTGGGGAAGCGTCCTGGCGGTGACATCGCCAAATACATGATAAGTCACTAATACGCTTGTGCAGATCAACAAGCCCAGCCATACCAGCGAGGATAAAAAGGCAAAGGCACCGTAGAAAAAATGCAGTCGGCTAAGCGGGTGCAGACCTGGCCCGCCGAGTAAGCGAAGGTGTTGGAGATTCCCTTGCAGCCAGCGGCGGTCGCGTTTGGCAAAGTCCAGCAAGTTACTCGGCATGGCTTCAAAGCTATTGTGGGAGGCGCTGACGTAAGGGTCGTGCCGCGAAACTGCCGTGGTTACGGTGGTGTCCAGCAACACCTGCCAGCCACCGCGTTTAAGCAGGGCAGCCTCGACAAAATCATGGCTGAGTATCTCGCCGCCCAGCGGCGGCTTGCCGGGCAGCGTGGGCAAGCCCGCATGGTTCATGAACGCTCGGGTGCGGATAATGGCGTTATGTCCCCAGTAGTTGGCCGTATCGCCCTGCCAGAAGCTCTGACCGGCCGCGAGCATGGGGCTATACAGCGCTGAGGCAAACTGGGTGAAGCGGCCGAACAGCGTCTTCTGGCCCACCGGCATTGGCACCGTCTGGATCAGGCCAATGCCGGGCTGGCGCTGCATGCGCTGAACCATGCGTAACAGCGTCGCGCCACTCATCAGGCTATCGGCATCCAGCACGACCATAAAATCATAATGCCGCCCCCAGCGGCGGCAAAATTCGGCAATGTTGCCCGCTTTGCGGCCTTGGTTGTTGAGCCGCCTCCGGTAATGGATGGCAAGCTCACCGGCAAAACGGTGCTGCAAAGCCGCGACGTGAGCCTCCTCTATCTGGGCCTGATCAGCGTCCTGGGTGTCGCTTAGAACAAAAATATCAAAATGCTCGCCGAGTGGGCGTGCCGCCTCGTTGGCGTCTTTATCGTCAAGCGTGTGCTGCATAAGCGAACGGCAGGTGGCTTCCAGGCCAGCAAAGGTAGGCACTGGCGGTTCGGCGTAAATCGGCATGACCACGGCCGTCCGGCTGACCAATAACCGTGCGTTGGGGACTTCGTGATTGAGCCTGCGCAGGCTTAGCGGGTCAAGTCTTAGTGCGCATACCACAAAGCCGCATAGGGCGTTCCAGAATGCCAGCGCGATCCAGGTGAACGTCAGTGCGAATAACACAAGCATCGATACCTGCCAGCCCAATGCAAGGCTCGATGTAACCCGGTACATGGCAACACACCCAGCGACACTCGATGCCAGTACCGCGATGGCCAACAGCACACGGCGTGTTTTCAGCCAGGGAATTGAGGGGGCCAGCGGATCTGTATCAATCATCGGGATACCACACATAGTTCCAGGTCTCGCTGACGGGCTTGCCTTCATGAGTTAGCCGTAGGCGAATATCGCTGGGTCGGTCGCTTGCGGGTAGCCGGAAGCTCGCCCGCCAGCCACCGTTGGGCAGCGCAGTGACCTGGGGCAGTGTCACTTCGCCTTGTTGAAGGCTGATATCCAGTTGGACGGGTTGGTCGGCAGCGATGTCGTCAAGCGCACCGCCCTGGAAATCGACAATGAACTGGCGTTCGCCTTCAGTGATTTCCTCGGTTTGTCCTGGCACTTCGGCGCGGCCGTGACGAGTGCGCACCACGCGCCCTAATGTGTGGTTTTCGGGCTGTGAGTTGAGCGTATAGGTCTGGTAGTGCAGGCGACGGGAATCGCCAGCTTGGAGTGGTTCCTCGGCGACCCAGTAGGCAACGATATTGTCGTGGGTTTCGTCCGGCGTGGGGATTTCCACCAGCTCAACGTGGCCCTCACCCCAGTCCTCGAGGGGGGCGACCCACTGGCTGGGGCGTCGGTGATATTGCGCTTCTGTATCCAGATAGCGGTTGAAATCACGCTCGCGCTGCATCAGTCCAAACCCTTGGGGGTTGTCATCGAAGAAGGATGAAATGCGCACGCTGTCTGGGTTGCTCAGCGGCCGCCAAATCCACTCGTCGGTGCCGGTCTGTATCAGTAGCCCATCGGAGTCGTGAACCTGTGGGCGATAGTCATCCGGGCGTTCGCGACTGGCTTCACCAAAGGTGAACATGCTGGTCAGCGGGGCAACCCCCAGCTTGGCGATGTCGTCACGCGCAAACAGTGCCGCTTCGACCTCTACTTGCGTCCTGTCACCGGGCTGGATCACAAACCGGTAGGCGCCGCTAAGCGAAGGGCTATCCATCAGGGCAAGCACCTCGACCTGGCGGGCGTCCGCGTCGGGTTTGTGTAGCCAGAACTCGCGAAACGCTGGAAACTCTTCGCCATCGCTTGACGCGGTATCAATGGCTAATCCCCGAGACGATAAGCCGTAAACCTGGTCGCGGCCGACCAGCCGGAAATAGCTGGCACCCAGAAACACGGCAAATTCATCGGCATAGTCATCGCTATTCAGGGGGTAATGCAGGCGAAACCCCGCGTGGCCGCTGCCGGTCAGGTCGTGGTCAAGTAACGCACTCGCCTCGCCGTCATAGGAAAAATCATCCGTCGAGAAGGGCAAAGGGGCAACGTTGCCGTTTTCAATGACATTGATACGAACAGGCGTCTCGAACAAAAAACCGCTGTGAAACAGTTGCACACTGAAGGGGCTTTCATCACGCCAGTAGGCGTTTGCAGGGTCAAAGCGAATTTGCCGATAGGTGTCGTAGTCGATGTTGCGTAGCGGGGCGGGGAGCTCAGCCTCTGACGGTTGGTAAGGCGCGTCGGCCAGTTCTCGTGCCTGTTCAACCACGACCTGATAGTAGTGGGGGTGATCAGCCATGGCGGGCAAGGTGGCCAGCGAGGTGATCATGACGAGCAACCTTCCTTTTTTGTAGTGCATAACGGTGATGTCCTTTCAGCGGCGTGTGCTATCTGCCCTCTACCTCGGCCTATCTTCTACCACTTCGTGCAATTTTTAAACAATAGTTATACATTTAGTCAGTAAAGTACATGTCGAGTTCGTTTACCAGCATTGTCGTGATCGTGCGACGATATGGCGCTCGACCACTTCAATGGCAACGGATGGCAAGCCTGCAATGCGGCGATTATGGATAGGAGCGGTAGCGCTCAATATAGGTTTGGTGGCCCCACTTTGGTGGCGCTATGGCGATATGTCAGGGAACCTGATCGCCTGGGAGGCTTGGCTGGTCATGCCTCTCATGCTGCTCATGCCCCGAGGAAACTTGCGCTTGGGGCTTGGCATTGCACTAGCAAGCTGGCTCATCCTGGCCACGTTGATCAACCTTGGGGATGCGGCGACTTACACCGCCTTTGGTCGACCGTTAAACCTGTATCTCGACATGCCGCTGCTGGGCTCCATTGTCGACTTGCTAGTGGGTAATGTAGGCCAAATCTGGGCAGTTTGCACAATAGTCGTGGCGGTTTCATTGCTTCTGCTATTGGCCTTTGGCGTTTTCAGGCTGCTGTTGCCGGGTGAACGTTACCCGCTAAAGGGAAGGGCGAGAGTATGGGCACTGGCAGTGCTGGCGTTCTCAAGCCTGGGGGCGGGACTAACCCTGGGTGGCATGCCCATCATTGAGCGCACCAGCCTGCCGGTGGTTAAAGCGACCCATGTTCAGTGGGGGCAACTGGTCACGACCCATCAGGCCAAACAGGCTTTTGCGCGAACGCTTGAGGCAGCGCCGATCGAGCAACGCTCGCTCAACGGTTTGGCGGGTCGCCGGGTGTTGATGACGTTTATCGAATCCTATGGTGTTACGGCGCTGGAGGACGATCGCTATCGCTCTGTCCTGGCACCTACCCTGGACGAGATCGAACGGCGGCTCGCCGAGCGGGAGATCAACGTCGTATCGGGTCTGCTCGAGTCGCCGATTCGTGGTGGTCAATCCTGGCTGGCGCACGCCACGGCGTTAAGCGGTTACACCATCGATAACCAGCTGTGGTACCAGCTATTGTTAGACAGCGATGCGACCACGCTGGTGGATGACTTTCGGGCCACAGGGCAGCGCACGCTGGTCGTGATGCCGGCGATTACTCAGCCCTGGCCGGAAGGCGCGGCCTACGGTTTTGATCAATTGGTAGTGGAGAAAGATATTGACTACCGGGGACCAGCGCTGAACTGGGTGACGATGCCGGACCAGTTTACCCTGGCCTATACCCAGCGCGAATTGCTGGATGATTCGCCTGTCTTTGCGCAGTTGGCGCTGATTTCGAGTCACGCACCATGGACGCCGATTTTGCCGGTACTGGATGACTGGTCCAGCATTGGTGATGGCAGGATTTTTGCCCCTTGGGAAGACGCAGGGGATCCACCGGAAGTCTTGTGGCAGGACATCGAACGTATTCGCGATCACTATGCCTGGTCGGTCGACTACTCGATCAAAACGGTCGGCCGCTGGGCCGAGCGCGTGGCGGACGACAATACGTTGCTGATTGTGCTGGGCGACCACCAACCGGCCCCGTTGATTACCGGCGACGACGCCAGCGGTGCCGTCCCCGTCCATATTATCAGCGGCGACCCGGACTTGCTGGTGCCGTTTCAGGCCCGGGGCTTTGTACCCGGCATGTGGCCGACGCCAGAAAGCCAGGCACCCGCGGCTGAACTACGCCAGTTGCGACGTTGGCTGCACGCTGATTTCACCTCGGACGCTACCCGCTGACACCACGAAGCGGCCGGTGTTATGGCATACGCTTGCGACGGCAGGGGAACTAGTAAATCCGGTAATCGTGGAAATTGGCCAGCTTCTGCTGTTCTTGAATGGTTTTGCGGTAGCGCTTGTATTCCCACTGATACTGGGCCGGGGCAAGGGCAATGGCGGCTTCGACGCTGGCATTGACGCCGGTGGCTGACTGCACGTCGTCTGGGTCGTAGACGCGCTCGTCGGCGTCGAGGAAGTGAATCTCAAACCCTTTCCCGGGCACGCGCAGGGCGACTCCCGTCACCACGCGGGCCTGGGTGCGTGCTACCAGTTTAGGCAGCAGTGTGGCCGTGTAGGCATCGCGGCCAAAGAACGGTGCAAAGACGCCACTGCCCCAATCAGGCTCCTGGTCGGGCAGGATGCCGATGGCTTCGCTGCGTTTGAGGGCCTTGAGCAGTGCCGCAACCCCGCGAGGGTTGGTAGGCACCAACTGCGCGCCCATGCGCTCGCGGCCCTGCCGGATAACCGGGTCAAGTGCGGCCATCTTGGGTGGCTCATACATGGCAGTGAATGGAAAATGGCTCGACAGCCAGAAATTCAGCACTTCCCAGTTGCCAAAATGCGGCGCCAGTACAATCACGCCGCGTCCTTCCGCCCTGGCGTTGTCCAGTTTGTCGCGGCCATGCACCGCTAAAATGCTGGCTTCCACTTTATGAGGTTCCGCCATCCATGCATGGCCAAGTTCCAGCATGGTGGCGGTTGAGTGACGTAAACTGTGTTGGGCAAGTGTTTTGCGTTTTAAAGCAGACAGGCGAGGATACACAACGTCCAGGTTGCGCTCCGTCACCTCGCGCTCTCGCTTGTTAAAGCGGTAAACCAGTGGACCCAGGCGAGAAGAGAGTCGCCACAGTCGCACGAGTGGCCAGCTTGATAACGTACGCCATAACCAGCTGATCGCACTGGCTTTGAAGCGCTGCACGCTGGCTTCACCCCGGTGTTGAGCCATGCTTAAAACAGCCAGGTGTCTACATTAGAAGGTGCACGTTGCTCCTGCAGCCCTTTAAAGCCTTTGACACAGCGCACAATGAGCCACACGGCCAGTGCCAGCATGAGCAGGAATCCAATGCCGATGACGGCCAGGACCAGGCACAGGAGCCCGTAAACCATACCCATCCAGAAAGTGCGAATCTGGTAGCGGTAGTGTTCGTCCAGCCACTCAGGGCCTTTGCCTTTGTAGACGTAGGCGATGACGACGCCGACAACCGACGTGAAGCCGAGGATAAAGCTGGCGAGATAGAGCGCATAGACCACCATCGCCATGGTGGTGTCGGGTTTGCGCTGGTTTTCAGCCGCGCGCTCGGGCTCTCCGTTGACAACCGTTCCTTCAGTTGGCATGTCCTGGCTGCTGTCTTGCATAACGTTTCCCTTTACGTGTTTTCGGAGTGATACTGTAACAATAAGGATTGTCTATCGTATTTCAGCGACCGCTATTATAGCGTGCCTGATCAGCCTTGGCATTAACGTGCCGCGGGGCGGCAAATCTCGAGCAGGTTGCCGTCCGGGTCGCGTAAGTAAATCGACTCGATGGGCCCGTTGGCGCCCTGACGTGCCACCGGGCCCAGTTCGATATCAATACCCAGAACGTCCAGATGCTGTTTGAACTCGTCCAGCGGCAGCTGGCAGCGCAGGCAGAGGTCCAGACTGCCAGGGGTGGGCGTTGCGGAAATGGGGGCGATATCGGTGTCGGTCTGATGCAGACGCAACGCGGTATCACCGAGCAGTAAATCCACCCGTTGAGCGTCTCGGTAGCGTACCTCCAGTCCCAGAACACGTGAGTAAAAATCCACCGCGCGACCCATGTCGGTCACAGTCACAACCAGATGGTCCAGACCTGAGAGCATGCCACTTTCCTTAATACAAAACAGTGAGCCAATGAAGACGACGACGCGGCGTTGCCCGCTATGTGATGAGGACGATGCCACCTTCTACCATCAAGATCGTCGCCGAGACTATTTCCAGTGTGCCACCTGTGCACTGGTCTTCGTGCCGCCAGAGCAGCATTTGAGCGCAGCCGCCGAAAAGGCGGAATACGACAAGCACCGGAACTCGCCGTATGATACGGGATATCGACGCTTTTTAGGGCGTTTATTTACCCCGCTGACCGCTAAACTGACCGCCCAGGCCCGTGGGCTTGATTTTGGCTCTGGCCCTGGGCCCACGCTGTCGGTAATGTTCGCAGA
The DNA here is from genome assembly GCF_024124705.1 of Halomonas sp. Mc5H-6. NCBI lineage: Bacteria > Pseudomonadati > Pseudomonadota > Gammaproteobacteria > Oceanospirillales > Halomonadaceae > Halomonas > Halomonas sp. Mc5H-6. Next base: position 501,081 of record NZ_JAMXSI010000002.1, read on the forward strand.
GCAGGGCTACCCCATGTCAATTTATGATCCCTTTTATGCGCCAGAACAGCGGGTGCTTACTCATGAGTACGATTTTATCACCGCGACAGAAGTGGTCGAGCACCTGGCGAAGCCCGGCCCGGTGCTGGCTCAGCTGGCTGGAATGCTCACGCCCGGTGGCTACCTTGGGTTGATGACCAAGCGGGTCACTTCCCCGGAAGCGTTTGCCCGCTGGCACTATATTAGCGACCCTACGCATATCAGCTTTTTTAGTGAGAAGACCTTTCGCTGGTGGGCGCAAAAGAATAATTTAGTAGTGGAATTTCCTGGGCCAGACGTGGTTCTTCTATACAAACCGCTAACGTGAATAATTGTAACGTTAGAAAAGCATTGACTTTGCTCCCTTGAGGGTAATAATTGCGCGCCGCTATCCCGGCCTGACTCGATGCGCCAGGTGAGATAACGGTTTCTGTGAACCCATTTATTTGCGTTTTCACGCCTGTTTTTCACCCCTTTAGGCAAGACGAGGTTTTCATGTCGCGGCAATTGCTGGCCATGGCGCTGGCCCCCCTGTTAGGGCTGTTCATTCTCGGGATCGGTAACGGTTTTCTCGCTACCTTGATCACCATCCGCCTGGATGCAGCGGGTGAGTCGGCCACGTTAATCGGTATTGTCTCGTCTGCCTACTTTATTGGCCTGGCACTGGGTGCCATGGTGAATGATCGCCTGTTGCTGCGTATCGGTCATATCCGTGCCTACGGTAGCTTTGCCTCGCTGGTGGCCGTGACGGTACTCCTACAGGGGCTATTCTTTGATCCCTGGGCCTGGTTCGTGCTGCGCTTGATCGGCGGCTGGGCCACGGTGGGCGTGTATCTGGTCATTGAAAGCTGGCTGTTGACCTCTGGCGACCAGAAGGTACGCGGTCGTCTGCTCGCGCTGTATATGATCTCGCTGTATGCCGCTGGCGTGTTGGGCCAATTGCTGCTGGGCGTGACCGATGCCATGGGCATGACGGCACCGTTCATGGTGATCGGGCTTCTAGCGTCACTCTCGGTACTGCCGATGGCCATGATTCCCCGCGTATCACCGCTTATCGAGCATGCCGAACCACTGCCTCCTCTGCGTTTGATTACCATGACGCCTACCGGTGTCATGGGCAGTCTGGGGTCGGGCATGGTGGTCGCGGCGGCGTATACGCTGCTGCCGCTCTATTTACAGCGAATTGGCATGACGGTCAGCCAGGTCGGCCAGATGATGGCCGTGGTGATTATGGGCGCCATGCTGCTGCAGTATCCCATTGGTCGCTGGTCGGACCGCCACGACCGCCAGATGGTGTTGATCGCGATCAGCGCTTTCTGCGTGCTGATCTCGGCGGCCATGCTGTGGCTGCCGCTCTCCACGCCAATGCTGGCGGTGCTGCTCTTCCTGCTGGGTGGCGGGGTATTTGCGCTTTATCCGGTAGCAGTCAGCCATGCGGCTGACCGTGCCCCGGCCGGTGCCCTGGTGCGCATGAGTCAGGGACTGCTGTTGATCAACTCCATCGGTGCGACGATCAGCCCCTTGATGATCTCCCCGGTGATGACCGCCCTGGGCGATGCCGGGCTGTTCTGGGCTTTCGGGGCGCTGAGCCTGTTTTTTGTGGTGTTCTTCAGCTGGCGTCGACGTGTCCGCCCCGCGCCTGTCCCGGTGGCACCGTTTACTGCCACGACGCCGATGAGTTCTGCGGGTGCCGAGCTGGTGGTCACCGAAGAGTTGATGCAGGGAGCGCTGGAGCACGAGCATCTGGAGGATCTATCCGACCTGGTGCCCGATGTGGACGTGGCAGCACCTATTGTCGGGCCACCGCCTGAAGATGAAAGCCACATCGTGTATTACGATGATATCGAGCAGGCTGGCGAGCGGCATTGAAGGGCCTCCATTGCCTGGATGACGCCTTGTTGAGACCTTGGGCTAATGGTGTGTAGTGGCGAGGATTACTAGTATCCACTGTAGACTTTCAAACAATTGTTTAAAATCTTAGCCCGAGGTCTCGTTATGAACTATTATGCCGCGCCGGTACGCGATTTGCGCTTTGTGCTTGAAGAACTGCTAGCGCATCGTTCGCTGAACCTGCCGGGCTTTGAAGAAGCCACCCCTGAACTTGTCGAGGCCGTGCTTGAAGAAGCCGCCAAGCTGGCCGGTGATGTCTGGGGGCCGCTGAACGATGTTGGCGATAAGCAGGGGGCGATGCGCCAAGCGGATGGCAGTGTAACGACGCCGGATGGCTTCGCGGCGGCTTACCAGGCGTATGTGGAAGGTGGCTGGAACGGCATTGGCGTCTCTGAATCCCTGGGCGGACAAAATCTGCCGGAAGTGGTGGCCAGCGCCGTTCAGGAAATGCTCCACGGCGCCAATATGGCGCTGGGCCTGTGCCCCATGCTGACGGCCGGTGCCATCGAGGCCTTGGCCCACCATGGTAACGACGACCAGAAAGCGGTCTATCTCCCCAAGCTGGTAGAAGGTACCTGGACCGGCACCATGAACCTGACCGAGCCCCAGGCTGGCTCGGATCTTTCGAAAGTCCGTACCAAAGCCATTCCCGAAGGCAGTCATTACCGCATCAGCGGCCAGAAAATCTACATTACCTGGGGCGAGCACGACGCCGCCGAGAACATTATCCACCTGGTACTGGCCCGCAAACCCGACGCCCCGGAGGGCAACAAAGGCATTTCGCTGTTTCTGGTGCCCAAATTTCTGGTCAACGACGACGGTTCCCTGGGTGAGCGCAACGACGTCACCTGCGCCTCCATTGAGCACAAGCTGGGTATTCATGGTTCGCCCACCTGCACCCTGAGCTTTGGCGAAAACGGCGGTGCAGTTGGTTATCTGGTCGGCGAGGAGGGGCGTGGCCTCAACCATATGTTCACCATGATGAACGAGGCGCGCCACAAGGTTGGCATTCAGGGCATTGGCGTGGCCGAGCGCGCCTGCCAGCACGCCTTTGCCTACGCCCTGGAGCGCACCCAGGGGCGTTCCCCTAAAGCCCGGGGCGGTAAGGACTGCACCATCAGCGACCACCTTGATGTGCGCCGTATGCTGCTCTCCATGCGTTCACGTACCGATGCGCTGCGCGCCCTGGCGCTGTACTGCGCCGCCGAACTGGACACCGCTCGCCATGGGGAAAACAGCGATGCCCGCCAAACCGCACAGGCCCGCGCCGATATTTTGATTCCCGTCATCAAGAGCTTCTCCACGGATCAGGCCGTGGATATTGCCTCCATGGGCATTCAGGTACACGGCGGCATGGGCTATGTGGAAGAGACTGGCGCCGCCCAGCTGCTGCGCGATGCCCGGATTGCGCCGATTTACGAAGGCACCAACGGTATCCAGGCGCTCGATCTGGCGGGGCGGAAGCTCCAGCGTGACAACGGCGAAGCGCTCACCGCGCTCTTGAAAGAGGTAGCCGCGACGGTGGAGCAGCTCAACGCCGACCCCGCCTTGGCAGCATTGGGCCGCGGCTTGGCCGCCGGGCTTGACGATTTAAAGGCCGCCCAGGCCATGGTGCTGGCAGAAGGTAAAGACCCCGATAGCGGTGCAGACGCCGTTCAGGCTTACGCGACTCCTTTCCTGAATCTGGCGGGGCATGTGCTGTGCGCGTGGCAGATGGGCCAGTCGGCGTTGAGTGCCAAAGCCGCCATTGATAATGGCAGTAATGATCCCTTCTATACTGCCAAGATGCGCAGCGCTGAATTTGCCATCACCCAGTGGCTGCCGGTAGGCAGGGCCCAGCGGGCGGTGATCGAGGCAGGCGTTCAGTGTTTAAGCGACTTTGAGGTTCATTAACGCGAACCTTTTCAGTCAGCACCGCCGCCCTTTGAGGCGGCGGTGCTGTTTCTAAGCGATCAAAACAACTATTTAAAACGGACGCTTTTAGTAATACCGACTTCAACAACACGCTTAATAATAAGCCCAGGAGCCGACCATGACCGCTATCTTTGAAAAAGGCTTGCCCAAGACCGTTGCCAACCACGTGCCGCTTTCACCGCTGACCTTTATCGAGCGCTCCGCGTCGATCTACCCTGACTATACGGCGGTGGTGCACGGAAGCACGCGGCGCAATTGGGGCGAGACCTGGTCGCGCTGCCGCCAGCTTGCCTCTGCCCTTCAGCAACGGGGCATTCAGCCGGGCCAAACCGTGGCGGCGATGCTGCCCAATGTGCCCGCGATGTTTGAAGCACACTTTGGCGTGCCGCTGGCGGGGTGTGTCTTGAACACGCTCAACATTCGCCTGGATGCCGAAGCGATCCGCTATATGCTGGAACACGGCGAGGCCAAAGCCATTCTGGTCGACCCCGAGTTTGCCGACGTCATCCAGCAAGCGGTAGCCAAGCTTGAGCATAAACCGCTGATCATCGATGTCGCTGACGTTGAGTTTCTCGGCGACACCCAGGGCATTGGCGAGGTCGAGTACGAAGCGCTGCTTCAAGAAGGCGACGCGGATTTCGCCTATCAGCTGCCCGCGGATGAGTGGGACGCGATCTCGCTGAACTACACCTCCGGCACCACCGGCAAGCCCAAGGGGGTGGTTTATCACCACCGCGGCGCTTACCTTAACGCGGTGAGCAATATCATGGAGTGGGCGATGCCCCACCACCCGATCTACCTGTGGACACTGCCCATGTTCCACTGCAACGGCTGGTGTTTCCCCTGGACGATTGCCGCCAACGCCGGGGTCAATATTTGCCTGCGTAAAGTCGACCCTCAAAAGGTCATGCAGCTCATTACCGCCGAGAAGGTCACGCACTTCAGCGGAGCGCCGATTATTCTCAATGGCCTGGTGAACCTGCCGGCTGAAGACAAATGCGAGTTTGACCACCCGGTAAAAGTCACCACCGCCGGTGCAGCGCCGCCGGCCTCGGTGATTGCCGGGGTAGAGAAGCTGGGCATTGAAGTCACCCATGTCTATGGCCTGACGGAAGTGTATGGGCCGGTGACCGTGTGCGCCTGGCGCGAGGCCTGGGATGAGTTACCGCTGGAAGCGCGGGCCAAGATCAAAGCCCGTCAGGGGGTGCGCTACCACATGCTCGAAGCATTGTGCGTTGCCGACCCCATCAGCCTTGAGCCGGTACCCAAGGATGGCCAGACCATCGGCGAGATTCTGATGCGCGGCAACAATGTCATGAAGGGGTATTTAAAGAACGCCGAAGCCACCGAGCAGGCGCTGGAAGGCGGCTGGTACCATACCGGCGACCTGGCCGTGTGGCACCCGGACGGCTATATCGAGATCAAGGATCGCTCCAAGGACATTATTATTTCCGGCGGTGAGAATATCTCCACCATTGAAGTGGAAGACGCTATTTACGGCCATCCAGCTGTGGAAGAGGCCGCGGTGGTGGCCAAACCCGACGAGAAGTGGGGCGAAACCCCCTGTGCCTTTGTGAAGCTCAAAGTCGGCTATGGCGAAGTCACCGAGGCCGATATTATCGCCCATTGCCGTGAACACCTGGCGGGCTACAAAGTCCCTAAAACCGTTATTTTCAGCGAGCTGCCGAAAACCTCGACGGGCAAGATTCAGAAATTTGTACTGCGGGAAGAAGCCAAACAGCATTAATAATCGTCAACAGCATTAGTCATCGACAGGGGAGAGAGTGCATGAGTAATCAGAATATCGGTGTCGTCGGCGCAGGCACGATGGGGCAGGGGATCGCCCAAGTGGCGGTTGCCAGTGGCTTCAATGTGCACCTTTACGATGTGGCCGAGGAGCCGCTTGGCCGTGCCAAGGCGAATATCGATAAAGGTTTGACCAAGCTGGTCACGAAAGAAAAAATCAGCGAGGCGGATAAAGACGCCGCGCTGGCGCGCCTTTCTACCACGACTACACTGGACGCGCTAAGCAACTGCGCGGTGATTATCGAAGCCGCTCCTGAACAGCCTGAACTGAAAGAGTCGCTGTTCCGCGACCTGAGCCAGCTGAGCAGCACCGCGATACTGGCCTCCAACACCTCGTCGTTATCGCTCACCCGTCTGGCAGCGGTGTGCGAACGGCCCGAGCGCGTGGTAGGCATGCACTTCTTCAACCCGGTGCCGGTACTCAAACTGGTGGAAGTGATTCGCGCCGAGCAGACCGCCGATGCCACCGTGGCCGAGATTGAAAAACTCGCCAAGGCCCTTGGCAAAACCGCCGTGCCGGTAGGTGACGCGCCTGGCTTTGCGGTCAACCGCTTACTCGTACCGATGATCAACGAAGCGGCATTTATCGTCCAGGAAGGCACTGCAACGCCTGAAGCCGTGGACGACGCCATGAAGCTAGGCGCGGCTCATCCCATGGGGCCGCTAGCGCTGGCGGACCTGATTGGCCTGGATGTCTGTCTGGCGATTATGGATGTGCTCCAGGAGGGCTTTGGCGACCCCAAATACCGTCCCTGTCCGCTGCTCAAGCGCATGGTCGCGGCGGGCTATCTAGGTCGTAAGAGCGGCCGCGGTTTTTATCATTACGATTAGCTTGCACTGACCTGAAGAGCGCGGCATAAATAAGTGATTGCCACTCAACCAAGCGTTCGCTAGGGTTGATGGGTATTCATTTTAAAATTCCATAACAAATCAAATAAGGAGCCCATCATGAGCGAAGCAGTGATCGAAAAGGTTGATAACGATGGGATGGTGCGCCTCACCATCAATCGTCCCAAAGCACTGAATGCGTTGAATAGCGATGTACTACTAGCGCTGGAAACACACCTGGTGGAGCTTGAAGCCCACCCGAATTTACGCGGCGTACTGCTTACCGGTGCCGGGGAGAAAGCCTTCGTGGCCGGTGCCGATATCACCGAAATGCGTGATAAAACACCTGAGGAAGCGCGGGACTTTGCCAGTCAAGCGCTGCGTACCATTAAACGCCTGGAAACGTTACCCGTGCCGGTGGTCGCGCTGGTGAACGGGTTTTGCCTTGGCGGCGGCTGCGAACTGGCACTGGCCTGCGACTGGGCGGTAGCCAGCGACAACGCCGTGTTCGGTCAACCTGAAGTGCTGCTCGGGGTCATCCCGGGCTTTGGCGGTACCCAGCGACTGCCGCGCCGCGTTGGCCCCGCCATGGCGATTGATCTGGTCACCACCGGACGCAAGATCGACGCCCAAGAGGCGCTGCGTATCGGCCTGGTGAACCGGTTAATGCCGCAAGCCGAGCTCGAGAGCTACGTTGAAGAGCTCACCAAACAGCTTAAAGGTAATGGCGCACAGGCGGTGCGCGGTGCCAAGCAGGCGGTTCACGACGGCTTGGATCAGGATCTGGACAGTGCTCTGGCGCTGGAAACCAGCCTTTTCGCCTTCTGCTTTGCCGGTGGTGAGCAGAAAGAGGGTATGTCCGCCTTTGTCGAGAAGCGCAAACCGAACTTTTAAGCGTTTGCTCATTCAATATTTGCTGATTTAGGGGGTGGCGCTTGCGCCACCCCCGTTTTATGCTCGAAGCAACATGGTGAAGCATTTCGTTCGATTAACGTCTCTGTTATCAACAAGGAGCGCTGCATGTTTGAGTTGTATATTGCCAACAAGAATTACTCTTCCTGGTCGCTGCGTCCTTGGGTGCTGATGAAAGCGCTGGAAATTCCGTTTAACGAACATCTCATGCCGTTCGAGGGTGGCTTTGGTGCCAGTCATGAGGCGTTTAGGCGTTTTTCCCCTTCGGGGTTGGTTCCTTGCTTGGTGGATGGCGAGCTGGCCGTGTGGGATTCTCTGGCAATCGTCGAGTACCTGGCCGAGCAACACACCAACGTATGGCCTGCAGATAAGGCAGCCCGTGCCTGGGCACGCTCAGCCACTGCCGAAATGCACAGTGGCTTTGGCGCTTTACGCGACGAGTGCTCAATGAACTGCGGCCTGCGGGTTGAGTTAAACGGCTTGTCGGATAAGTTGAAGGCTGATGTGTACCGCCTGGATGCCCTATGGCAGCAGGGACTTGAGCGCTTCGGCGGGCCCTTCCTGGCAGGCAAGTACTTCAGCGCTGTCGATGCGTTTTATGCGCCCGTGGCGTTCCGTGCGCAGACGTTCAACCTACCGCTCAGTGCACCCTCTCAGGCTTATGTGGAGCGCCTGCTGGCGCTGCCTGCCATGCAGGCCTGGTATCAAGCCGCCCTCGAAGAGCCGTGGCGCGAGCCGATGCACGAGGCCGAAACGCTAAAGAACGGCACCCTTAAAGCGGATCTCCGCCTGTCATGACCTGTCTATACCCTGTATCAGGTACACTGGCGTAAATTTTCGTTTGGAAACTGCAATGGCCCTTAGTGCAACGCCCTACAAAGTGGATATCAATCTGACCGATCTGGATCGCGGGGTGTATGAGACGCTGCGTTTTACCGTGGCACGTCATCCGTCAGAGACCGAAGAGCGCATGACCGCGCGCTTGCTTGCCTATGTGCTTTGGTATGACGAAGCCCTTGCCTTCGGGCGTGGCCTTTCCGACGTCGATGAGCCCGCTTTGTGGGAAAAGAGCCTGGATGGCCGTGTGCTGCACTGGATTGAAGTCGGCCTGCCGGATGCTGAGCGCCTTACCTGGTGTTCCAGGCGGGCTGAGCGCGTATCGCTGCTTGCCTACGGTCGCGTCGATATGTGGGAGAGCAAGGTACTGCCTAATGTGGCATCGTTGAAAAATGTGCATGTGGCGGGGCTGCCACAGGAAGCACTCGCGACCATTGCCAAGGATTTGCCAAGGGCGATTAACTGGGCCGTGATGATCAGCGAAGGATCGATGTTCATTACCGATGAAAACGGCCAACATGAAATCACGCCGTACTGGCTGCTAAGGGGTGGTTAGCCCTGCGCAAGAGTCGCTGGAGCACGGTGAATCGGAGACGCATCGGAGTGCCCTTGAGATCATCTTTTTTGATGCGCGCCAGGCTTGGCGCGCAGCGCCTTGACTGGCGCTGTTCCTGAGTTGGTACCTGAGGGTGACTTTGGGGTTAAAGTCCCCTGCACGCCCGGTAAGGGTGTCCCTCGCGAAGGGAAATCTGAAGAAAGCTCGAGGCAAAACGCTGGCCTGACGAACATGAAACGGATTGAGGCGTCATAGCGGCGTGAGGTGGCCCCATCATCAAAGCCTAGGGAGACTCTGAATAAGTCTCCGAAATCAGCGATAATACGGCCATCGTCAACTGCCTAGGATTCATTACCGCATGGATCAGATCACTTTCTCCGAAGCCGAGTACCAGAACAAGAAGCGAAAGACCCG